>JAPLID010000149.1 GCA_026389285.1 Cyanobacteriota bacterium
ACACCCCCTTCGATTCCCTCGACTTCGCCAGCGAGCGGCTGGGGCTGGGGGGCCGGCTGGCGATCGACGCCACCACCAAGATCGGTCCGGAGAAGCGGCACGAATGGGGCGAACCGCTGCGTCGTCCCGTCGAGCTCGAGCAGCGGGTGGAGCAACGCTGGGCTGAGCTCGGCTTGGCTGATCTGGGCCAGGGAGAACCGGATCCAGCCCTGTTCGGCTACACCCTCGAAGCCCTGCTGACCCGGCTCGCCGCAACGGCCCGGAGCTGAACGGGAAGGCTCCATGCTGGACGGGAGGACCTCCATGCTGAGCCGCAGCGCCATCCATGCGATCCGGGCGCTGCTGGAATTGGCAGAGACGCCCCAGCGCTGGCGCTCGGTGCATGATCTGGCCGCAGCCCAGCAGCTGCCGGAACCCCTGCTGGAGCAGCTGATGCTGCGGCTGCGGCGCGCCGCGATCGTCGAAGCCAGACGCGGCCGCCAGGGGGGCTACCGGCTGGCCCGCCCCGCCGGAGCGATTCCCCTGGCCACGATTCTGGCGGCCCTGACCAACACCAGCGCCGGCCCCGGCCCCGGCCCGGACCAGTCCGGCCAGCCTGATACCGCCGCTCCGGATGCGACCGCCCGGGTCACCGTCGCCCTGGAGCGCCGCCTGCGGCAGGCCCTGGAGCGGGAACTGGCCCGCTGCACGCTGGAGGAGCTGCTCCACGATCTGCGCAGCGCCCGGGCCTCCCTGAGCGATGAAAGTGGTCTGCTGCTGGGCTGAGTCGGCCGGTTCGTTGCGCTGGCAAGCTCCTTGGGCTGGCTAGCGGCCGCCGCTGAGGGCCCGAGGGCCCGATGGCCGGCCACGGCCTAACGACCTCAACGCCCCCGCAGAGCACTACGGCGAAATCCCTAAAGTTCGCCCATGGCTCCCTCTTCCCCCAGCCCCGACTCCGCCGGTGAACTGCTGGAGCAGGTGCTCAACCCCCTGCTGGATGATTTCGCCGCCTCCTTTGAGCGCGGGCTGCTGCTGCTGGATCACTGCCCCGAGAGCGTGCTGTCACTTGCGGCCCAGCTGAGCCTCGAGGGCAGGCTGCTGGAGGCGCGGGCCGAGCTGCGGGCCGCCCGGGCGCTGCGGGCCGCCACACCGGCACCGATGGCCCTGGACATGGCCACGATCGCCCCCTGGCATCAGCTGCTGGTGGAGGTGTGGTCCCTGTCAGGCAGCCTGCGGGCGGCGGGGATCAGCCCCTGAGCAGAGACACCGATCCAGCTTCAAGGCCCGTGAACCGCCTCCATAGGATCGGAGGTCACCCTGCCGCTGCCGGCGTGCCCAGCCCCGAGATTGTGAGTCCAGGCCCGATGTCCAGTTCCGGCAGCGGCGGCTCCCTGCTGACGCCCGAGCTGCGTTTGCCGGCGGGATCCAGCCTGCGGGGCAGCGTGCGGGTACCGGGGGACAAATCGATCTCGCACCGGGCCCTGTTGTTCGGAGCCATCGCCGAGGGCGAGACCCGCATCGAAGGACTGTTGCCAGCGGAGGATCCGCTCAGCACCGCCGCCTGCCTGAGGGCCATGGGGGTCGAGGTCTCGGCGATCGCCGTCGATCAGCCCGTGCTGGTGCGGGGTGTAGGCCTCGATGGCTTCCAGGAGCCGGCCGACATCCTCGACTGCGGCAACTCCGGCACCACAATGCGGTTGATGCTGGGCCTGCTGGCCGGGCGTAGCGAGCGCCATTTCGTGCTCACCGGCGACGCCTCCCTGCGCCGGCGGCCGATGCGCCGGGTCGCCGATCCTCTGGCCCAGATGGGCGCCACGATCGCCGGTCGCCACAGTGGCGAACTGGCGCCACTGGCGATCCAGGGCCGGGCCCTGCACGGCGCCACGATCCGCACGCCGGTGGCCTCCGCCCAGGTCAAGAGCGCCCTGCTGCTGGCGGCTCTCACCGCCTCAGGGCCCACCACCGTGATCGAGCCAGCCCTCTCCCGCGACCACAGCGAGCGCATGCTGCGGGCCTTCGGGGCCGACCTCAGCGTCCACGGCCCGAAGGGCACCGAGGTGACGGTGCGTCCCGGCCCCCAGCTGCGGGGCCAGGCGGTGACCGTCCCTGGCGACATCAGTTCAGCGGCCTTCTGGCTGGTGGCCGCCGCCATCACCCCGGGGGCAGAACTGACGGTGCGCAATGTGGGGCTCAATCCCAGCCGCACCGGCATTCTTGAGGTACTCGAAGCCATGGGAGCCCATCTGGAGATCCTGGATCGCCGCGACGTGGCTGGCGAGCCGGTGGGGGATCTGCGCGTCTGCCATGGGCCCCTGCGGGCCTTCTCGATCAGCGGCGACCTGATCCCCCGCCTGGTCGATGAGATCCCGGTGCTGGCCGTGGCGGCCTGTTGCGCCGAAGGGGTCAGCCAGATCCGCGGCGCCGAAGAGCTGCGGGTCAAGGAGACCGACCGGCTGGCGGTGATGGCCCGCCAGCTGGGGGCGATGGGAGCGCAACTGCAGGAACACGCTGATGGGCTGACAATCGCCGGTGGGGTGACGCTGCACGGTGCCACCGTCAACAGCGAGACCGACCACCGGGTGGCGATGAGCCTGGCGGTGGCCTCCCTGGTGGCCCGGGGCGATACCTGGCTGCGCGATCCGGAGGCGGCGGCCGTGTCCTATCCGGGCTTCTGGGAAGACCTGAAACGGCTGCGGGCCTGAGCCGGGCCAGACCATGCAGGGGCGCCCTGCCATGCCGGGGAGCCAGATCGCGCCATCGGCTCTGGTGCAACGCCGGAGCCGCGACGGCAGCTTCAGCCTCTACAGCCCGGAGTTCGCGGAGGGTTTTCACTGCGCCGATGGTGCCCTGAGCGAAGCCCGCCGGGTGTTCGTGGCGCCGGCTGAACTCGAGCGCTATCCCGCCGGCTCCAGGCTGCGGGTGCTGGAGGTGGCTGTGGGCACCGGCACGAACACGGCGGCCCTGGTGCAGGCCTGCCAGGAGCGGGGGCTTCGCCTCGATTGGTGGGGGCTGGAGCTGGATCCGTTCCCTTTGCAGCTGGCACTGGCCGATGACGGTTTTCGCCGCCAGTGGCCAGGCTCTGTGCTGCGGGAACTGCAAACCCTCGCCAGCGGCGAGCGGCTGCTCTGGGGCGATGGCCGCGCCCGCCTGAGCGAGCTGCTGGAGCGCTTCGAAGGCCGCTGCGATCTGGTGCTGCACGATGGTTTCTCACCCCGCCACTGCCCCCAGCTCTGGTCGCAGGAGTTTCTGGTCGATCTGGCCGGCCTGCTGGCGCCCCGGGGGCGCCTGCTCACCTACTGCTCGGCGGCGGCGGTGCGCCGGGCCCTGGGGCTCGCCGGGCTGCAGCTGGCCGCCATCAACGCCAAGGGCGCCCCAGCCGCCGATCCCTCGAGCAACACCCACAGACCGGCAAATCCAGGCCGTGGGCTGAATGCGCCTGACGATGCGGCACCCGAGGCGTCCTGCCCAGCAGCGCCCCACCGGATCTGGAGTGCGGGCACCGCGGCCAGCCCCTCGGCGCTGCCATCAGGGCGTGTCCTGCGCCCCCTGACCCCGCTGGAGCTGGAGCATCTGGCCTGCCGGGCCGGCGAGCCCTACCGGGATCCGGAGCGCAACGGCACGGCCGCTGACATTCTCGAGCGGCGCCAGCAGCAGCAGCTCCTCAGCACGGCCGAACCGAGCGGGCAGTGGCAACGCCGCTGGGGGCTGTCGCGCCGCCACGGATCTCCGCCGGCGATCAGCTCCTCGCCACCGCTCAGTCCACCAGCTCTGCCAGGGCCTCTTCCGCCGCAGACCGATCCGGACCACAGGCCCGCGGGGCAGGGAGCCGTTCGCCAGGACACCGATGCTCAGGGACCGGCTGAGCGGGCCCGGTAGATTCCGCTCCAGCCGTGCCGCTCCCCGATGCTCGCCGTTGCCGTTCTGGCCGCCGGAAAGGGAACTCGGATGAAAAGCGACCTACCGAAGGTGCTGGCGTCCCTGGCCGGCTCCACCCTGGTCGAGCGGGTGCTCTCCAGTTGCGAGCACCTGGAGCCCGAACGCCGGCTGCTGATCGTCGGCCATCAGGCTGAACGGGTCGCCAGCACCCTCGCGGCCCATGGCGGCCTGGAGTTCGTATTGCAGCAGCCCCAGCTGGGCACCGGCCACGCTGTGCAGCAACTGCTGGAGCCCCTGCAGGACTTTGAAGGCCAGCTGCTGGTGCTCAACGGTGATGTGCCGCTGCTGCGTCCGGAAACCCTCGGGCAACTGCTGGAGCTGCACCGCCGCAGCGGCGCTGCCGTCACCCTGCTCAGTGCCCGCCTGGCCGATCCCAGCGGCTACGGCCGAGTGATCGCCGCTGACGACGGGATTGCCGCTGAAGATGGTGCCGTCAGCGCCATCGTCGAGCACCGCGACTGCTCCGAGGAACAGCGCCGCAACAACCTCACCAATGCCGGCATCTACTGCTTCGACTGGCCGAAGCTGGCGGCGGTGCTGCCGCTGCTGGCCACCAACAACGACCAGGGGGAGCTCTATCTGACCGACACCGTCGCCCTGCTCGGCTCGGCGATGCATCTGGAGGTGGCCGATCCCCAGGAGATCATCGGCATCAACGACCGGTTGCAGCTGGCCGAGTGTGAGGCGGTGTTGCAACAGCGCCTGCGGCGCCACTGGATGGCGGCAGGGGTCACCTTCACCGACCCGCTCAGTTGCACCCTCAGCGAGGGCACCACCTTCGGCCGCGATGTGGTGGTCGAACCCCAGTGCCATTTCCGCGGCAACAATCAGATCGGCTCCGGTTGCCGCATCGGACCGGGCAGCCTGATCGAGAACAGCCGCCTGGGTGAATCGGTGGAGGTGCTGTTTTCGGTGCTGCGGGATGTGGAGGTGGAGCAAGGCTGTGTGATCGGCCCCTATGCCCAGTTGCGGGCCGGGGCCCATCTCGGCGCTGGCAGCCGCATCGGCAACTTCGTCGAAGTCAAGAACAGCCACCTTGGCGCGGGGGTCAAGGCCAACCACCTCAGCTATCTGGGGGATGCCGATCTCGGTGATGGCGTCAATGTCGGCGCCGGCACGATCACCGCCAACTACGACGGCGTGCGCAAGCACCGTACGCACATCGGTGCCGGCAGCAAGACCGGCGCCAACTCCACCCTGGTGGCCCCGATCCGCCTCGGCGACAAGGTCACGGTGGCGGCCGGCTCCACCCTCACCAAGGACGTACCCGCGGGAGCTCTGGCCTTCGGCCGGGCCCGCCAGGTGGTGAAGGAAGGGCGGAGCTGAGGGCGTCGGGATCGCCGTCGGGGTCGTTTTTACCGGTCATCCACAAGTGCAACTTCTCCGGCCTGTCCCAGGCCATGGGGCGCCTGCCTAGGCAGCAGCTGGTGCCATGTTCACGGATGCCATGTCTACGGCTGCCATGGTGTTGTGAAGAGATCAGGAGAAAGAATGCTTGCGATTCGCTGTTGCCGTAAGCGTCGCTGTCTGGACCAACACCAACGCTGGCAGCGAGCGGAATCTCAGCGGAGATGGCAAAGAGCCTGCAGCCGCTGCCAGCGCCCGAGAGCCTGGCCAGCTTCGAAATAGCGGCGCTGCTCGAGGGCCGCGCTGTACTGGTGCCGTTCCACGGAGGCCTCCCAATCCAGAGCCGGGCAGGCTGGCGGCGGATCAGCTTTAGCCGCCGGGCTGGGGGCAAGGGCGGCATCCACCCCCAGACGGAGTCGAAAGATGGCCTCCTGCCCGTGCTGGGCCCGGAAGGTGTCCGCATCGAGCGGCAACAGTGATCCAGTGCTCGGTACTTCTTTGATCACCGAGCCGGCCCGCAGCGGCCCACCCCCCGGCGCCAGCACCAACGCCAGTCCCAGTCCGACCCATGCGAGGGCCCTGAACCGGTGTCGCCGTGCACCGCTCATATCAGCACCGCCTGCAGCAGCGGCAGCAGCTGCTCCAGAGCCACGCCGCGACTGGCCTTGAGCAGCAGCAGATCCCCAGGCTTCAACCAGCTGGCCAGGGGGTCGAGGGCCTGGGCGGGGGTGTCAACCCTCACCAGCCGGGCCAGCCCGGCGCCGGCCTCCAGCATGGCCTCGCCCTCCTCGCCGGCCGCCACGATCACCAGTCCATCGAGGCCCAGCTGCCGGGCTCGGGCGGCCACCTGACGGTGCAGCACCAGGCTCTGATCACCGAGTTCAAGCATGGTGCCGAGCACGGCGTAGCGGCGGCAGGGCCCGAAGCGGGCGGCGGCAGGGTCGGGCGCCGCCATGGCCAGCAGTTCCAGGGCGGCGAGCATCGCTTCCGGGGAGGCGTTGTAGGTCTCGTCGAGCACCTCCACACCGCCGATCGCCACCCGACGGCTGCGGCCACCGGGCACCTCCACCGCCAAGGCGCTCAGAGCCGGCTGAGACACCCCCAGCTCCCGGGCCACGGCCATCGCCAGCAGCAGATTGCGGGCGTTGTGGCGGCCGTCGAGGGGCATGGGAATGACAGTGCCATCCTCCAGGAGCAACCGAGACCGTTCGGCGGCGAAGCCAGCTGCGGGCGCATCTGCCGCCCCCTCGATCGTGCCGACCAGATCGGCCGGCGGCAGGGACGGATCAAAGCCGTCCAGCTCATCGACTAAGCCGATCCGCAGCACCCGCCCGCTCCAGACATCATCCAGGGCCCGTTCCAGCAGGGGATCCCCGGCAGGAATCACCACCAGCCCATCGGCCCGCAGGGCCGTGGTGATCTCGCACTTGGCCGTGGCGATCGCCTCCCGGCTGCCCAGCCGACCGATGTGGGCCGTGCCGATGTTGGTGATCACCGCCAGATCGGGCTCCGCACAAAGGCTGAGCCGTTCGATCTCCCCTAGGCCGCGCATGCCCATCTCCACCACCAGGGCCGCCGTGCTGCCGCTGGCCTTGAACAGGGTCAGGGGCACGCCGATGTCGTTGTTTTCATTGCCGCTGCTGGCCACCACTGGCCCCAGGGAGGCCAGGGCGGCGCGGATCAGCTCGCGGGTGGTGGTCTTGCCGGCCGAGCCGGTCACGGCGACCACCGGTGCCGCCAAGCCCCGGCGCCAGAGCCGGGCCAGTTGCTGATAGGCCAGCAGGCTGTCCTGCACAGGCCAGACCGGCCGGCCCAGGCGTTCGGCCAGGGCCTGCACCGCGGCGGGCTCGATGCGATCCAGCTGGACCACGGCGGCCGCCGCCCGCTCCAGGGCTGCCTCCAGAAAACGATGACCGTCAAAGCGCTCCCCCACCAGCGGCACGAACAGAGCACCGGCAAGATCGGAGCGGCTGTCGGTGCTGATCGTGCGGATCGATGCGGCGGGGCCGGCGGCGGCGCTGGGCCCCCAGGGCTCACCCCAGAGCGCCAGCAGGGGATCGAAACGCACTGCCATCACAGCCTGGGGACGGGATCGAGCAGGATCATGCCGGATCCGACCAGAGCCTGACGTCCCAGGAGTCGTTGCTGGTCATCGCTCAGCTCAAAGCGCTCGTAACCCAGCTCCCGAGCCCGCTCGCACCAACGATCCGCCCACTGATGGCGGTTGGCTGCCGGCAGGTCGGTGTAGGCCGGAGCCAGGGTCAGACGCAGCAGGGACAGGGCGGGCTCGGGATGGGCCGAGAGGATCAAATGCTGGGGATCGGCGTCAGCGAGCATCTGCAGCAGGGGATCCAGGGCCAGCGGCGGCGCCATTGCCTGCTCGGGCGCGACCGACGCCGGGAGGGCCCCGCCGGGGCTCTCTCGGACGGCGACCTCCAGCTCCGGTCGCTGAGCGGTGGCGTCGGCAGCGGGCGTGGCGGCCAAGGGCGCTAGGAGCGGAAATGGATCCTCGTCTGCAGGCGATCGCGGCAGCAGCCTCTCGGAGCCCGAAACCCGCTCGCCCTCCGTCTCCGCAATCGTTGGCTGCATGGGACCCGGGCCCCGGGGCAGCACCTTCCAGGTGATCGAGGGCAGAGCCAGCAGCAGCGTCAGCAGCAGAGCCAGCAAAAGTGGCCAGAACAGCGGCTGCAGAGAGCCGGGCCAGAACCCGGGCACCGAGAACTCACCCTGGCGATTGCGGCGCCAGAGCGCCCGCAACTGCAGGCCGAGATCGGCCGTGACGGCCCTCAGATCCCGGCCGAGCATTCTCCAGGGGTTCTCGTAGCTCTGGGGCAGGTTGGCCTGGGGATCGGGCGGCTTAGCCCTCGCCACGGCTCAGCCCTCGCCAAGGCGCAACAACTGGGCCAGGGGATTGCGAGATCTGGGCTGGGGCTTGGGCTTGCCGGCGGCACGGCTGGCCTCGTCGGCCGCCACCGCCGCCTCCCGCTCGGCGGCGCTGTGCAGACTCGGATCGGCCCCCTGGCCCTGGGAGAAGCGTTCCACCTGCTCGGCATCCGGGCTGGGCATCTTCACGCCGCAGACCTGGCTGTACATGGCCTCGTATTCCCTGGCCGAACGGTCCCAGCTGTAGTCCTGGGACATCGCCCGGACCTGCAGCTCGCGCCAGCTGTCGGCATGGCGATAGGCCTCCCAGGAGCGCACGATCGTGGTGTAGAAGTCGACCGGCTCATACCGGTCAAAGCAGAAGCCACTGCCGGTATGGGCCCGGGGATCATGGGGCGGCACCGTGTCCACCAGTCCGCCCACCTTGCGCACCACCGGAATCGAGCCGTAGCGCATCGCCAGCAGCTGGCTGATGCCGCAGGGCTCGAAGCGGCTCGGCATCAGGAAGGCATCCGAGCCGGCGTAGATCAGACGGGAGAGGGCGTCGTCATAGGTGAGGAAGACGGCGAAGCGGCCGGGATGGCGCGCCGCCAGCTGCCAGAGGCCCGATTCATAGCCGCGATCGCCGGTGCCGAGCACGACGAACTGGCTGTCGGTGTAAGCCAGGACCCGGTCGGCCACCTGCAGCAGCAGATCGACCCCCTTCTGGTCCACCAGCCGGCTGACCATGCCCATCAGGTAGGTGTCGGGATTGACCGTCAGCCCCATGCGCTCCTGCAGCGCCCGTTTGCTGAGGGCCTTGCCGCTGAGGTCGGCGCTGCTGAAGGTGGCCGGCAGTGTGGCATCGGTGGCGGGGTTCCAGTCATCGGTATCGATGCCGTTGAGGATGCCGCGCAGCTTGGCACTGATGTAATTGAGCAATCCCTCCAGCCGTTCGCCATATTCAGCCGTGCGGATCTCGGCGGCATAGGTGGGCGAGACCGCATTGACCCCATCGGCATAGAGCAGGGCCGCCGCCATCATGTGATCACCCTGCATGTACCAGGGGCACCAAGTCATGCGATCGAGCTTCCAGCGCCAGGGACCCTGATATTTAAGGTTGTGAATCGTGAAGACCGTGCTGATCTCCGGATCCTGATGCATCCAGACCGGGATCATGCCGGTATGCCAATCGTGGCAATGCAGCACCTGGGGTTTCCAGACATTCCAGGCAAATTCGGCCGTCGCGCTGGCAAAGAAGGTGAAGCGCCAGTCCTCATCTTCACCGCCGTAGATGCGCTCGGGATCGAACACCGGATGGCCGACCAGATACAGGGGTAGACCGTTACTGGGATGGCGCGTTTCGAAAATGGAGAAATCGGTGCCCATCGTGTGGCCACGCCACAGCGGCTCCGCCGGAATCTGCAGGCGGCTCCAGAGCTTGCCGTAGCCCGGCAGGATCAGGCGCACATCGTGACCGAGGGCAGCAAGGGCCGGTGGCAGTGAACCGACCACATCGCCCATTCCCCCCACCTTGATCATCGGGGCGCATTCGGCCGCGGCGAACAGGATCCGCATGGAGGTTCAGGCGCCTGGCAGCGCGATGATCTGGCGGGGGCAACTCTACGGGTCATATCAGAACCGCCCTCAGGGCAGCACGGTCACCGGCGTGCCGATCCGCACCAGATCAAACAATTCCTGGACGTTTTCGTCATAGAGCCGCACGCAGCCGTGGGAGACGGCCCGGCCGACGCTGTCCCGGTTGGGTGTGCCGTGGAAACCAGCGATCACACAACCTTTCAATTCGAGCTGCTCCACCCCGTTGAAACCCCTGCGGCCGCGGCAGTCGCGATGGAAGCCGATCCAGCGGCTGCCGAGGGGATTGCCGGGGCCTGGCTGGATCTTGAGGCCGGTGGCTGGATGCTCCCAGACCGGATTGGCGGTCTTCTCAATCACCTTGAACTTCCCCACCGGCGTCTCCCAGCCCGGCATCCCCACCGCCACCGGGTAGCGCCAACGCTCCCGGCCGTTCTCAAGCACCATCAGCAGGCGGCGCTGGCGATGGAGCACCAGCTGGCGCGGCGGATCGCTGCTGCCGGCCTCGGGCAGGTGCAGGCTGGGCCCCAGGCCGCCGACCGCGGCGCCCGGGGCTGCTGTGAGCGGCTGTGGTGGAACCAGGGGAGCCGCCAAGACCGGCGGCCCTTCGCCGGCCCAGGCGGCTTGGCCACAGACCAGCAGCGCCAGGGCGGCAACAGGCCCAGCCCAGCGGCGACAGGCTGTGACAAGGCTTGCCATGACTGGGCCTACCGCGACTGATCCCGACATGGAGGGAGCGGCCGGCACGGGCGTGGCAGGGTCGGGGCTGGCAGGGGCAGGGCTGGCAGGGGCAGTGGTGGCAGGGGCAGTGGTGGGCCTTGGGGTCACGGACCCGGAATTCACAGAATCGACACCTCGCACCCTAAGCAGCCCCAAAGCCAGCCAGCCGCCCAATCCCAGCGCCGCTGCAGACCCCCAGCTCCATTTAACGGAAAAGTTGAACCACCGTTTTGGACCGCCTGTCCGGGGCAACACTCCCAAAGACAACAGCCCAGAGCGCTCAGTGAGACAACTCTTCGGGCAACTCTCCGCGGCGTTTCCCAGGCGCAATCCTCCCGAGCGTTTGCGGAGAGCATCGCCAGGGCCGCCAGGGTTCAGAGCAACCAATTCAGGGCAACCAAGGTTCACGGCAGCGATGGTTCAGGCCAGCCAGCCTCAAGGCAGCCAGGGCGACCCTGAAAAGTCGGGATCGCGCTTTTCCAGGAAGGCATTGCGGCCTTCCTGGCCCTCAGCCGTCCGATAGAAGAGATGGGTAGCCTGTCCGGCCAGCTCCTGCAGGCCCGCCAGTCCATCGGTCTCGGCGTTGAAGGCCGCCTTCAGACAGCGGATCGCCGTGGGGCTGTGGCCCAGCACCTCCCGGGCCCAGGTCACCCCTTCCGCCTCCAGCTGCTCCAGCGGCACGACGCGATTGACCAGGCCCATGGCCAGGGCCTCTTCGGCGTTGTAGCGCCGGCAGAGAAACCAGATCTCCCGGGCCTTGCGCTGGCCCACCACCCGGGCCAGATAGCCGGCACCGAAGCCGCCGTCGAAACTGCCGACCCGCGGTCCGGTCTGGCCGAAGACGGCGTTCTCCGCTGCCAGGCTGAGATCACAGAGCAGGTGCAGCACCTGGCCGCCGCCAATGGCATAGCCCGCCACCAGGGCGATCACCACCTTGGGCAGGCTGCGGATCAGACGCTGCAAATCGAGCACATTCAGCCGCGGCAAGCCGTCCTCATCGACGTAGCCGCCGTCGCCGCGCACGCTCTGGTCGCCGCCGGCGCAGAAGGCCCAGGCCCCGTCAGCCGCAGGGCCGGCGCCGGTGAACAGCACCACGCCGATGGCCGTGTCATCTCGCACCCTGGAGAAGGCGTCGCAGAGCTCCTGAACCGTTCGCGGCCGGAAGGCGTTGCGTTTTTCCGGGCGGTTGATCGAGATGCGAGCGATGCCCTCATCACTGCGCTCGAAGCGGATGTCCTGATAGCGGCCGACGCTCTGCCAGTCCACCGGGGCGATCGCTCCGGTGCCCCCACCGGAACCGGCGCTGGCAGGGGAACTGGCGCTGGTGGAGGTCATGGGAGCGAAAGCTGCCTAGAGGCCATTGTGCGCAGGCGGGTTCGCAGTCCGGCATCGGCGCGCCGATCCGTGCGCAGCTCCAGCAGGGCCATCCGCTGCTCCAGCGCCCAGTCAAGGGCTTCCTGCAGCTGCTGAGGCCGCTCAACGCGGCGGCCGGCGACGCCATAAGCGGCGGCCAGATCCAGCTGCTCGACGGCCTGGGGCATGGCAAACAGTCGCTCAAAATCCATGGCCCCCGGCGACGGCACGCGAATCGGCAGTTGTTCGAAGATGCCGCCACCCCCGTTCTCGATCAGCAACACGGTCAGCTGTCCCCGCAGCTGGCGCTGCCACAGCCAGCCATTGGCATCGTGCAGCAGGGCCAGATCACCGCTGATCAACACCAGCCGCCCGTGGGCCTCGGCCAGCCCGCAGGCCATCGAGAGGGTGCCATCGATGCCGGAGGCGCCGCGGAAGCCATGGATCGTTCGCGCCGGCGCCACCGGATCGGCAAAGCTCTCCCAGTCCCGCACCGGACTGCTGCTGGCCAGCATCAACGGCCAGTCAGCCGGCAGCAGGCAGCTCAGACGGCGGGCCAGCCACACCTCCCCCAACCGCACCTCTCCAAGCTGTTCCGAGCCCACGAGCTGCTGATCGAGCAAGCCCTGCACGGACGCATCGGCGCGGCACCAGCGCCGCTGCAGGTCCAGGCAAGCGGCGGCGGGTCCGGGGCCATCGTCCAGGCCGGGCAGGGCCTCCAGCCAGCGCTCCAGCCCCGCGCTCCAGTGCCGCTGCGGTGGCACCGTGCCCAGCGGATCCAGGCGGCGGGGATCGCCCTGACTCACCAACACCTGATCACCGCCCAGATCCTGCAGCCACTGCTGCAGGCGGCGGCTGGCCGGCAGGGAGCCCAGCCGCAGCACCTGATCCACCGCCAGCTGCGCCGGTGGGGCGGCAAGGATCAGGTCATAGGCGCCCACCTGGGGCAGACCTCCGTGACCGCGCAGACTGGAGAGGGGGTCGGCCAGCAGCGGCCAGCCACTGCGATGCAGCCAGCGCCGCAGGGCGGCCAAATAGCAGGGCCAGTCGGCCGGATCGCCACGCCAGGGCCCCGCCACCACCACCCCGGGCCGATCGGGATCCAGCGCCGCAGGCCCGGGCGCAGCTATGGCCGGTGGCTGGGCAGAAAGCAGCGGACCCTGGGCCTGAAGCTCGGGAGAGGGATCGAGGGCGAGGGCTGCGAGCCCTTCGGCACCGATGTGGAGCGGTTCCTCGAAGGGCAGGTTGAGATGGACGGCACCGGCGGGGGCGCCCAGGCCATCGCCGCGGGCAGCGGCCATCGCCCGAGCCGCCATCGCCTGCAGCTGGGCGCTGTCCATCGTTGCCAGTCCGCTGCCGGCTCCCTGGCCGAGCCAGCGGCAACAGACCGCGAGGAACTGCTCCTGGGGTACGGCCTGGTTGGCGCCGCAGTGCTTGAGCCGCTCCGGCCGGTCGGCACTCAGCAACAGCAACGGCACCGTGCCGAGATCCGCCTCCACCGCCGCCGCCAGCAGCTGGGCCACCGCCGTTCCGGAGGTGGTGATCACCGCCGCCGGCCGGCCCGTCGCCTTGCCATGACCCAGGGCGAAGAAGGCGGCAGAGCGTTCATCTATCGCCGTCAGCAACCTCAGGCCCTGCGGTTCCAGCAGGGCCGCAGCCTGGGCGAGGGGGGCGGAGCGGCTGCCAGGGCAGAGCACCACCAGCTCCAGGCCCTGGCGGACCAGGGCCGCGAGCAGCACCAGGGCCGCCCTGACGTTCGCGGTGGCGGCAGCACTGGCGGCAGCACTGGCGGCAGGAATGGCGGCAGGAATGGCCTGGGAACCGGGCCAAGGAGACGGGGGATCGCTCGGGGACAACGGCAGGGAACCTCGGCTGGTCAGGATGGAGCGATCATCCCTGCTCCGGCTCCGGCCGGCGCTGTCTCGCCAACCCATGTCCCAGGAGTCACCAGCCCCCACGCCCGACCAACCCGGTCCCTCCCTGCCGGCACACATCCAGCAGCCAGTCAGCCTGATGCGCCAGCTGCGGTCGCTGGTCCTGTGGTTGCTGCTGGCCCTGCTGCTGCGCTGGATCGTGGTCGAGCCGCGCTGGATCCCCTCCGGCTCGATGCTGCCCACCCTGCAGCTGCAGGATCGGATCCTGGTGCAGAAGCTCGGGCCCAAGCTCGCCCGCCCCCTGAGCGCGGGCACGATCGTCGTCTTCCATCCGCCGGCCGCCCTGCAGGCCGCCGGCTACGACCCGGCGGCCGCCCTGATCAAACGGGTGGTGGCCGTGGCCGGCGACCGGATCGCCGTCAGCGACGGCCAGCTGCAACGCAATGACCAACTGGTGGCGGAGGCCTGGCGCCATCAACCGATGGACTACGACCTGCCAGCCCTGACCGTGCCGGCAGGTCATGTGCTGGTGCTCGGCGACAACCGCAATGCCAGTCTCGATTCCCACATCTGGGGCCCCTTGCCTGTGGACGATGTGATAGGAACCGCCATCTGGCGTTATTGGCCCCTGGAGCGTTTCGGTCCGATTCGGTTCTCCACCGACACCTCCCCTGGAGTGTCCTGAGCAGCTGCGTTAAGGTTTCGGTCGTGTCGCGAGGCACACCAGTCGTCATGTTCGGGAGATCCACATGTTCAACCCGGAGTTCCTGACCAGTGACAACAAGGCGATCAGCAGCAACTCGCTGATCCAGTACCTGCAGGATCAATCTCCCGATGTCCTGCAACGGGTTGCCCGCTCAGCCAGCGGCGATATCCAGGACATCATTCGCCACAACGTTCAGGGTCTGCTGGGCATGCTCCCCGGCGAACAGTTTGAAGTGAAGATTCAGGCCAGCCGTGACAGCCTGGCTGGTTTGCTGGCTTCGGCCATGATGACCGGCTACTTCCTGCGGCAGATGGAACAGCGTATGGAACTGGAGAGCACCCTGCTGGGCAGTGGCTTCGGAGAAACCGCCATCGACGATCCCGGCGAACTGCATCTCTGAACCCATGGGATCATGGGCCACGTCCGGGTGAAGCCGGACTGAGCCGCCTGCTCCTTACTTTTTCACTGCTCACCACAGCCCTTTCAGTCGGGTCCGGTGGGCAGCGAGTCCGGTCCGGTCGGCTCGGCCGGCACCAGAGCCAGCCGCAGCAGGGTGCGGTCAATGCCCGCCAGGAAGGCCCAGTTCCCTTCACTGGGGGCCCAGGGCCTGGCCTCCAACTCGGCAGCCAGGGCCTCAAGCTGGGCGGCGGAACAGGCCACCGGCGCCTCGTAGTGGGCGGGAATCAGCCAGGCCAGATCCGAAAGGCCGGCCAGCTGGCGCAAATAGGCCAGCAACGCCGGCCTCGCCCTGGGAAACACCAGGCGCTCCAGCACGGCGGCCACCTGGATGCGGGGCGGCCCCGGTGGCAGCAAGATGTCCACGGCCTCTTGCCAGTGCTGGCGCCAGCGGAAGGGATAGAGCCCGAAATGAGCGCGGCGGCTGCGGCAGCCGGGCGCCAGGCTGGTGCGCAGCATCTGCAGCGGCGACGCTACATCCAGGGGCGCGGGGCTCAGGTAGTTGGCGAACAGAACCAGCCGCTGCCAGCCGCGGCGGCGCCGTTCCGCGCTGTCGATCAGCGGTTCATCGCCCCGATCGCGGGCATGGAACAGCAGGGGGGTTGGATCGGCCTCAAACAGGGGCGGCGGCTCCGGGGAGATCGCCACCAGGGCATCGGTGAGCAACAGGGCGCCGGTGGCCCGGTCGAAACAGCCGTATTCCAGAAAGGTGCCCAACCCCAGGTTCAGCGGTCCCAGGGGTAGCCAGTGCAGCTGATCGGCGTGGGGCAGGCCATCGCTGCCCAGCACCCGGGTGCGGCCGGCCGGAAAGCCCAGCAGGCGGGGCGGCAGACGCAGCGGAAAGCTCCACTGGTGCGGCGTGATCCAGACCGCGGCCTCCGGAAAAGCCCGGGCCATGGCCGGCACCGGCAGCTTGTGCTCCAGCCCCGAGGCGGTCGGCAGCACGATTGTGCACACGGGGCCATGCAGGGCCTCCAGCCGCCGCAGCTGGGCCCGCACCTCGCCGGTGACCGCCACCGGGGCGTAAAGCATCAGGCCGTCGGCCACCTTGAGCACGGTCATGCGGATCGGCACCGCCACGTACCAGAACCCCTGCAGCTGCTCGAAACTCCAGATCCTCCCCGGCAGCAACTCCCGCACCAGGGTGCGGCGATGTCCGTAGGGATAAAGAGGCAACAGGGGCCACCAGGGCCAGCGCTGGTCCTGGGACGGAACGTCCTCGCTCATGACACCGGAGTGGTGGGGCGAACGCTGGCACCGGAGGACACCGGAATCTTCCATACCAGCTCTGGTATCAACACGGTTCCCTGCCCGCCGCCATGACCCCAGCCCACCAGCCTCACGGCTGACAGGTTATGGCCCGGGAACGTCCCACAGCGGCGAGCGGCAGCCCAGCCCCTTGCGCTGGACGGGGTCGTGCCCAGGTCGGTAGCCGCAAGCCATTCCCTAACCTTTCTTTCGCCTGCCTGAGCCTGCAGTTGCCAGCCAGACCCCCGGAGGATGGGCCGAGGCCATCCGGATCGAATGCGGTCTGGATACCGGCCGAAGGCTCGGGCCTGACCACCTTTCTGAAGGTGCTGGGTCCCGGCTATCTGGTGGCCGTCGGCTACATGGATCCGGGCAACTGGGCCACGGATCTGGCCGCCGGTTCGAGCTACGGCTACGAGCTGCTTTGGGTGGTGGCGATCTCCAGCCTGATGGCGATGCTGCTGCAGTCGCTCTGCTGTCGCCTGGGCATCGCCTCCGGCCTCGATCTGGCCCAGGCCTGTGCCCAGGTGCTGCCCGAGCCCCTGCGCCTGCCCCTGTGGCTGCTGGCTGAGCTGGCGATCGTCGCCTGCGACATCGCCGAGCTGGTGGGCAGCGCCATCGCCCTGCACCTGCTGCTAGGGCTGCCCCTGCCCTGGGGCGTCGCCCTGACGGCCCTCGACACCCTGCTGCTGCTGTTGTTGCAGCAGTGGGGCGTCCGCCGGCTGGAGGCGGTGGTCATCGCCCTGGTGGCTCTGATCGGTGCCTGCTTCGCGGTGGAGCTGCTGCTGCTGCAACCGCCCTGGGAGCAGGTAGCCCAGGGATTCATCCCCCAGCTCAACGGCTTCAGCGACGGCCGCCGGCTGTTCCTGGCGGCCGGGATTCTCGGGGCCACCGTGATGCCCCATAACCTCTACCTTCACTCCGCCCTGGTCAAGTCCCGCCGCTGGGAAGGGGAGCACCAGGCCCGCCATCAGGCCCTGTGGTTCAGCACCCTGGACACCCTGGTGGCCCTGACCCTGGCCTTCCTGGTCAATGCGGCGATTCTGGTGCTGGCCGGCGGCAGTTTTTATCAGCGGGGTGGAGAGCCGGTCGCTGATCTGAGTCAGGCCTATCACCTGCTCACGCCGATTCTCGGTACGTCGCTGGCCAGCCTGCTGTTCGGCGTCGCCCTGCTGGCCGCCGGCCAGAGCTCCACACTCACAGCCACCCTGGCGGGCCAGGTGGTGATGGAGGGCTTTCTGCAGATCCGGCTGCCCGCCTGGCAGCGGCGGCTGCTGACCCGCTGCCTGGCCCTGGTCCCGGCCATGATCACTGTGATCCTGCTGGGGGATCGGGGAATCAGTCAGTTACTGGTGCTGAGCCAGGTGTTGCTGAGCCTGCAGTTGCCCTTCGCCGCGATCCCCCTGGTCTGGCTCTGCGGGCGCCCGGCGCTGATGGGGGATCTGGTGGCGCCCGCCTGGCTGCAGGCGCTTGGCTGGAGCAGCGCCGCTGTGATCGTGGTGATCAACGCCGGCCTGCTGATCTCCACCGGAACGGCCTGGTGGCACGGCTAATCCGAGCACTGCACTTAGCAAGCGCAGCTGTGTTGATCTCTGGGCGAATGGATCCGGGTCATCAATCCGGGCAAGCATCAAAAAGCCCCCTCGGCTGAGGGGGTCTGAGGACTGGATCAGATCGCATCCTGCAGCGATGGCCCCTGAGATCCGGGGGAATCAGGTCAGCGCTCAGCCGATCTGCGGGGCGCTGAGGGCCAGGGGGGGGAGCATAGATTGCCGTCGAAGACACACGCCACCCCCACCAGCAGGTGGAAGGGGGCGATCAGCAAGACAGCGAAGGTGGCCTACAGCGGAGCGCTGTAGGCCACGCAGATCCAGGGGCGCATGCCGAGGCGGTAGGAGAGTTCCCACTGGCGGCCCAGGTAGGCGGAGATGCCGATCAGGAAGTGGATGATCACCAGCGGATAGGGCCACCGTTGTAGAGCCACTCGTCGAGGCTGGCGGCTTCCCAGATGGGATAGAAGTGCAGTCCGATAGCGTTGCGGGAGGGAATGAGCGCTCCGGAGATGATGTTGTTGCCATACATCAGGCTGCCGGCTACAGGCCCCGGATACCGTCGATGTCGGCTGGGGGGGCGGCGATGAAGGCGACGATGAAGCAGATGGTGGCTGCCAGCAGGCAGGGGATCATCAGCACATCGAACCAACCGATGTCGATGCGGTTGTTGGTGGACCAGACCCACTGGCAGAAGCTGTCCCAGCTTCCGGCCAAACCTTTCGGGCTGCCTACGGGCGGCTTCTCCCAGCGGATCAGCCGCGGATGTCGGACTTGCAGCCAGCCGATTCAGCGGGCCAAGTCAATATCATCCCATGGATACTTTAGTGCGATGTCGAAACCAGAGCGGCGTATCAGCTGAGCGATGGATAAGGCCAATCGATAAATATATTCATGAATTTGTCTAAAGCAAGCTTGCTCTCCGCTTCCCCCAGGACTCGCCTGTCCGTTGATGCACGGTTAGAGGAAGTGGCCCACCAGCCGATTGGCGCCGGCGTGGAGTTCAGGGCTGCCCAGCCAACGGCGGCGTGTAGACCTCAGGCCGGTGCCGCCTGCTGCTGCAGCCACTGCCGGCCCTGGTTCACAAAGCCACTCCAGTCGAGTTTTTCGCTCTCGGCCGCCTCGGCCACCAACAGGCTGGCCCGCCGCCGGATCCGTTCGAGGTCGGGCTGGCTGACCCCGCAGGATTCCGCCAGCACATCCGCCATCGCCCGGCCCACCACCCGGGTCAGGTAGGCCGCGCTCAGGGCTTGCACAGCCCCCGCCACCAGCCAGGTGGCGCCATGCAGCTTCAGCACCGCCATCAGCGCCTGAGCGCTCCATTCGACCAGGCCGAGGGCTAGGGCGGCGCGGGCCAGCTCCGTGGCGGCGGCGCGCAACTGCTCCAGGCTCCAGGGGCAGTCCCAGAGCTGGGCCATCTCCTGCAGCATCAGCCCATTGGCAATCGCCAGCACCACCAGATCAACACTGGGTAACGGTGAGGCGAACACACCCGCCGCCACGATCCACTGGGTTCGCTGCTGCAGACCTTGCCATTGGCTCCGCCGCAGCAGCTCCAGATCGGCCTGCCAGCGGCCGTGCAGTTGCTCGAATGTGCGTAGGGCGGTGGCCTTGCGCAGCCCCTGATCCGGGCGCGCCAGCCACAGGGCCAGGGGCTCGAGGGCCTGGGCGAGGGTCTGCTCAGCGCCGTTCCAGAGGATCACCCGCTCGGGTTCCAGGCCCGGCCACTGGCAGCTCAGCTCCGCGAGCAGTTCGCTGCGCTCGCGTGGCATCGGCACCTGGATCAGCAGCCAGATCGGTTGGCTGGAGCCCTGGGATGGACCGCTGCCCCGGGATTGCAACCAGAGCAGATCGGCGGCGCTCAGGGGCAGATGCAGGTGGAACAGCAGGCCATCGGCACGCTCCAGGGCCAGGGGCCAGCGCCAGTCCGGGCTAAGGCTCGGCAGGGGTTCGCCCCAGTGAAGGCAAAGGGGCCGCTGGCCGCGCAGGGCCTCGACAAAGCGGAGTTGCAGCTCGGCGGCGGGCAGCTGGCAGCCCGCCAGGGCCAGGGCCAGCTCCTGGCGCTCCAGGGTGGCGCGCAGTGCTGCCAGCTCGGCGCGACGAAACGCCAGGCCCGGCCCGGCGTCGGGATCCAGCCGTTCGAACTGGCCGATCACGCCATCGCAGCGGGCGATCCAGCCGTCGATGTCCAGGGGCAGCGCCGGCAGCAACCGTCGCCGCCTCGACAGCAACCACCAACCTCCAGCCAGGGCCCCGAGCCCCAGCAGCGATCCGCCATCGACATGGAGCAGATGGGTCACGGCGTCGCTCGCCAGGAGACCGGCAGCGGCCAGAACGACCGGCCGGCGCCAGAGGGGAGCGGCAGGAACGGCTTCAGGCAGGGCAAGCAGTGCCGCTGAAACAGGGGAGGAATCCAGGCGGGTCACGGGAGCTGCCGGGGGCTGAGCCTGTTTAGCTCAGCTTTGGTGACCAGTACATCTCTCCGGCCGGAATGCCCATCTGTCCTGGCATCGGCGACACCGTCTGCCCTCGGCCAATCCCCATACCCTGGAGTCGTGCACCGCATGATGTCGCGAGGTTCGAGGCCCGATGGTGGATGCCCTGTTGAGCCTGCGCCCTCGCCAGAGGGAGGAGCTGCAGCGACGCCTCGCGCTGCTGCAGCAGGAACAGCGCTGGCACGGAGGCCTGCCGGTGCTGATCCTTGATCGCTGCTGGCTGCGGCTGGAAAGCGTCCGGATCGATCAACTTGCCACCAGGCTGCCGCCGGATGCCAGCCGGGATGCCCCCGAACTGGCCCATTACCGCGAGCTGCTGGCGGCCGGCCTGCAGGGCTGGCAGGCCCAGCAGCAGTGCTGGCAGGAGTTCGGGGGCGAGGCCTGTCGCGAGGCCCTTCAACGCTTCTGGGAGGCCCAGGAGCGGGGCAATCAGGGCTGGACCCTGGAGCGCTACCTGACCCTGGTGCAGGACTACCGCCAGCGGTTCGCCGACCAGGCGAACCGCCCCCTGCCCCTGTTGGTGCTGGCCCGGACCGGGATCCCGGCGGCCAGTCAGCACGCCCTGCACTGGCTCCACACCGAAGGGGATCCCGCCCGTCGCTCGATGCGCCACACTTGCGCCTGAATGCGTGCTGCGGGCATGGCTGACGACACCAACACTCCCCAGGCCAACGATGGGTCCGAGGAATCGGGACACGGTCGCTCTTCTGGTACTCCGCGCGAATCAAGGCAACGTGAAGGCGGATCCAGGGAAGGCGGGCCAAGGGATGGCGGGCAACGCCAGGGGGGACAGCGCGATACCGGCGGCTTCCGCATCCGGCTGAGTGACAACGAGCTGCAGGCCGCGGGGGCGCTGCAAGAAGCCTTCGGCCTGAGGTCCACCGTGGCGGTGCTCGGTTTTGCCCTGCGCACCCTTGCCCAGCAACTTGAGTCCGGGCAGCTTGATGAACTGGTGGCCCAGCAGCGGGCCCAGGCCGCCCAGACCCCCCCCAGCACCCGCCCTGCCGGCGGTGGTGGTGGTGGTGGTGGTGGTGTGCGTGAGGGTCGCCGCGGCGAAGGCCGTGGCCCAGGCCCAGGTGGCGGAGGCGGTAGCGGTGGCGGTGGCGGTGGTGGCCGCGGTCAGCGGATTGATCCTTTCGCCAGGCCCAGTCGACCCGCGGCCGCCAAGGTGGAGCCCGAGGAGCAGGAGCCAGCGCCAACCGCAGAAACGGAACCCGCCAACGGCAGCGATTTCGAAGCGACCGGGGCTGAGACAGGGGCTGAGACAGTGGCCGAAACGGTGGCCGACCCCGATTCAGGGGCCACCGACCAGGCCGATGGCGCCGCCAGTGCTGATGCAAGCCCAGACGCAAGCCCGGTGGCCGAAGCCGCCGAGCTGAGCCCTGGCAACGCCTGAAGCAGCCCCCACCATGCCAGCTGTCAGCGCCTTGCCTTCGGATCGGCCGCGGGTGCTTTCTGGGGTTCAGCCCACCGGTTCCCTCCATCTCGGCAACTGGCTGGGAGCCATCCGCAACTGGGTGGATCTGCAGACCAGCCACGACACTTATTTTTGTGTCGTCGACCTGCATGCGATCACGGTGCCCCATGATCCGGGGCGGCTGGCGGAGGACACCCTCAGCACCGCAGCCCTGTATTTGGCCTGCGGCATCGATCCGGAGCGCTCCACGGTCTTCGTCCAGAGCCACGTCAGTGCCCACAGCGAGCTCTGCTGGCTGCTGAACTGCGTGACGCCGCTGAACTGGCTGGAGCGCATGATCCAGTTCAAGGAAAAGGCGCTCAGACAGGGGGCGGATGTGTCCGCGGGGCTGCTCGATTACCCGGTGCTGATGGCCGCCGACATTCTTCTCTATGACGCCGATCGGGTGCCGGTGGGGGAGGACCAGAAACAGCATCTGGAACTGGCCCGCGACATCGCCCAGCAGCGGATCAACGCTCGCTTCGGGTCCAAGGATGCCGAGGGCGAGCTGATCCCGATCCTCAAGGTTCCCGAGCCGCTGATCCTGCGGGAGGGAGCCCGGGTGATGAGCCTGAGCGACGGTCGCAGCAAGATGAGCAAAAGCGATCCGAACGAGGGATCGCGGATCAACCTGCTGGATCCACCGGAACTGATCAGCCGCAAGATCAAGCGCGCCAAGACCGATCCGCAGATGGGGCTGGAGTTCGGCAATGCGGAGCGTCCCGAGGCGGACAATCTCCTGGGCCTCTACGCGCTGCTGGCCGGTCGCAGCCGTGAAGCCGTCGCCGCCGAATGCGCCGCCATGGGCTGGGGCGCTTTCAAGCCACTGCTGGCTGAAGCCGCCGTTGCCGCGCTCAGCCCCCTGCAAGAGCGCTACCGCGACCTGCGCAGCGATCCGCTCTACCTGCAATCCGTGCTGCGCCAAGGCCGGGATCGGGCCAGCGAGGTAGCCGCCGCCACGCTTGCCAGGGTCCGGCAGTCCCTGGGCTTCCTGGCGATCCCCTGACCCCACTCGCTATGTCCAGCCGCAAGGGAGTGCCCAGCTGCTGGACCACCGGCGAACCCTCGGGTTGGTCTGGAGGCGCTCACGGCCGCGCTCCGATCGGTCTTCGCTGGCGCCGATCAGCGACCAACCCGTTCAGGGCTCGCGGTACACCACACGGCCGCGCTCGTCGTTGCCCACATCGAGCAGCTGGTGATGGAGCAGCCGTTCGATCTCAGCGGACACCACCTGGCTGTCGGCATCGCGCGGCAGCTCGAGTTCCAGCAGGGCGTCATTGATGGTGAAGCCCTTTCGGCCCGAGCGGCGAGCCAGCTGCAGCAATTGACGCTCCATCGGTGGCAATGCAGCGGACTCCGCAGCCTCAAGGGTGTCTTGCAGCAGCAGGGACTGGTTGGCCTGGCCCACCAGATCGGGGATCAGCAGCAGATCCACCAGCTGGCCAAGAAAACAGAGGCCGAAGGTCAGCAACCAGACGGTGCCACTGATCGGACGGCGGTTGTAGAAGCGCTGCAGGCCACAAATCCCGACCAGGGAAACGCACCAGAACAGATAACTGATGGCGACGCTGCGCCGTTCGGCTCGATTTGCCACGGTGGGCAGGGTCTTGGACGATGGACGGGGGGTCATCGAGCCTGGAAGGACCTCCTGCACCGTAGAGCCTGCTCGCGTTGCAGGTGCCGGGGGGGGGGGCGCATGGGCTGTAGCCACAGGGCAGCCCAAAGCGCTGCGCCACCCCGTTACAGTCCTCAAGTGAAATAAATGTGAGCAGATAGTGAAAAAGACGTACGGCCGTTCCCCAGAACAGACCATAAAACTTCTAAGGCTCTCCGGGCTTGGCCTCTATGTGCTTTTTGCCTGCAATGTCCTCAGCGGCATTCTACCGATACGCCTGATTGATGCGGGCTGGCAACTGAACGCCATCCAGTCGCTGCAGAATCTCGCTTTCCTGCCCTTGCTGGGCACCTGTCTGCTGCTGCTGGGCGCTGATCCCGATGACACCGGCTCGGGCCAGCGGCTGGGCTTGATCCGCAAAGGTGCTGGCCTGGCTTGCATCGGCTTTCTGCTGTTGATTCCCCTTCAGGCCGCAGGTACCTGGCGGCTGGGAATTCTCGCGGAGGTCCCGGCCAATCGCACGATCTCGACCATTGCGGCAGCCCGATCTGAGATTGCTTCTAGCCGCGATTTCAGCGAACTGGGCACATCCCTACTCAAACTTCCAGGTGCCCCGAAGTTGCCGCCTGGTTTCAACCAGCCCTTGAGCAAGGTGCGCCAGGGCATGGAACGGAGGCTGGCCACAGATCTGGAGAATCTGCGCAACAGCCAGCAACAACGGATCGCCCAGCGACGGCTGCCTGAACTCCTTCTGTTCTGCCGCACCCTGATCATTAACCTGGTCTTCGCCACCGTCTTCGGTGCAATCGCAGGCTTCACACTGTCCCGGCCTCGGTTCGCTCTCAAGCTCGCCAATCCGTTCACTCAGTTGTCAATATGGATCGAGAATTCGGAACGTCGCCGCGAGGCCCAACGCCGCTCTTTCCAGGTTTCCGGCACCAAAGGCCCTCTCGACTCCATCGTCAAAGGCATCCAGTCTCGACTGAAACACATGCAACGCCGGGGCGAAGCCCGACGCCTGGCCTCCAGAACCGAGTCATCACGGCGTCAGCGCAGCGATTAGGCGGTTCTGATCAAACGCCTGGAGCGACTCCGTAGGATCGGTTCCATTACGACATCGGTGATTCCGTGAGCAGCTCCCCGATCGCCGCGACCCCCCAGCCGGCATCGGTCGAGGTCCAAGCCACGACGATCCAGCTGCCGAAAACGAGCGAAAACCCGGCCCTGCTCCGGATTCGGCACTCGATGAGTCACGTGCTGGCGATGGCTGTGCAGCGCCTGTTCCCCAAAGCCCAGGTCACCATCGGCCCCTGGACCGAGAACGGGTTCTATTACGACTTCGACAACCCTGATCCCTTCACCGAGGCCGATCTCAAGGCGATCCGCAAGGAGATGCTCAAGATCCTCAGCTCCCGACTGCCCCTGGAGCGGATCGAGGTCAGCCGCGAGGAGGCCGAACGCCGCATCCGCCAGCAGAACGAGCCCTACAAACTCGAGATCCTGGCTGGTCTGCAGGAGCCGATCACCCTCTACACCCTGGGCGACGACTGGTGGGACCTGTGCGCCGGCCCCCATGTGGCCAATACCAGCGAGCTCAATCCCAAGGCCTTTGCCCTCGAAAGTGTGGCAGGGGCCTACTGGCGCGGCGACGAGAACCGGGCCCAGCTGCAACGCATTTACGGCACCGCCTGGGAAACGGCAGAGCAGCTGGCGGAATATCAGCGCCGCAAGCAGGAGGCCCTGCGGCGCGACCATCGCCGCCTCGGCACCGACCTGGATCTGTTTTCGATCGAAGATGAGGCGGGGGCCGGACTGGTCTTCTGGCATCCCCGCGGCGCCCGCATGCGCCTGCTGATCGAGGACTTCTGGCGCCAGGCGCACTTCGATGACGGCTACGAACTGCTCTATACCCCCCATATCGCCGACATTGAGTTATGGCGCACGTCCGGCCACCTCGACTTCTACGCCGAGAGTATGTTCGGGCCGATGCAGGTGGACGAGCGCCAGTACCAGCTCAAGCCGATGAATTGCCCCTTTCATGTGCTCACCTATGCCAGTCGGCTGCGCTCTTACCGCGAGCTGCCGATCCGCTGGGCCGAGCTGGGCACCGTGTACCGCTACGAACGCCCCGGCGTGATGCATGGGCTGATGCGCGTGCGTGGCTTCACCCAGGATGATGCCCATGTCTTCTGCTTACCCGAGCAGATCGGCGATGAGATCCTGCGGGTCCTGAATCTCACCGAGCGCATTCTCAGCACCTTTGATTTCCGCCACTACGAGATCCATCTCTCCACCCGGCCAGAGAAGTCCATCGGTGAAGACAGCGTCTGGGATCTGGCCACCAAGGGCCTGATCGAGGCGCTGGAGCGCAAGGGCTGGGCTTACAAGGTCGACGAGGGGGGTGGGGCGTTCTATGGCCCCAAAATCGATCTCAAGATCGAAGATGCGATCGGCCGTCTCTGGCAATGCTCCACCATCCAGCTGGATTTTAATCTGCCGGAGCGCTTCAACCTTGAATACGTGGCTGCTGATGGCAGCCGACAGCGCCCGATCATGATTCACCGGGCCATTTTTGGCTCCCTGGAGCGTTTCTTCGGCATCATGACCGAAAACTACGCCGGTGATTTTCCCTTCTGGCTGGCGCCGGAGCAGATCCGCTTGCTCCCCGTCACCGATGAGGTGTTGCCCTACGCCGAAGCCCTGCAACAGCAGCTGGTTCAGCTGGGGGTGCGAGCCAAGATCGATCACAGCGGCGAGCGCCTCGGCAAGCTGATTCGCAATGGCGAACAGATGAAGATTCCGCTGCTGGGTGTGATCGGCGCCAAGGAGGCTGAAACCGGAACCGTCAGCCTGCGCAGCCGTCGTGATGGCGACCTCGGCGCCCTGGAGAGCGCCTCGTTGGTCAGCCGAGCCGCCGCCGCCAACCAACAGCGGCTTGCCGGCCTGGGCGAAGGTTGATCGTTCGGCAGCCCCGACCACTCAGCTGCCCCCACCACGAGGCAACAATGGAGAACCTTCCTCTCCCTCACCGGTTGCCGCCATGACCACCCTGCTGGCCGGCGATATCGGCGGCACCAAGACCCTGCTGAGCCTCCACGACGCGGCCGGCCTGGCGACCCTGAGCAGCCGCCGCTACCCCTCCGCCGACTGGCAGGACCTGGCGGCGATGGTGCTGGATTTTCTGGCCCATACCGATCTTCAGGGCCTGACCCGACCTGCCGCTGCCTGCCTGGCCGTCGCCGGCCCGGTCCATGGCGGCAGAGCCCAGCTCACCAACCTCAGCTGGAACCTTCACGAGCGCGATCTGGCCGACGCCTGCGCCATCTCCAGGCTCGAACTGGTCAACGATTTTGCCGTGCTGATCTACGGACTGCCCCATCTGCAGGCTGCCCAGCTCGCCGCGGTGCGGCCCGGTGAGGCGGAGGCGGAGTCACCGCTGCTGATCCTGGGCGCCGGTACCGGCCTGGGGGTGGCGGTGGGGGTGCACACCTGCACAGGGCTGCAGGCCCTGGCCAGCGAAGCCTCCCACGGCGACTTCGCCCCCCGCAGTCAGCAGGAGTGGAATCTGAGGCAATGGATCCAGTGTGATCGCCAGCTCGAGCGGGTCTCGATCGAAAGGGTGGTCAGCGGCACGGGGCTGGGGCATGTGGCTCGCTGGTTGCTGGCCAGCCGGGATCCCGGTGGCCTCCACCCCCTGTCGGAGCAGGCCGCCCGCTGGCTCGCCGGCGAACCGAAGCCCGGCGGCTTCGACGCCGACGCTGGCCAGCGCGCCGATCTGCCTGCCGCCGTGGCCGAAGCGGCCTCCAGCGGCGATCCCCTGGCCTTGGAGGCACTCGAACTCTGGCTGGGGGCCTATGGATCGGTCTGCGGTGATCTGGCTTTGACCAGCCTCAGCCGCGGTGGCATCTGGCTGGCCGGGGGAACGGCGGCCAAACTGTTGCAACAACTGCGATCGCCGCGGTTCACCGAGGCGTTTCTTGCCAAGGGCAGGTTGCGGGCCGTGCTGGAGCCGATGCCGATCCAGGCCGTGATCGATCCCGACTTCGGTGCTTTCAGTGCCGCCTGTCGGGCGCGGATGCTGCTGGCCTGAGTCAGGGCGCAGAAGCAGCGCCAGGGCCTGACCCATCGACTGCAACACTGGAATCAGTAAAACGTCTTTGATGGTGCGCCCAAGCCTCGGCCAGGGGGTGGTGGTTGAGGTCCCCGCCACCACCGCCAACCTCGGGCCCGGTTTCGACTGCCTGGGAGCAGCTCTTGATCTGGGCAACCGCTTCGAACTGCGGGTGATTGAGGGAAGCGGCGAACGTTTTGATCTGATCATCGAAGGCAGTGAGGGCGCCCATCTGCGCGGCGGCCCCGACAACCTCATCTATCGCTCCGCCCAGCGGGTCTGGAAGGAGGCTGGCCAGGAACCGGTGGCCCTGGAGGCCAGGGTGCAGCTGGCGGTGCCTCCGGCCCGGGGCCTCGGCAGCAGTGCCACGGCGATCGTCGCCGGCCTCATCGGAGCCAATGCCCTGGTCGGCGAACCGTTGAGCAAGGAGAAACTGCTGGAGCTGGCGATCGACATCGAGGGCCATCCCGACAACGTCGTGCCCTCCCTTGTCGGCGGACTGTGCCTGACGGCCAGGGCTGCTTCCCATCGCTGGCGGGTGGTGCGCTGTGAATGGGCCAGCGACGTGCAGGCGGTGGTGGCCATCCCCTCGATCCGCCTCAGCACCGCCGAAGCGCGGCGCGCCATGCCCCGCAGCATTCCGATCAGTGATGCTGTGGTCAATCTCGGAGCTCTGACCCTGTTATTGCAGGGCCTGCGCACCGGCAATGGCGATCTGATCGCCGATGGCATGCACGACCGCATCCACGAGCCCTACCGCTGGGGACTGATCCAGGGGGGGAAGGCGGTGCGGGAAGCGGCTCTGGAGGCGGGGGCCTGGGGCTGCGTGATCAGCGGCGCCGGTCCCACCCTGCTGGCCCTGGGGCCCACCTCCGTCGCCGAGGCCGTCAGCCAGGCCATGGTCGAAGCCTGGCGCCAGGAAGGGGTGAGCAGCTGCGGCGAAGTGGTTCAGCTCCAGCACGAAGGCAGCCGCTGGAACCCCCTGCCCCTATCTGGAGCCTGACCGCCCCCATCCAGCTGCGCCCCGACCCACTGCCCTCAGCACAGGCCATGAGTAGATCTACTCAGCTGATAGATTTCAGTTCTGAAACAGTCGGTCCGGCCCCAGGGCTTGCGGCCTGCATTCCCCAAGTCAACAGCCGGAACCAGTGATGGACGCCACCATGCCCATTTCGGCCGCGTCCTCGCTTACTGCGGCTTTCCCCTGGCTCAGCCTGATCGTGCTGCTGCCGGCGGCAGCAGCCTTGATCATGCCGCTGCTCCCCGGCGACGAGGACGATCCCACCCTGCCCCGGCTCCTGGCCCTGGCCACCCTCGGGGTGGATCTGGCCCTGATGCTGTGGGTGTTCAGCCGCCATTTTGATGGCTCGCTCTCCACCCTGCAGCTGGTGGAGCGGGTGCCCTGGGTTCCCACCCTCGGTCTGGAATGGTCTCTGGCCGCCGATGGCCTCTCCGCTCCCGTCGTGGTGCTCAGCGGTCTCGTCACGTTCCTGGCCGTGGCCGCCAGCTGGAATGTCAATCGCAAGACCCGTCTTTATTTCGGGCTTCTGTTGTTGCAGGCCTCGGCTCAGGGTCTGGTTTTCCTCTCCCAGGATTTCCTGTTGTTCTTCCTGGCCTGGGAGCTTGAGCTGGTGCCGGTTTACCTGCTGATCGCCATCTGGGGCGGCAAGCAGCGCCAGTACGCCGCCACCAAGTTCATCCTCTACACCGCCTCCGCCTCGCTGTTGATCCTGATCAGCGGTCTGGCTCTGGCTCTCTCCGGAGACAGCTTCACCCTCAACCTCTCAGAACTCGCGGCCCGCTCGCCAGGCGGCACCTTCGGCCTGCTCTGCTACCTGGGGTTCCTGATCGGTTTCGGGGTCAAGTTGCCGATTTTCCCCTTACATACCTGGTTGCCCGATGCCCACGGCGAGGCCAATGCACCGGTGTCGATGCTGCTGGCCGGGGTGCTGCTGAAGATGGGGGGCTATGCGCTGTTGCGTTTCAACGTGCAGATGCTGCCGGAAATCCATCTATTGCTGGCTCCCGCCCTGGTGGTGCTCGGCATCGTCAACATCATCTACGGCGCTCTCAACGCCTTCGCCCAGGACAACGTCAAACGGCGCATCGCCTGCAGCTCGGTCAGCCATATGGGCTTCGTGCTCCTGGGCATCGGCGCTATCGATGCCCTGGGCATGAGCGGCGCCATGCTGCAGATGATCAGCCATGGCCTGATCGCCGCCTCGATGTTCTTCTTCACCGGCGTCTTCCACGACCGCACCAAGACTCTCTCGATCCCCAATATGGGCGGCCTGGCCAAGGCCTTACCGATCACCTTCGCTTTCTTCCTGGCCAGTTCGCTGGCCTCCCTGGCCCTGCCTGGCATGAGCGGTTTCATCAGCGAGATCACCGTCTTCCTCGGTGTTACCTCCAACGACGGCTTCACGGTGCCATTCCGGGTGCTGACGATCGTCCTGGCCGCCATTGGCCTAGTGCTCACACCGGTTTACCTGCTCTCGTTGTGCCGCCGGGTGTTTTTCGGGCCCAGGATCCCCGCCCTGGCCGTGGTCGGCGATATGAATCCGAGGGAGCTGGTGATCGGCCTCAGCCTGCTGGTTCCCACCCTGGTGATCGGCTTCTGGCCGCGGGTGGCGATCGACTTCTACCAGGCCAGCACCAATGCCCTGGCAATTGAGCTCAGCAATACAAGCCAGCTGGCCCTCAGCCATTGGCCGATCTTCGGCTGATCGACCACCAGACGGCGATCAACCAGCGCATGATCAACTCAGGCGCTGAACACCCAGTGCGGGGATCACAGCCTCCGGTTGAGCCACAGCGCCCCCCTGGCTCAGCTCGAATGAACTTCAATTCCGCCTGCCGACGAGCGCCACCATGAGCACGGATCTCCAGAGCCGACCTGCACTGCTGGCCGGAGCCGGTCTGCCCCAGTTCGAGCAGATCACCCCGGATCAGGTCAGCCAGCACATTCCTGTGCTGATAGCGGACTTGGAAAGCGAGCTGTCAGCCTTTGAGTCCGGGCTTGATCAGCTCGCTCAACAGGGGCGGACCCCCGGCTGGCATGAGCTGATGGATCCGCTGCACCGGCTCAACGAGCGGCTGCGCTGGAGCTGGGGGGTGGTCAGTCATCTCAACGGGGTCTGCAACACCCCCGAACTGCGCCAGGCCCACGGCGAACAGCAGGCCTCTGTCGTGGCCTTCGGTAACCGGGCCGGCCAGAGCGAGAGCCTCTACCGGGCTCTCAAGGCCCTGCAGGCACGCACCGATCTCGACTTCACGCAACAGCGGATCCTGACGGCCGAGCTGCGCGATATGGACCTGCGCGGAGTCGGGCTCCAGGGCACTGAGCGGCAGGCGTTCAACGCCGCCAGCCAGGAGCTGGCAGAACTCTCCACCAGCTTCGGCAACCGCCTGCTCGATGCCACCAATCGCTGGACCCTGCGGCTCACGGAGCCGGCTGACGTGGAGGGACTGCCGCCGAGCCTGTGCGATCAGCTGGCCCAGGCCGCACGCCAGGCCGACCCGGCTGACGCCGGCGCCTCGGCCGAATCGGGCCCTTGGCTGATGGGGCTCGATTACCCCCGTTTCGGACCGTTCATGCAATACAGCTGCCGCCGCGATCTGCGGGAGCAGGCGTACAAGGCCCAAGTGAGCCGCGCCTCCGGCGAAGCCAGCGCTCCCCTGCCGGAGCGCGCCGAGCCCGGCGATGCGGTTGACAGCAACTGGCCCGTGATCGAACGGATTCTCAGCCTGCGGCTCGAGCAGGCCCGCCGCCTTGGCTTTGCCAACTGGGCGGACAAGAGCCTCGCCGCCAAGATGGCCGGCTCAATCGCCGAGGTGGAGGCGCTGCTGGAGGATCTGCGCGCCGCCGCTTATCCGATCGCCGTCGGGGAGCTGAAGGATCTGCGCGCCTGTGCCAAACGCCATGACGCCGCCGAAGCCGCCGATATGCGGCCCTGGGATGTCAGCTTCTGGGCCGATCACCTACGCCGCGAGCGCTTTGATCTCGACAGCGAGGCGCTGCGGCCCTGGTTCCCCCTGCCCCAGGTGCTCGACGGGTTGTTCAGCCTCTGCGACCGCCTGTTCGGCATCACGATCAGCGCCGCCGATGGCGAGGCGCCGATCTGGCATCGGGATGTGCGCTTCTTCCGCGTCCACGACCGGGACGATGGCCGGCCGATCGCCGCCTTCTATCTCGATCCCTACAGCCGGCCGGGCAGCAAGCGCGGTGGTGCCTGGATGGATGAATGCCTGAACCTTTCCCGCTCGGCCGATGGCAGCCCGGTGCTGCCTGTGGCCTACCTGGTGTGCAACCAGAGCCCACCGGTGGGGCCGACCCCCAGCCTGATGACCTTCCAGGAAGTCGAGACCCTCTTCCATGAGTTCGGCCATGGCCTGCAGCACATGCTCACCACCGTCGAGAGGCCCCAGGCGGCCGGCATCAACCATGTCGAGTGGGATGCGGTGGAACTGCCCAGCCAGTTCATGGAAAACTGGTGCTATGACCGGGCCACCCTGCTGGGCATGGCGCGCCACTGGCAGAGCGGCGAACCGCTGCCCGAAGGCGAGTTCGAAAAACTGGTGGCGGCCCGCACCTTCATGGGCGGCAGCGCCACCCTGCGCCAGGTGCACTTCTCCCTGACCGATCTGCGCCTGCACAGCAGCTGGACGCCCGACGGCGACGAGACCCCGGAGCAGCTGCGCCGCCGGATCGCCACCACCACCACGGTGCTGGAGCCGATCGAGGAGGACGCCCTGCTCTGCTCCTTCGGCCACATCTTCGCCGGCGGCTATGCAGCTGGCTACTACTCCTACAAGTGGGCGGAAGTGCTCAGCGCCGATGCCTTCAGTGCCTTCGAGGATGAGGGTCTCGAAAACGAGGCAGCGATCCGCGCCACCGGCCGCCGCTTCCGCGACACCGTATTGAGTCTGGGCGGCAGCCGCCATCCAGCCGAGGTGTTCGAGAGCTTCCGCGGCCGTCCCCCATCCACCGAAGCCCTGATGGCGATCAGGGCCTCAGCAACTCCGCCAGCAAGGGCTGCAAGGCCTGGGGCGCCGCCATCAAGCGATCGTGGCGCAGCACCGGCAGCGGCTGGTGCCGTCCAACCGGCAGCACCCCCAGCCAGCCGGGAAAGACCGTGAGATCGGTGGGGCAGTAAAAGCTGCAGCAATCCATGCGGCGCAGGGGATCCAGATCGGCATTCAGGCGCTCCAGCAGGGAGCTGCCAGGCTTCATGTCGGCGATGCTGGCCAGCCAGGTACGCGGCCAGGGCAGCGCCGCCAGCGTGCCCCGGTGGGGACTGGCCACACTGATGAAGCGACGGGTGCGTGGCGCTCCCCCCAGCAGCTGAATCCAACTGCGGGCGATCACGCCCCCCATCGAGAAACCAAGCAAATCGATCGGCTGTTCCGGCCCGAAGGCCGTCGCGATTGCCTGATCGAGCCGCTGGGCCAGATCGAGCAACGGCCTGGACCCCAGACCATGGGGCAGGTGGGGCAGCAGCAGCGGATCGCGGCGATGGTCCAAATCCCGCAGCAGCGATCGGAACACCTTCGGCGTGTCCCAGAGACCATGAATCAACACCAGGGGGACGGCCTCAGCCATGGCGGCGTGGCTTCATCAGGGGCTGGCGGACAGGCCGTGAGACGGGCTTCACGATGGCAGCTTCCAGGGGGTTGGCAGCCCTGCATCGACGGTCGATCGCCCTGGGGCGCCTGCCATCAGCTCCAGCGCCGCTGACGCAGCACCGACACCTGGCCCAGGAAGCCAGGAATCGGCGGCTGGCACTTGCTCAGCTCCAGCCGGATCGCGATCGGTCCGTAGAGCTGCTCCAGCTGCTCAAGGATCAGCTCGCTGTAGTGCTCGATCGTCAGGCAGCACACCGTGCGGCTGTGGCGCTGCAGGCTGGTGATCGCCAGGGCGTAGTCGAAGCTGCCCGCCAGTTCATCGTTGGCGGCGGCGGCCTGCAGATCGCCGCCGAGCCAGAACTCCAGCTCGAACCACTGGCCATCACGCCGTTCGTGCTCAAACACGCCGACATGGGCCCAGAGCCGCAGGCCCTGCACATGGATGGAGTCGAACGGCATGCTCACAGCGGCAGGGGGCGATGGCTGAACTGGCGCGCGCCGCTGGCGTAGTCGGCGGCGATGTGACCCTCGCCGCGCAGCCGGTAGCGATAGGTGATCAATCCCTCCAGCCCCACCGGTCCCCGCGGCGGCAGGGTCTGGGTGCTGATGCCCACCTCGGCGCCGAAGCCGTAGCGGAAGCCGTCGGCGAAGCGGGTGGAGCAATTGAGATAGACCCCGGCGCTGTCCACCGCCGCCAGGAAGCGATCGGCGGCTACCGGGTCGTCGGTGGCGATCGCATCGGTGTGGCGGGAGCCGTAGGTGCGGATGTGCTCCAGGGCCATCTCCAGATCCTCGACCACCCGCACGCTGAGGATCAGGTCGGAGTATTCGCTACGCCAGTCCTGCTCCTGGGCCGCCTGGGGCACCCCGAGGGCACAGGCGGCCGTGTCACCGCGCAGCTCAACGCCGGCGGCGGCGAAGGCCTCGATCGCCGCTGGTAGAAAGCTGGGGGCAATGGCGCCATGCACCAGCAGAGTTTCGATCGCGTTGCAGGCGGCGGGGTACTGGATCTTGCTATCGAGGGCAAGGCGCAGGGCCTGCTGCAGGTCGGCGCCACGATCGACGTAGAGATGGCAGATGCCATCGGCGTGGCCCAGTACCGGGATGCGGGTGTTGTCCTGGATGAAGCGCACGAGATCGTTGGAGCCGCGCGGAATGATCAGATCGACCAGGCCATCGAGTTTCAGCAGCCCCAGGCTCTCCTGACGGCTGGTGAGCAGGGCCAGGGCGTCGGGCTCGATGCTGGTTGCCGCCAGGCCTCGGTGCAGGGCCGCCAGGATCGCCTCACAGCTGTGGATCGCCTCCCGCCCCCCCTTGAGCAAAGCGCCGTTGCCGGAACGGATTGCCAGGGAGGCGATCTGCATCACCGCATCGGGCCTCGCCTCAAAGATCACGCCCAGCACCCCGAGCGGCACGGTGACCCGCTCCAGCACCAGCCCCTGATCGAGCTCGGTGTGCAGCTGGCGGCGGCCCAGGGGATCGGCTAGGGCCGCCACCTGGCGCACCCCCGCGATCGCCGCTGCAAGTTTGTCCGGATCAAGCCGGAGCCTCGCCACCAAGGCCGGGGCCAGGCCATCGGCCTCCGCCGCCTCGAGATCGCGCCGATTAGCCGCCAGGATCGCGGCCCCGCCGGCCTCCAGGGCCGCCGCCAGTGCCCCAACAGCGGCGCAGCGCTCCGCATCGCTGGCCTGCCCCAGGGCCAGAGCGGCCCGGCGCACGGCCATGGCCCGCTGCAACAGCTCGGGCGAGGGATCGGGAATCTCAGTCATGGCGCCATCATCCCAAGCGATCCAGCGCCATGCGGGCGGCCCCGAGCCGGCCGGCCCCATTGCCGAGGGCGCAGGCCCGGATCTCCAGCCCTTGGCGCGACACCGCCAGCACCCGCTGCTCCAGCTCGGCCCACACCGCCGGCAGGAAGTGGTGACAGGCGCCGCTGAGGCCACCCCCAATCAGCACCAGCTCCGGCGTGAGCACATAAATCAGGGAGCTCAGGCCGATGCCCAGCAGCTGGCCATAGCGCTGCCACACCGCCAGTGCCTCGGCATCGCCAGCGTCGGCGAGGCGACAGAGCTCGGCCGGCTCGATCGGGCTCAACCGGGCCAGGCCGGCGATGCTGCAGTGCTGCTCCAGGGAGCCGCGGTTGCCGCTGCGGCAAGGCGGACCGTCGGGATCGAGGCCGATCAGGCCCAGTTCACCGGCGGCACCGCCATGGCCGGTGAACAGCCGTCCCCCCAGCAGCACCCCGCCGCCGACACCGGTGCCCAGGGTCAGCAGAACCGTGTCCCCACTGGCCTGGGCCGCGCCGAGCCAGGCCTCGCCGAGCAGGGCGCAGTTGGCGTCATTGCCCAGGGTGACTCGCCGCTGCAGCCGCGACTCCAGCCAGTCCGCCAGGGGCACATCGATCCAGCCCGGCAGATTGATCGAGATCCGGGCGATGCGCGCCGCCCGATCCGTGGGCCCGGGCAGTCCCACCCCGACCCGATCGGCCCGGCGTTCGGGATCAAGCTGGGCCACCGCCTCGGTGATCGCCATCGTCACGGCCCCGGGCATCGCCGGCTGGGGGGTGGGTACCTCCAGTTCCGCCAGCAACTGTCCCTGCTCGTCGAAGCGGGCCAGTTTGATGGCGGTGCCACCCAGATCGACGCCGATCAACTGGCCGGCATCGCCGGCCAGACCCTTGTCCCTGGCGGGATCGGGGCCGGGCTCCGGGGTGGAGCAATCGTTGAGGGGCTCGGTCATGACGGGAGCGCGACAGGAGTGGTCGCAGAGCACGACAGCCGAGCCTGCCGCAGCGGGATCCGATCACGGCTGATCGCAGCCAGCCAGCCCGCACGAGTAATGACCCGATCAGAACCGGAAGAACAACTGCAGCAGGCTCTGCCAAGCCCCCTGGCTGTCCACGGACGTCTGGACATTGAACGTTTCGGACGCTTTGTAGCTCAGGGTCACCTGAGGAGCCACGTCGGAGCGGTTCGGGGCCAGCAGCAAGGAGGCATTGAGCCGATCGGTGATGTCGTAACCCATCTCCGTGGCCAGCACCAGCAGCGGGGGAACCCGACCGGAGCGAATGGCGCTCCGGTCCGCGATCGAGGGGTTCACGTAAGTGGGATAGAGGGCCAGGCTGACGCGCTGCCCCAGGGCATCGCTGAAAGTGGCCAGCAGGGGCGACAGCAGCGACTGGCCGAGCACCGTGGCCAGGGCCGTGCCGGCCTGGGCCCCGCTGAGCCCCGCCAGTGAGTTGCCACCGATCAGGGCCACCAGCCGCTCCTGGGGCAGCGGTGGACTGCTGCGCAGCCGAATGTTTTCGGCGATCCGATCGGCTGGGCCACTGACACTCACGGTGACCAGGATCAGGTTCAGCTGATTCAGGGATGAGAAGCCTCCCTGGGGGTCCACACCCAGCTGGGGCGTACCGGCATTGCCGAGCCCGCCCTGCCCCAGGCCGCTGGGGGAGATCACGTTGAGGCTGTCGGCGATGCGGGTGCGCAGGGCGATGTCGAGGTAGGGCACCAGGCCCAGCGAGGGTGTGAACACGGCCACGTTCGGTGCATCGGGATCGAGGCTGAAGGTGGTGGTGAAAAGGTTGAGGCGCCCTTTGAGCAGTCGCACTACACCGGAGGCCCGCAGCGAGGGATCGAGGCGACCATTGATCCGCAGCGCTCCACCGGTGCTGAAGTTGGCGATGTTCGGCAACACCACCCGCAGCCCGGGACCGAAGCGCAGCTGCAGGTTGTCGAAGCTCAGCCAGGGGAGATTCGGGATGGACTCCTGCAGGCCGGCATTGGTGGCGGACTCGACATCCGGGCCGAGCAGCACCAGCGGCTGGCTGAAATCCCACCGGCGCTGCAACAGCTCATTCATGCTGGTCGGCTGTACCCGCCCGCCAGCAATCGCCGCTCTAGAGCCGTTCGGGCCCGCAGCGGCGCCCGGCGCCTCGGGACGGCCCAGCTGACCGGGCTGGGCGTTGATGGTGCCATTGCTGATCGCCAGCTGGCCGCCGAGTTTTGGGGCCACGAGGCTGCCGGCCAGGGTCAGCTGACCCGCGGCAATGGCGGCGATCCGCGACTGGGCGAAGGGCACCTCCTGGAGCGTCAGCGCCAGGGTCGGTCCGGGGCTGAGGGGATGGAGCAACCCCAGTCGCCCTTCGCCCCGGATCTGGCCGCGCTTGCCGACACTGGCCTTTAGATCCTGGACCAGCAGCTGCTCAAAGTCGAACAGCACGGTGGCCTCCACCCCCCGCAGCGACTGGCCGACGAGCTCATACTCGCCATCGCGGAAACGCAGGAAGCCATTGGCGATCGGAGCGGTGAGGCTGCCGCGTACCAACAGCTGCAGGTCGACGCTGCCCTTGCGCCAGGTCACCGCCCGGCCGGTCAGGTCGGTGAGAAAGCGCAGCCCGTCGCCGCGGCTGGCCAGACGCAGCTCCAGGTTGTCGCTGCCCAGCTCCAGGGGGATGGTGCCGGCCAGATCGACGCTGCTGGAGGCCCCATCCGCCCGCAGCGCCAGGTCAACCCCCAGTCCCTTGGCCTTGAGTTCCAGATGGCCCCGGTCGAGCCGCAGGGCCCGCTGGGCGAGGGCCCCATCGTCGAGGGTCAGGTCCATCGCCACCTCGGGACGACCGGAGCCCAGGCGATAACGACCCCGCAGGCCAAGGTGACCCCGCAGACTCTCCGGCACCGGGGTGAGCAGGGCCAGCAGCGCCAGGGACACGCCCGAGACATCGAAGCTGCCGTCTCCGGCGAAGAGCGCGCCTTCCAATCGCACCTGGAAGGGGTCCTGGGCCAGGGACAGATCCCGGTCCCGCAGCGCCAGCCACAGATGGCCTTTGGCTTTGAGGTCGGCCCGGGCGCGGCGCAGATCGGGTCCACGAATGGCCAGATCGGCATCCAGCCGCATCTGCAGACGGGAGAGACGCTCCGCCCGGGTGGCGCGGCGGCGCTGCTCATCCAAGGCATTGAGCCGCTCCTGAACCTGGCGCAGCACCAGCAGCGTCTCGTCGATCGAGGCACCCTGGGTGTCGATCGCCTCCAGCGCGAGATCGGCCGCACCGGCTCGGCGCGGCAGGGGTGCCCCGCGCCAGACGGCCCAGGCCTGCAGGATCTGGTTGAACAGCAACGAGGAGAGATCGGTCGCCTGGAAACGGGCCTCGAAGGGCCCCGCCCACCGGCCCTTCAGAGCCACATCGATGCTGCCGGAGGCCAGCGGCTCCACCTGGCCCGTGAGGCTGTACTGGCGATCGGCATAGGCCACCCGCGCCTGGACACGGCGGCCTCCGAGCCCGAGAAACTGGGGATGATCCAGGGCCACATCGCCACCAAAGGCCAGGGGCTGGAGGCCCAGATGGCCCGATCCACTCAGGGCCCCATCAAGGGGCTGAAAGGGGCGGTTGCGACCAAGAGCCAGCGACAGTCCATGCAGCGGCAGGTCGCGGGCTTGCCATTGGTAGCGGGCCGGATTGCCGCTGAGCTGCAGGCTGCCGCCATCGCGCTGCATCGCGATGGCGGTCGGGCGCCAGCGCCGATCGAGCTGGGCGGTGATCGTGCCGCTGGGGGCCGGAGTCCGGGCGGCGACGCGCAGCTGACCGCCGCCGGCGCTGAGCCCGTTCAGGCGTCCGGCCCAGGTTTCCTCCAGCCGCAGGGGTCCGGCCCCGGGCCCACGCACCACCAGATCGAGATCGGGCACCAGGGCGCCTAGGGCGCCGTGCACCCGGCCCTGGGCGTCCAGCCGGCCCTGAAGCGGGGTCCCCACCAGGCGGCTCAGGCGAGCGAGGGGAAAGTCGCTGAGGTTGAAATCAGCCTGCAGCTCGCCCAAGCGCATTCCGCGGCCCGACTCGATCAGCAGTGGCAGGGAGGCGGAGGCCTGTAGGTGCTCCGCCGACAGACGCCGCAGCTGTAACTGACCCGCAGCGAGACGCAGGGAGGCCTGCCAGCTGCCCAGCACCGGATTGGAGTGCTGCAGCACCGTGTCCAGCTGCAGGTCGGGCTGGCGCAGCAGGCCCGTCGCCAGGAGACGGCCCTCCAGCGGACGATCCCGCAGCCAGTCGGGCAGCTGGCGGCCGCGGGGCAGATCGACGGGATCCAATCGCCAGGCACCCGCCAGATCCAGCTGGCGACCGATGGCTCCCGTGAGCGCCAACCGCGACTGGCCGCGCCAGGCCTGCAGTCGGGCCTGCTGCAGATGGCCGGCCTGCCAGCGGCCCTCCAGGGATGCCTGAATCGGATCGCTGCCAAGCCTCTGAGCAACCGGTGGACGGGCCAGCAGGCGCAGAGACAGGGAGCGGTCGGTGTCGATGCGGCCGGAGGCCTGGCCGGCCCAGGCCCCGAACCGCCAGAGGCTCGGGGCCATGGTGAGCCGCTGCGACCGGCAGCTGAGTGGCACCGTGTCCAGTGCCAGGGGCTGGGCCACCCCGGCCTGCCGCCAGCGCATGGCGGAGAGCAGCACCTGCCCCTGGCAGCTCGCTTTTGCCTGCTCGAGGTTGAGGGAGACCATGCCATCGGCAGCGCCGCTGAGTTGACCCTTCAGGGGCACGAACCGGCCCAGGCTGTTGATCGCCAGGTGCTGGGGGCTGATCTGCAATCGCCAGCTGCGCTGCTGCCATTGCCCTGAACCCACCAGCAGGGCCGCCCCAGCCTGGCCCGGCAGCTCCAGCCTGGCCCGCCCCTCAATCTTGCGCTGGTGGGGCCAGAGGCCCACCTGGCCCGCAGCATCGATTTCGATCGGCTGCCCGCCCTGACCCAGGCCCCAGATCCGCAAGCGTCCCGGCTGCAATAGGCGAAAGCGCAGATCGAGCCGCGGCGGCTTGCCGCCCGCCTGGGCCTGTCCCAGCACCCACCACTGCCCCCTGGCATTGGGCCGCAGATCGACGCGAGCGTCGCTGAAACTGATATCGAGCACCAGGCTGCGCCGTCTCCAGCTGGCCAACGGATCCAGCAGCACATGCCCGCGGCGGACCTCCACCGTGGAGCCGTCCCTGGGGCCGGCCAGAAAGCGGCTGGGACCCACGCAGAGGCCGTCGGCGCTGAAGCCGCAGTAGGGGCCGAGCTGCAGCGGCCGACCCATGAGCGTGCCCACCTGGCGCTCCAGGCGCGGTCGCCAGCTCTCGTACAGGCCCGCCAGGATCCGATCGGAAGCCAGCCACAGGGCCGCAGCACCGGCGACCAGGACACCACCGGCAGCCAGGGCGGTCGCAGCAGTCCGGGGTCGCCGGATCGGCCCTCGGGCATCCCCGCCAGGGTTTGGCCCCGCGCCGAGGTCGTCTGGCCCGGCAGCCGGGGGCTGGGCGGATGCAGCAGGCCTGCCGATCCACGGCAACTTTGCTGACCAAACCGGCAGCGCCAGCCAGCCGGGTTTCCAGGGGCCAGCAGCTTTGGCGGGCCACAGGCTGCGCAGGGATCGGAACCAATGTCTGGGCAGCAAGCTCATCTGCCCAGGTCAATCACCGGCGCGGTCGGCCGCAATATAAGGAGGTTGACTCGTCTTCCCAAGTCCCGATGGCCGCCGATTCGATCCTGCTCGTGGCCGCGAAGTGGCTCGGCCTAGCCAGCGGGCTGCTGATCCTGGCCACGGTGGCCGGGTTCACCCTGCGCTGGGGCATCCGCTTCCGGCTTGTGGGAATTACCAGTTTCACCGCCCTGCTGGCCATCTCCTGCCTGGCCTTCTCGATCAGCTACACCCCGCGGGTGACGATCAGCGGCGCCGTGGTGGCCCCGGTGGTCTTTGACGGCGGCTCTGATCTGGTGATTGCCGCCGCGCCCGCTGATCTGCCCCCCGAGACGATCGGGCCCACGGTGATCCAGGTGGCCAGCAATCTGCATGGCGGCGGCAAAAAGACCAGCGACGGAAAGGTAAGGGTGCGCCTGCGGGCCATCGAACCGGCGGGCGACGGCACCGCCCGGCCCGTGGTGCTGGCGGAGGCCGTGCGCAATCTGGCCAACGGTGAGGTCACGCTGACGCCATGAGTGACGCTGCCGGCCCCGGCCAGCAGCCGGAGGTTCCCTGGGAGTTCCGGCTGCCGCCCCATTTCAGCCGCGAAGCGGCCCGGCTCCAGGCCCATGGCATCGGCGACTGGGCGGCCCTCGCCGCCCTCGATGACCGCATCCTGCGGCAACTGGCCCGCAGCGGTGGCGCCAGCGAAGCCCGGTTGATCAAGCTGCGGGGCCAAGCCCGCCTGGTGGTCGAGGTCGGGGTCTCGCCGCCGGATGCCGCCTTGCTGCTGTACGCCGGTATCGCCAACCGTCAGGGCCTGGCGCAGGCCGATCCGGATCGCCTGCAGCTGCAGCTGGGCCGTTTTCAGCGCCAGTTGCTGGGCCGGGCGGCCGTGGCCATCGATCCGGCCCAGGTGCGCCGCTGGATCCGCCAGGCCCGCGGCCCCTCCAGTCGCTCGCCGAACTGACCCTGACCGAACAACACCCAGGCCGCCCCGTCCCTGGAATGGAGGAATCCCTGGGAGGCAGCGATGCCCCGCCATTCCAGCGTGAACGCCATTCGCCACCGCCGGGCCGCCCGGCCTGAATCCGGACCTCCCCTCCAGAGCCCGCTTGCTGCCGGCTGGTTCACCGCCGGCAGCCTGCTGCTGGGGCTGGCGCTGGCCCCGCTAGCCCCGGCAGCCGCCGCCTCAGCCCTGCTGGAATCGGTCAAGCAGAACCCCCAGCTGGCCAGGCAGCTCTGCGCCGAGTTCAAGCAGATCAACGCCGAGGGCCGCTCGGCCACCTCCCCTGAATCCCTGGCCCGGGTGGCCAGCAGCCAGGGGCTGAGCACCATGGACGCCGAAGTGCTCACCACCTACGTGATCGGCCTTTACTGCCCGGACGTGCGCTGAGATGGGCCCAGGCACGGACCTGGCGATGGTGACGTCAGACGGCGTCTCCCTGGCCAACCGGATCTTTAGGCCGGAGGGCGAAGGCACGTGGCCGGTGTTGCTGATGCGTCAGCCGTACGGCCTGGCGATCGCCTCCACTGTCACCTACGCCCACCCCAGCTGGTATGCCCGGGCAGGTTTTCTGGTGGTGGTGCAGGACGTGCGCGGACGGGGAGAGTCCGGCGGCGCGTTTGGCGGTTTCCGCCAGGAGGCCCCTGACGGGGCGGCGACGGTCCGCTGGGCGCGGCAGTTGCCGGGCAGCAATGGCCGGGTCGGCGCCTACGGCTTTTCATACCAGGGGCTGAGCCAGCTGCTCAACGACGGTGAAGGGCCCGACCTGCCGGACGCTCTGGTGCCGGCCATGTGCGGCCTGGATGAACGGCTGCACTGGGCCAGCGAGGGGGGAGCCCACTGGTGGAGCCTGGGCCTGGGCTGGGGCCTGCAGCTGGCGGCCGAAGGCTGTCGGCGGCGCCGGGATGACGACGGCTGGCTGGAGATCCGCTGCAGCCTCGAGAGCGGTGCCTATCTGCGCGAAGGCCTGGCCCTGCTCGAACGGCATGATCCCGATGGCATGGCGCTGGAGTGGTTGGGGAGCGATCCGGGCTGTCCCGAGCTGTGGCGGATCCATCCGGTGGCCCCGGAACTGCTGCGGCGGCCGATGCTGTTGATCGGCGGCTGGCATGATCCCCACCTGCGCGGCGTGCTGGATCTGTATCGCCAGGCCCGGGCCGCCGGCGGCCAGCCGCAGCTGCGGATCGGCGCCTGGAGTCATCTCGACTGGCAGGGCGGGATCGATGCCCTGCAGCTGGAATTCTTTCGGCAGCATCTTCAGACGCCGGGGGTCGAAGCCCGGCCTGAAGTGACGGCTTCCGAAGTGACAGCTACCGCATGGCAATCCGTCCCGGGGTCAGCGGATTCCCGGCAACCAGCACCTAGAGGCGGGATAACGCCGTCCCCTCCGCCCCCGTCCCCTGCCCCCCGGTTCCCGGCCGTCTCCGCGCCTGTGCCTGGAATGGGAGCAGCCCTGGCCCTGCAGTGCATCCGCACAGGCCTCTGGCGGGCAGAGGCCCCCATGCCCGAGCCGATCGCAGCCCGGGGCTGGGATCTGGCCAGCTCCGGGCTGGCCGGGATCCGCAGTGACGAAGGCCAGTTGCTGGCGGCGAGCGAGCGAAACCCAGACCAGGGACCCTTGACCCTGGTGCACGATCCCTGGCGTCCGACCCCCAGCCGCGGCGGCCATCTCGGCCCCGATCCAGGCCTGGTGCCGCGCCGGGATCTCGATCAGCGGCCGGAGGTGGCCTGCTTCACCACGGCGTCGCTGCCATCAACGCTGCGGTTGCTTGGGGAACCGCGCCTGCGGCTGATTGCCTGGGCCGATCAGCCGGGTTTCGATCTCTGGGCCTGCCTGTCGGTACTGACCCCCGACGGAGCGGTGCAGCAGCTCTGCACCGGCGGACTGTGCCTGCTCGGGGATCAGGCCCTGATCCCCCAGTCAAGGGAGCTGGCCCTGCAGCCGCTGGATGCGACCCTGCTGCCTGGCGAATGCCTGCGCCTGTCACTGGCCCCGGCCGCCTGGCCGGCCATTGCGGTCAACCCCGGCGATGGCTCCCTGCCCACCGGTGGTGTGGGAGCCCAGCATCGGGTGATCACGATCGAGCTGGAGCTGGGCGGCTCACGCCTCTGGCTGGACCCTCTTGCTGGGGCAAACTGAAGTGACCTTTCCTGTACCTCCATGCTCCGCCTGATCACCAGCCCGAGTCGTCGCCTGCTGATGGCCGTGGTGCTGGCCTGTGCAGCGGGCCTGGGAGCTGGCATGCCGGCCGCGCCGGCCGGGGCCCAGAGCGAGGCCGTGCCGAGCAACCGCCGGGCCGAACCCACGGCGGCCATGGCGGAAGAAGCGGCGAGCGCCGCGGCTGAGCGCATCCTGATCGCCGTGCGCAGCGGCGATGCCCAGGCCCGCTTCAACCAGTTCGCGCCAAGTCTGCAGCGGGTCAGCAGCCCGGCGATGGTGGCCGAATCGATCAAGCGGATGCCCAGACTGCTGAGCTGGCAGATCACCTCCATCCAGCCCGGAGTCGATTCCAGCAGCGTCGAGGCCAAGGTGCTGACCAGCGACGGCAGCAAGGAGCTGACTATGGTGATCGATGAGAATGGCAAACTCCAGGGCTACAACATCGCTTCTCAGGACATCGCAGCCGAGAAGGTGGTGACCAGGTTCATGACGGCCCTGACCAGGGGAGAGTTCATCATCGCCAGCGGCTTTCTCAGCCCGACGTTGCAGGAGGACATCTCCCAGGCCACCCTTCAGAAGAAATGGCAGCAACTGCAGCGAATCACCGGTAATTTCGTGGAGGTCAAGAAGATCTGGAAGGCGGAAAGCACAGCCCTGATGAAGCTGGTCATCGTCAAGACCCAGTTCAACCGGCTCACCGACAACCTGTTTGTGTCGCTTAACGAGCGCAATCAGATCATCGGCGTCGATTTCCCTACCGATCCCGCTCCGGCCACCGTTCCCGGGCGCTGACAGCAGGCGAAGGGGCAGGGACCGGGGCGCCGTAGGCTCCGTGCGCTTCGTAACTAGCCTCGGCCATGGCTCCACTCAGCCTCGATTGGATGATCGAAGACGCCCAGAGGCTGGCGGAGTGCCGCCACGACCATCCTTTCTCACTGCTGGGACCGCAGCCGATCGAAGGCGGTCGCTGGGTTGTTCGCGTGTGGATGCCGGAAGCAGAGCGAGTGGAGTTGCTGCTGGCGGGCTCAAGCCAGCCGATGCACAACCCGAACCATCCCTGGATCTTCGAGGCCGACGTCGAGGGTGATCCCGGCTGTGGCTACCGGGTGCGGGTGCTGCGCGGCGGCATCGAGCACGAACAGCACGATCCCTGGGCCTTCCGCCATGAGTGGATGGGCGAGCTCGATCGCCATCTGTTCGCCGAAGGCAACCACCACCACATCTGGCGACGCATGGGCGCCCATGTGGGTGAACGCGACGGCGTGGCCGGGGTGCAGTTCTGCCTGTGGGCGCCCAATGCCCGCAGCGTCTCGGTGCTGGGCGACTTCAATGGCTGGGATGGCCGTCACCACCCGATGCAGCAACGGGTCGGCGGCAGCTGGGAGCTGTTCATCCCCGGGCTCAGCCGCGGCGATGTCTACAAATATGAGGTGCGGGCCCAGAACGGCCACTGCTATCAGAAGACCGATCCCTACGGATTCCGGGCCGAGGTGCGCCCGAACCACGGCTCGGTGATCGATCAGCTCAGCCAGTACCACTGGCATGACAGCTCCTGGATCGAAGAGCGGGACCATCGCAACCCGCTCGATCAGCCGATCTCGGTCTACGAGATGCATCTCGGCAGCTGGATGCACGCCGCCGCCGATGCCCCCTTTATCGAAGCCGATGGCACGCCGCGGCCCCCGGTGCCGGCGGCCGATCTCAAGCCCGGCGCCCGCCTGCTCACCTACCCCGAGCTGGCCGACAAGGTGATCCCGTATGTCAAGGCACGGGGCTTCACCCACATCGAACTGATGCCGATCTCCGAGCATCCGTTCGATGGCTCCTGGGGCTATCAGGTGACGGGCTGGTATGCCCCCACCAGCCGCTTCGGCTCACCGAATGAGTTCCGCGCCTTCATCGATCGCTGCCACGCCGAAGGCATCGGCGTGATCCTGGACTGGGTGCCGGGCCATTTCCCCAAGGATGCCCACGGCCTGGCTTTTTTCGACGGAGCCCATCTCTACGAGCATGCCGATCCACGCATCGG
>JAPLID010000068.1:0-12726 GCA_026389285.1 Cyanobacteriota bacterium
GGCCTATGTCGGCCTTGACGATCCCCCACCAATCCAGGATCAGGGCGTTGGTTATGACTGTGTCCACGGCGCCTTGGCTGCGGGGAGTCTGGCTCTGGCCCATGCCGTCGCGGATCACCTTGCCGCCGCCAAACTTCACCTCATCGCCGTAGCAGGTGTAGTCCTTTTCCACTTCCAGGATCAGCTCGGTGTCAGCCAGCCGCAGCCGATCGCCCGTGGTGGGGCCGTAGGTTTCGGCGTAGGCGCGGCGGCTGATGCGGTAGGGCATGGCGGACGCTGGGTTTGCGGTTGTAGAGGGTGAGGGGTGGTGCGTTGGCGCCGACGGGGGTCCGGCGGTTCTGGGGAGCGAGCTGCGGCTCAGTCCAGCGGGCCGTTGATCAGGCCGTTGAAGCCGAAGACGCGGCGTTCGCCCACGTAGGGCACCAGCTGCACGTCGCGGGTGTCGCCCGGTTCGAAGCGGATCGCCGTGCCGGCGGGGATGTCGAGCCGCAGCCCCCGGGCGGCGTCCCGATCGAAGATCAGGGCGCCATTGGCTTCATGGAAGTGGAAGTGGGAGCCCACCTGCACCGGCCGGTCGCCGGTGTTGGCCACGGTCAAGGTGGTGACGGGGCGGCCGGCATTGAGCTCGAGCTGGCCGGGTTCGGGCATCAGTTCGCCGGGGATGAGCGGGGCCATGGCAGGGAGGTGGAGGGTGGGGCGGGGATCAGCGGATCGGTTCGTGCAGGGTGACGAGCTTGGTGCCATCGGGGAACACCGCTTCGATCTGCACCTCAGCGATCAGCTCCGGCACCCCCTCCATCACCTGCTCCCGGTTCAGCCAGGTGCAGCCCTCGTCCATCAGATCGGCCACGTTCTTGCCATCTCGGGCCCCTTCGAGCACCTGAAAGCTCAGCCAGGCCACCGCTTCGGGGTGGTTGAGCCTGAGCCCCCGGTTGAGCCGGCGTTCGGCCAGCAGGGCGGCGGTGACGATCAGGAGCTTGTCCTTCTCCTGGGGGGTCAGGTGCATGGTCTGGACGGAGGTCTCACCACTTTGACAGTGATGACCGCCCCGGAGTGTTCAGAGCCGCAGCGGCTCCTCCTGGAACGGCCACACCCGCGGCAGCTCCGGCGGCGCCAGCCCCCGGGCCGCCCGGATGCGATACCAGATGCGCGTAAACCAGCTGCGGGCCGCCGTGGTCGAGGGGCCGCGGTAGCGGGCCACCAGGCCGGGCTCAAGGGCGCCGCAGGCCATCTCCCCCTCCAGCCCCTGGCGATCCAGGCGGCACAGCTCCAGCAGGGCGGCCAACGCCGGGGCTGGCAGGGTCTCGGGGGCGGCCCACACCAGGGAGCCGAACACCGGTTGGCCGGCCATGCCGTGCTGGCCCTGGAGGCTCTCCTGGCCCAGCTCCAACCGATCCACCAGCACCCAGTTGCCAGGGCTGTCTGCGTTCGGCCGGGCGATCGTGGTCCCGCCACTGCTGCCGCTGTCGCTCAGGCGGCGGATCTCCAGCAGCGAGCGCCAGCGGCCGGCGCCGAGACTCTCGCCGGCGGCGCTGCGGCCCAGGCGCACCACCTCGGCCCCCAGCCAGCTGGCCCCAGGCGCCAGGGTCACCCGCGCCCGCTGCTTATAGAGGCCATCGGCGTAGAGCACCAGCTCCTGGGGCAGCCATTCCAGATCGGCGCTCGCCGCCAGCGCGAAGTCCAGCTCCTGCACGGCCCAGTCCCCCTGGGGCGCCCGCCGCGAGCGGCCGATCGAGCCGTACACCTTCTGGGCTGCCACGCTGGTGATCAGGGCCCGGCTGCCGGTCGCCAGGGAGACCTCAACGCTGAGGCGATCGCCCCCCACCAGGCCGCCGGCCGTATGCAGCAGGGGCAGCTCGCAGCGGCCATCCGCTTGCAGGAAACCACGCTGCACCTTGAGGGGGGCGCGGCAACGCCCCTGGAAGCGGGTGTCGCCCGTGGCGGAGCACTCAAAGCGCAGCTGGGCCTGGCCATGCCAGGGGGGCTGGGGCTTCGGCCCGGAGCGATCCTCGTCAGGCTGCAGCGGCAGGGACATCTCGGGGTGGCGAGAATTTCATGGTGGGCGATGGCTTGCCTTCTGAACATGATGGGGCGGCTTCGAGAGGGCACACTGGACTGGTGCTGGCTCCCCGGGGTGGCTGCAGTGAACGACAACGCCATCGGTCCCGAGGCTTCGCCTGAACCCATCACGGCTTGCAGTGAAACGGCTTGCAGTGCCACTGCTTTCAATGCCACTGCCGTCAGTGCCACAGCCGTCAGTTCCACCGGCATCGACAGGCGATCCGCTCCTCCCCTCAGCCTCACCCGGCGGCGCTTGCCATCCCCGTCCGCCGGTGGCGAGCCGAGCAGGGCTCTTGCCCTCAGCGCCGACGACCGCACGCGCCTGCGGGGCCTGCGTCACAGCCTCTGCGGCCAGCCCCTGTTGCTCCAGCTGCCCCGCGGTGAGCCGCTTCAGCCGGGGGAATGGCTGGGCGGCGACGACGGCCCGGCGCTGGTGCAGGTCGAAGCCGCCACCGAGTCCTTGCTGCTGGTGCGGGCCGCCGAACCCCTGGAGCTGTTGCGGGCGGCTTATCACCTCGGCAATCGCCATGTCGCCCTGCAGGTGACAGCGACCGAATTGCGGCTGCTCGACGATCCAGTGCTCGCCGATCTGTTGCGGCAACGGGGTTTGCATCTGGAGCATCGGCAGGCTCCCTTCCTGCCTGAGGGCGGCGCCTATGCGGGCGGGGGCCAGAGCCATGTCCATCCTCACGATCACGGCCAGGAGCAAGATCGGGGGCCCACCCACAGCCATGGCGACACCAGGAACCACAGCCCGGACGACAGTCACCACCACGGCACCAGCACGAGTCAGGAGCGGCTTCCTGGCCACAGCCTTGCCCCGCCAGCGGCCCATCCCCACGGTCCAGCGTGAGCCTGCAACGCCTGCGGCTTTATCAGCTGGTCTCGCCGGCGCTGCCGGTGGGCGCCTTCAGCTATGCCGAAGGGCTGGAGGTGCTGGTGCAGAGCGGTCGGCTCGTCGATGCTGCTGGGGTGAGGGCCTGGCTGGAGGCGGAACTGCTTCGGGGCTGCCTCTGCCTGGAGGCGGCGGCCTTGCCCCGGTTGATCGGCCTGCAGGCCAGCGGCGACTGGCCTGCTGTCGGCGACCTTGATCAGTGGTTGCTCGCCCAGCGGGAGGCCCCGGAGCTGCGGGCCCAGCTGCGCCAGATGGGCTGGTCGCTGCAGCAGCTGCTGGCGGATCTGGGCTGGCCCCTGCCGGCGTCGGCGCCCCGGCTGGCCTGGACGGCCGCCTTTGCCCACGCGGGCCGCAGCCTTGAGCTCGACCCGCCGGAGGTGGTGGAGGCCTACCTGCACGGCTGGGTCGCCAATCAGCTCAGTGCCGCCGTGCGCCTGGTCCCCCTCGGCTCCACCGAGGCCCAGCGGCTGTTGCTGGGCCTCGGGCCCCTGCTCGCCGCCCGCGGCCAGGAGCTGGCGGCCGCCGATCCGCGCCACCTCTGGAGCGGCGGGGTCGGCGCCGGCATCGCCCAGCTCGGCCAGGGGGAGCTTTATTCGCGTCTGTTCCGCAGCTGAGCTGGCCCGCCGTTGTCGCCGGGGCTGGTGGTCCCGCGATGGCATGCTCCTGTCCTGATAGCCCGCCACGCCAGACCCTTCCCCGGGCTGCTCCCCTTAACCTTCTGCAAGTGGCCCGAATCGAATGAGTCGCCTGCGTGTCGGTGTGGCCGGACCGGTCGGCTCCGGCAAGACGGCACTGGTGGAGGCCCTCTGCCTGCGGCTGCGCGATCGCCTGGAGCTGGCGGTGGTCACCAACGACATCTACACCCAGGAGGACGCCCAGTTCCTCACCCGCGCCGGTGCCCTGGCTCCGGAGCGCATTCGCGGCGTGGAGACGGGGGGCTGCCCCCACACCGCCATCCGTGAGGACTGTTCGATCAACCGGGCCGCGGTGGCCGAGCTGGAGGCGGCCTTCCCCGACCTGGATCTGGTGCTGGTGGAGAGCGGGGGCGACAACCTGGCCGCCAGCTTCAGTCCGGAGCTGGTGGATCTCTGCATCTACGTGATCGATGTCGCCGCCGGCGACAAGATTCCCCGCAAGGGGGGGCCCGGCATCACCCGCTCCGATCTGCTGGTGATCAACAAGATCGACCTGGCGCCGATGGTGGGGGCCAGCCTGGAGGTGATGCGGAACGACACCGAACGCATGCGGGGCGGGCGGCCCTGGTGCTTCACCAACCTGCGCAGCGGCGAAGGCCTGGAGCAGGTGGAGACGTTTCTGTTACAACAGCTATCGAGACTCGCTTAGAGCTGCAGCTCCAGGGGATCGCAAGCCCTTGTGTGCTGATCCGAACCATTTCGGCGAATGGTTTCAAAGGCTACAAAACCATGGCGTTTCCAGTCACTACCTTCCTTCAAACCGCGGAAGGTTCATGGCGACATGGGCCCATGCGGAACCCATTTCTACGGAGATTTTTCATGAAGCCATCAGCGAAGCGGATCCAATCCCTGCGTCTGATCGGTGGAGCCACCGCCCTGGCCACCTCCCTCAGCCTTGTCGCCTGTGGCGGCGGCGGTGGCGGCGACACCTCTAGCAGCGGTGGCTTCGATGGCGAGGTGAAGGTCGGGATTCTGCATTCCCGCTCCGGCACGATGGCCATCTCCGAAAACACGGTGGCCGAAGCCGAGCTGATGGCCATCGATGAGATCAACAAGGCCGGTGGGGTCAAAGTCGACGGCAAGAAGCTGAAGATTGTGCCGATCGAAGAAGATGGCGCCTCGGATTGGCCCACCTTCGCCGAGAAGGCCAAGAAACTTATTGACCAAGATCAGGTCGCCGTGGTGTTCGGAGGCTGGACTTCCGCCAGCCGCAAGGCCATGCTGCCGGTGTATGAGTCCAAGGATGCCCTCCTCTACTACCCGATCCAGTACGAAGGTCAGGAGTGTTCGAAGAACATCTTCTATTCCGGTGCCACCCCCAACCAGCAGGCTGAGCCCGCCGTCTCCTGGTTGCTGAAGAACAAGGGCAAGGATTTATTCCTGGTGGGCTCGGACTACGTGTATCCGCGTACGGCCAACACGATCATCAAGGAGCAACTCAAGGCTCAGGGCGGCAACCTTGTGGGCGAGGACTATCTCCCCCTGGGTAACACCGAAGTCGCGCCGATCATCGCCAAGATCAAGCAGGCCCTGCCCAAGGGTGGCGTGATCGTCAACACCTTGAACGGTGACAGCAACGTCGCCTTCTTCAAGCAAATGAAGGCGGCCGGCATCACCCCCGCCAACGGCTACTCGATCATGAGCTTCTCGATCGCTGAAGAGGAGATCGCCGCCATTGGTCCTGAGTATCTGGAAGGCACCTATGCCGCCTGGAACTTCTTCCAGAGCCTCGATACCCCTGCTTCCAAGAAGTTCACCGCTGACTTCAAGGCCAAGTACGGCGAGAAGCGGGTCACCAGTGATCCGGCGGAAGCTGCCTACTCGATGGTCTATCTCTGGGCCAAGGGTGCCGAGAAGGCCAATAGCGTCGACGACAACAAGGTGCGTGAAGCACTGGTTGGTGTCAGCTTCGATGCTCCTGAGGGCAAGGTGACCGTGCAGCCCAACCATCACATCGAGAAGCTGGTGCTGATCGGCGAGGTGCAAAAGGACGGCATGTTCAAGATCCTCGAGAACAAGGGCATGGTCAAGCCCATCGCCTGGAACCAGTTCGTGCCCGAAACCAAGGGCTACACCTGCGACTGGACCCAGAACCGGCCCGATGCTGGCAAGTTCAAGATGTGAGTCCTGCCGAGGATTCGCTTTGGGGGGGGGGATCCGTTCCTCCCCCTTTTTTCATTGAGACCTAAGGCGGTTTGTTGATTCTTTGGCCCGATTCCCCTGCCCCGTCCCCAACGGGAGTCCATGACAGTTCTTCTTGACACGCTTTTCAATGGCCTGGCGATCGGCTCGGTGCTGATGCTGGCGGCCCTCGGCCTGGCTGTGGTTTTTGGTTTGATGGGGGTCATCAACATGGCCCATGGCGAGTTGATGATGCTCGGCGCCTACACCACCTTTGTGGTGCAGAACCTGCTCAAGAATGGGCCGCTGGAAGGCCTGTTCCCCGCTTACATTCTGCTCTCGATTCCCCTGGCTTTTCTGGTCAGTGGCCTGGCCGGCCTGTTGCTCGAGAAGACGGTGATTCGCCGTCTTTATGGCCGTCCTCTGGAAACGCTGTTGGCCACCTGGGGCGTCAGCCTGATTCTGCAGCAGTTCGTGCGCTCGGTCTCCAGCGCTTTCTTCATCGGCCTGGTGGTGGCTGTGGCTTTGGGGCTGCTGGCTCCGCGGCTGCTGCCTCCGGCCTGGTGGCGTCAGCGTTGGTCGCCATTGCTGGGGGTGGGCAGCTGGGTCGCTGCCAGCGCCATCGGTATCGGCCTGGCAGCGGCCCTGGGCAACCAGCGAAGTCTTGATCAGCCCTGGTTCAGTGCCCGCAACATCGATGTCACAGCGCCGGAGTGGCTGAGGGGCTCCATTGATGTGGCTGGAGTCACCATGCCCACGGCCCGTCTGTTCATCATTGCCCTGACGATTGTTGCTCTGCTGGCGATGCACTGGTTTTTGCAGAAGAGCGTCTGGGGCATCCGTATCCGGGCCGTCACCCAGAACCGGCCGATGAGTAGTTGCCTGGGCATTCCCACCGAGAAAGTCGATGCCCTCACCTTCCTGGTGGGTTCCGGCCTGGCCGGGGTGGCCGGCGTCGCGGTGACCTTGCTTGGATCGGTGGGGCCAAATCTCGGTGGCAACTACATCGTCGATTGCTTCATGGTGGTGGTGCTTGGCGGCGTCGGCAAATTGCTGGGCACGGTGGTGGCGGCCCTGGGCATCGGTGTCCTCAGCTACATCCTCGGTTCGGGATCGTTGCTGCTGCTCTGGCCCCAGATGCCTGCGGGCCGATGGCCAAGGTGTTGGTGTTCATTCTGATCGTCGTTTTCCTGCAGTTCCGGCCAGCCGGCCTGTTCCCGCAGAAGGGCCGCATGGTGGAGGCCTGAGCCATGACCATCACCTCCAACAGCTCCGCCACCCCCGCCGGTTTCCTGCGCCGCTGGTGGCCCTGGATCGCGATCATCGCCGCCGCCTTGATCCTGCCGTTTGTGCTGCCACCCCTCCGGCTCAACCTGCTCGGCCGGTTCCTGTCCCTGGGCATCGTCGCCCTGGGCATCGATCTGATCTGGGGTTATACGGGCCTGCTCAGCCTCGGCCAGGGCATCTTCTTTGCGCTCGGTGGTTATGCCATCGCTATGTATCTGCAGCTGGATTCGCTGCCGCCCGGCCAGCTGCCTGAGTTCTTTGGCCTCTATGGCGTCAAGGCGCTGCCGCTGTTCTGGCAGCCGTTCAACTCACCCTGGTTCACCCTCATTGCCATCTGGGTGGTTCCGGCCGTGGTCGCTGGCCTGCTGGGCTATCTGGTGTTCCGCAATCGCATTAAGGGGGTCTACTTCTCGATCCTCACCCAGGCCGCCCTGCTGGTGTTCTTCAACTTCTTCAATGGCCAGCAGAAGCTGATCAATGGCACCAATGGCCTCAAGACCGATACCGCCAGCCTCTTCGGCCAGATGGTGGGTTCGGACGCCATGCAGCGCAATCTGTTCTGGCTCACGGTGCTGCTGGTGATCGCCGCCTGGTATCTGTGCCGTTGGCTCACCACCGGGCGCTTCGGTGATGCCCTGATCGCCATCCGCGACGACGAGCCGCGCCTGCGTTTCACCGGCTACAACCCGACTGCCTTCAAGACGCTGGTGTTCACCGTCGCCGGGGCTCTGGCGGGCGTCAGTGGTGCTCTTTATACCGTTCAATCCGGCATCATCAGCCCCCAGTACATGGCGGTGCCGTTCTCGATCGAGATGGTGATCTGGGTCGCGGTCGGCGGTCGCGGCACGCTGATCGGTGCCGTGCTTGGGGCGGTGCTGATCAACTACGCCAAGAGCCTGATCAGCGAACAGCTCCCCGAGACCTGGCTGTTCATCCAGGGGGGGCTGTTCCTGTTGGTGGTCACCGCTTTGCCCGATGGCGTGGTCGGCTGGTGGCGCCTGGGTGGGCCGCGCCGCATCCTGGAGATGCTGGGCTCTGCCTCGCCGACAGCCACCTATCCGGGTCTTGATCTCGACCCCGAGGTCCAGGCGGAAAAGCGGGCGATCGAAGCGCGGGCCCTCGCTGAGGAAAGCCGTGTCAACCCCTATGGAGGTGAGCCGTGAAGCCCCTGCTGGAGCTCAGGTCGGTCAGTGTGAGCTTCGATGGCTTTCTGGCCCTCAATGATCTCAATCTCGCCCTCGCCCCCGGTGAGTTGCGCGCCGTGATCGGCCCCAATGGCGCCGGTAAGACCACCTTCCTCGATGTGATCACCGGCAAGGTGAGGCCCACCCGCGGTGATGTGGTCTTCCGCGGCCAGTCACTGCTGGGCATCAGCGAGCACCGCATTGCCCGGCTCGGGATCGGCCGCAAATTCCAGACGCCCCGCGTCTATCAGAACCTCACTCCCCGTCGCAATCTCGAGTTGGCGGTCAAGGGAAGTCATTCGCCCTTCGCGCTGCTGCTGGGTCGCCTCAGCGGCGAACAGCGCGAGCGGGTGCAGGAGCTTCTGGCGGTGGTGGGCCTGGAGCGCAGTGGGTCACGGCCGGCCGGCAGCCTCTCCCATGGCCAGAAACAATGGCTGGAAATCGCCATGCTGCTGGCCCAGGATCCCGATCTGCTGTTGGTGGACGAACCGGTGGCGGGCCTCTCTGATGAGGAGACGGAGCGCACCGGTGAACTCCTGCGCCATCTGGCCGGAGACCACACCGTGCTGGTGATCGAACACGACATGGACTTCATTCGCGAACTGAACTGTCCCGTCACGGTGCTGCATGAAGGTCATGTGCTCTGTGAAGGCAGCATGGATGTGGTGCAGAACGACCCCAGGGTGATCGAGGTCTACCTCGGGATTGAGGATGACGAAAGTCCAGCTGTCAACAGCGCCGTTGGATCACTCCAGGAGATGCCATGACGACCACCATGTCCATGCAGAGCTCCCATCCCTCCCGTGGTGACGAGGGCTATCTGCTGTCCGTTCGTGATCTCAACGTCTACTACGGAGAGAGTCATATTCTGCGCAACATCGATCTCTCGATTGCGCCGGGTCAGATGGCCTGCTTGATCGGGCTCAATGGGGTCGGCAAGACCACCCTGCTCAAGACGATCATCGGCCTGCTGCGCCAGCGCAGTGGCTCCCTGCTGCTGGCCGGTGAGGAGGTTTCTGCCCTGCCGCCCCATCGCCGTGCCCGCTCCGGCATCGGCTATGTGCCCCAGGGGCGGGAGATCATCCCCCAGCTCACGGTGCGCGAAAACCTGTTGCTGGGCCTTGAGGCCCTCCCCGGCGGCATCGGTCGCCATCGCCATATCGACCCGCTGGTGTTCGAGCTGTTCCCGGTGCTCGAGACGTTCCTCGCCCGCCGAGGCGGTGATCTTTCCGGCGGACAGCAGCAGCAACTGGCGATCGCCCGCGCCTTGCTCGGCAAGCCCCGGCTGCTGCTGCTCGATGAGCCCACCGAGGGCATCCAGCCGTCTGTGGTGCTCGATATCCAGCGGGCCGTAGCGCGGATTATCCGCGAGACCGGCATCAGCGTGCTGCTGGTGGAGCACCACGCCAGCTTCGTGCGCCAGGCCGACTGGTACTACGCGATGCAGAAAGGCGGGGTGGTGGCCAGTGGCCCCACCAGTGATCTGAGCCAGGAGATGATTCAGCGCTTCCTCAGTGTCTGAAGCCGCTGGTCGCTAAGCCTGGACAACGCTTGCGGCTGCGGGGGGGTGGTTGCTATATGTAAGAAGACGCGTCTTCACTGTCCCGGCCCATGCGCTTTGTTTCACCTCGCTCAGTCCTTGGCCTGGCCGCTGGCGCCGCCCTTATGGGCTTGGCTGCCGCGCCCGCGATGGCGGAACCCTGCACGTTCCTCAGTCCGGTCGGGGGCGATGGCGCCACCAACATCGTCACCAAGACGATCAGCCCTGGTAACCCCCTGGGCCGGCCCAACTGGAACACCGATTTCTTCGTTACCAAGCCCTATTCCAGCTACAAGCTGTTCTTCACCGCCAATTCTTCGGTGAGCGCCACCTATCCGATTCAGGCTTTCCTCAAGTTCAGTGATGGCTCGAGCCTGCAGGTGTACAACAAGAACTTCACTCCCGATCCCGGTAGCGGCGGTTCCGTGCGCGTCAAGACGGTGCCCGGCAAGCTGGTCAGCCAGGTGAACATCAAGGTGGGTGCTACCGACAACATGGCGGCCACTGGCTTCACCTACCGCATCTCGGTGCAGGGTTGCTACTGAGGCTGCGAGCCAACGGCTCAAGCCTGCTGCTGGCCTTTGCGTTCATGACGTGAGGGCTGGCTTCTCATGGGCGGACTCCGGACCGTGTCTCAGAGATCTGCCGGGTCCAGCAGGCTCCGCCAGAGCGATTCCGCCGTTGACGGCTCCAGGCCCGGCAGCTCCTGGCCTTCGCAGCGGCTCAGGGGCCGGCAGCCGAGGCTGTTGATCAGCAGGGCGCCCTCGCTGCTGAACAGGTCGTCAGGGCTGAGGCTGGCTTCAGCGGCCAGGGCGGTCTCAAGGGCCTGTCTGCGCATCACCCCAGGCAGGCAGCCGCTGCTGGCCGGGGGGGTGAGCCAGCGGCCTGAGCGCCGCACCAGCAGGTTGGCGGCGCTGCCGCAGCAAAGCTGGCCTTCGCTGCTGAGCAGCAGGGCTTCGTCGGCTCCGGCGGCGCGGGCTTCCCGCCTTGCCTGGATCTGGCCCCCATAGGCAAAGGTCTTGCAATGGCTCACCAGGCTGTAGCCATTGCGGCGCTCATGGCGACTGATGATCGTCGTCAGCGTACTGAAGGCCGGCTGGCAGGCGCTCAGCTGTAGCCAGAAGCGATGCAGCGGCTGGGCTGCACCGGCAGCGGGCAGATCCAGACCGCGGCCGCCGCTGCCCCGGCTCCAGTTCAGCCGCAGGGCTCCCTGGTGGATGCCGCTGCGCCGGACCGCCTCGGCAATGCGCGGCGTCAGCGCTTCGGCGCCGGGGGGCGGCGCCATGCCGAGCAGGGCTGCTGAGCGCTGCCAGCGCCCCAGATGCTGCTGCAGCAGCAGGGGCTGGCCCTCCTCCACCAGCAGGGTTTCGAACAGCCCATCGGCCAGCTGCAGCCCCCGGTCGCTCAGGGGCAGGCTCAGTAGATCCGGGTGGCCCCAGCGGCCATGTGCCAACCCGGATGGGTTGTCGGCGATCCAGGCGATCGGCTCGCCCTGGGGGTGGTGGTTGCCGTCCATCAGGCCAGGGCCTCCAGCAGGGGCCGGATCTTCCAGCCCATCTCCACCGCTTCACCCCTGGGATCGGAGTCGGCGACGATGCCGCCGCCGGCGTGGAGTCTTAGTCGCCGACCCTTCACCATCAGGGTGCGGATCAGGATGCTGCTGTCGAAGCTGCCATCGGCGCCCAGGTGAAACAGGGAGCCGCAGTAAGGCCCCCGTGCCACTGGTTCCAGTTCATTGAGGCGTTGGCAGGCCCGTACCTTCGGCGCCCCGGTGATCGAGCCCCCCGGCCAGCAGGCCCGCAGCAGGTCCACCAGCCGCTGTTCCGGCTGCAGCTGGCCCGTGACCACCGAGGTGAGGTGGTGCACCTGGGCGTAGCTCTCCAGTCCCAGCAGTTGGGTCACAGCGATCGACCCCGGGACGCAGACCCGTCCGAGGTCGTTGCGCATCAGATCGACGATCATCACGTTCTCGGCCCTGTCCTTGGGATCGCAGACCAGTTCGGCGGCGGCGGTCGCGTCGGCCTGGGGATCGGCGCTGCGGGGGCGCGTGCCCTTGATCGGGCGGGTCTCGATGCCGCCATCGGCGCTGAGGTGCAGAAAGCGCTCCGGTGAGGCCGAGATCAGGGCCTCCTCGCCGGCCACCGCCAGCCCGGCGAAGGGGGCGGGACAGTGCCGGCGCAGGCGCCCGTGCAGGCTGAGCAGATCCGGTGGCCGCTCCAGCAGGGTTTCGCAGCAGGCGGTGAGATTGGCCTGGAACAGGTCGCCACGGCCAATGTGTTCTTGCAGTTGCCCCACCTGGTCGGCGAAGCGTTCGGCGGGCGTGTGCCAGTGCCAGTCCTCCAGCGGGATGGGGTACAGGCTGTCGTTGTACGCGGTGTCGCACTCCGGCATGTCGCGGTCTGCGGTGTCGCTGTCTGCGGTGTCGCGGTCTGCGATGTCTCGGTTTGCGGAGGAGTTGGCGGTGGCTGGCGCCAGCTCGGCCAGCAGGCGCTGCATCGCCTCGAGGCGGGCTGGATCCTCACCTTCGAGCCAGCAGCGTTGCTCCAGGTGGTCAAAGTGCAGCAGCGGATCGTGGCGGGCGGCCCAGAGGCTGGCCATGTCCGAGGCCTGCCAGTGCGCTCCCGGCTCCACCCAGGCGCCCGCCTCGTAGCCGAGCCAGCCCAGCCAGGGCCCGCCCCGCTCCGCCATCCGCTCCAGGGCCAGGAAGGGATCCTCGGCGCCGGGGCTGCCGGGCAGGCCCCGGCAGCAGATCACTTCCAGCGGGTTCAGGCCCAGCACCGAGCGGCGCCCGAGGCTGCTGCCGTCGCCATCGAGGAACACCAGGCCCTCGCTGCCGAGGGCGGCGGCCAGGGCCCGGACCAGGGGCCAGGGTTCGCTCCAGGGGAGTTCGCAGCGCCGGCGGCTCATCGGCTCCGGTCGCTGGTCAGATCTGCCCGCCCGGCC
>JAPLID010000068.1:12751-24504 GCA_026389285.1 Cyanobacteriota bacterium
GGGCGGCATCACGGATGCGGCAGCTGTCGCACACCCCGCAGGGTCGCTCGCCCCCCTGATAGCAGCTCCAGGTGGTGGCCACCGGCACCCCCAGCCGCAGGGCCTCGCGCACGATCTCGGTCTTGGTGGCGTTGACCAGGGGCGCCCAGAGCTGGGGGCCATGGCCCTCCCGGCCGGCCTTGCTGGCCAGGTCGGCCAGGGTCTGGAACGCCTCCAGGTAATCGGGGCGGCAATCGGGATAGCCGGAATAGTCGATCGCATTCACCCCCAGCACGATCCGCTCGGCGCCGCGGGCCTCGGCCAGGCTCAGGGCCAGGGCGATGAACACCGTGTTGCGCCCAGGCACGTAGGTGCTGGGGATCACGCCGCTCTGCACGCCGCCGGTGGGTACGGCGATGGCGGGATCGGTCAGGGAGGAGCCTCCCCAGGCAGCCAGGTCGACCGCCAGCACGTGGTGCTCGGCCAGCTCCAGGGCTGAGGCCACGGCTGCGGCGGCCTCCAGTTCGCGGCGGTGCCGCTGGCCATAGTCGAAGGACAGGCCGATGACGCGATAGCCGGCCTCGAGGGCCAGGGCGGCGGCGGTGGCGGAATCCAGCCCCCCGGAGAGCAGCGCGATCGCGGTGGGCACGGTGGATGTCATCCAGCCATTCTGGAAGGCGGGTCGACGCTGGCGATGGCGCTGGCCAAGATGCGGCGGGAGCCACTTGCGCTGCGCTCGCCGGCGGCTCCGCTTCGTCACCCTGATTCACCGTTCCGTCTCAGCCTCCCGCCCCACTACCCCTCGTCTGATCGCCATGCTCCCTGTCCGCTCCGGTCGATCCGTCGCCAGCCGCCTGCGCTTTCTGTCCTGCGGCGCCGGTCCAGCCGTGCTGCTGGCCGCTGCGCTGGTGCCGCTGCAGCTCGGTGTTGGCCTGGGCGGGGCGGCCCGGGCCATTCCCAGGCTGGATCTGACGCCCTATCCGGCCCCAGCGACCGGCGAGCGCCGCTGGGTGATCCAGCTGCCCGGGCTGCTGCCGACCAGCTCTGACCACAAGGTTTCCCCCACTCCCAGTGACTGGCGGGTGGAGCTGATCATCGGCCGGGAGCTGGAGGTGGATTGCAACACCCGCCGCTTCGGCGGCAAGGTCCGCAGTGAGACCCTGCCGGGTCTGGGTTATCCGATCTATCGGGTCAAGGAGGTGGGGCCGGTGGTCTCCACCCGCATGGCCTGTCCGCCCGGCAGTGCCTCGCGCAAAGCCTTCGTGCCGATGGGATCGAAGCCGTTTGTGGTGCCTTATAACGCCAGCCTGCCGATCGTGATCTACGCCCCGAAGGATCTCGATGTGCGCTGGCGCCTGTGGAAGGCCGAGCGGGTGCAGCGGCCAGCGAACGTGCTGTGAGCGGCTGGTTTGACGCGAATGCCTGACCTTCTTCCCCGGGCCTCCGGCCGCCCCCTGCTCCGATCTGAGCGCAGATCCGGTCATCGCCCCGCTCTGCTGGCGGCTCTGCTGGCTCTGGCTGTTGGCTGCGGTGGCTGTCAGCGGCTGCCGGTCAACCTGCAGGTGTCGATCTCGCCGGGGGCGGGTGCCGATCGGCTGTCGAGCGAGAGCCTGAACCGGCTTGCGAGCCAGATGGCCCGGGAGTTCATGCAGAACAACCCCGGCGTCAATCTGCACCTGCGCTACATCCCCGAGGCCCAGGTGCTGGACACTCTCTCGGCCCGTTCTTCGCTCGGGGTCGGCCCTGACCTGATGATCACCCGGGCTGCGCCGGCCCAGGCCCTGGTCCAGAAGGGGCTCAGCCGTCCCAGTGACCTGGAACCAGCCCAGCTCGACCCCCTGGCGATCAAGTATCTGCAGGGGTTCCGCCAGGGCAATCGCTATCTGGCGCTGCCTTTCCTGGTGCAGCCGAGCCTGGCCTGCTACGACCGCCGGCGGATCAGTGCCCCTCCCCAGCGTCTTGACGACCTGGTGAGCCTTGCGGCCGAGGGCAAGCACATCGGCCTGCCGCTGCTGTTCAACGAACTGCTGTGGACCTCCACCGGTTTCGGTGCCGAGGATCCCTTGATCCGGATGCTGGATGGGGCCAGAACGAGCAACGGCAAACCGGGCCTGGAGCCCGCCGACCGCAAGGCCGCGCTCGCCTGGTTGCAGTGGCTGTACCGCGCCAACGTCGAGCCGACGCTCAAGTTTCTGGACAACGGCGATGAGCTGGTGCAGGCCCTGGAGACCGGCACGCTCGACTGGATCAGCTGCAACGCCACCGCCATCAGCCGCCTGCGGCGCGACCTGGGCGGCAATCTGGCTGTCTCCCCCTTGCCCAGAACCAATGATGGCCAGCCATCGCGGGCTTTCGCCCGGCTGCTGCTGATCAGTTTCGGTCGTGATTCCAATCCCGAGGAGCGACGCGTGGCCCAGAAGTTCGCCCTGTTCGTGCTCAACGATTTCAGCCAGAACAACCTGATGGAACGTGCCGTCGGCAACATGCCTGTCAACCAGACCGTGATCGTGCCGGTCAAGAATTCGCCCGAACTGGCAGCGATGGAGCAGAGCCTGGCCAGTTCGATCGTGCCCAATTTCCGCAGCGGTGTGGGTGCGACCCGGCTGGCCCAGCCGATCAGCCAGGTGCTCAAGCAGACGATCTACGGCGAGCTCAGTCCCGCCCAGGCCCTGCAACAGATCGAGGCTCTGGCCGGGGCCTCCCAACCTGAGGGGCAGGGACGATGAGCGAGCTTCTCTTTCTGATCGGTGGCTGGTTCGGGATGCTCGTGCGGGGCTCGGTGCTCCTGCAGCTGGCGATCCTGGCGGCTGTCTTCCTGCTGCATCTGGCCTGGAAACGGCGGCGCCGGCCCTCGCTGGCGAGCTGGCAGCCGGTGCTGGCCAAGCTGGTGGCGATTGGGGTGCTGGTGCTGGCGGCAGCCCTGGTGGCCCTGCCCGGCCTGGCCTCGGGGCTGATCATCCTGGCGGCCCAGCTGCTGGGGGTCTGGACGGCGCTGGATGGCCTGAGGTTGATCCTGCGGCGTTTCCAAAACGTCGACGCGGTCGAGTCCTACTGGTTCCGGGCCGTGCGGCCCCTGTTCCTGGTGCTGGCCTTGCTGCTGTTCATCGATCGCTTCGATGGACTGCAGGCGATTGCCGATGTGCGGCTGATCGCGATGTTCGGCGAGCAGTTCACCCTGGGCGGGGCGGTGCTGCTGGTCAGCCTGCCCTACTTCCTGGTGGTGCTCTCGGAGCTGCCGGTGCTGTTGCTCGGTTTTCTGCTGCAGCGCCTGATGGGGCTGAGCGCCGGCAACCGCAAGGTGTTCGAGCTGATTTTCCGCTACCTGCTGATCGGGGTGGGGGTGCTGTGGCTGGCCAATCAGGTCGGCCTCAACGGCAACGCCATCGCCGCCATCGCCGGTGGCCTGTCGGTGGGCCTGGGCTTCGGCATCAAGGAGGTGTTCTCCAACTTCGTCAGTGGCCTGTGGCTGCTGTTCGAAGGGTCGGTGCGGCCCGGCGAGATTTTGCTGTTCGAAGGCGATCCCGCCGAGGTGCGCAGGCTGGGCCTGCGGGCCGCCACCCTCTGGCGCGATCGCGACAACGTCGAGTTGGTGGTGCCCAACCAGACCTTCTTCACCGCCGCCACCACCACCACCTACACCGGCACCGATCGCATGCGCCGCAGTGAGGTGCAGGTGGGGGCCTCCTATCGCCATGATCCCGACCGGGTGATCGCCTTGCTGGAGGAGGTAGCGCGCGCCAATCCCCGCGTGCTGCCGCAGCCGGCTCCCAATGGTCTGCTGATTAACTATGGCGACTCCTCGATCGATTACGCCCTGCGCTTCTGGATCGCCAATCCGATGGACGACCCCGCCATCTCCAGTGAGGTGCGCCGCGCCATCTGGCATGCCTTCCAGGACCATGAGATCGAGATCCCCTTCCCCCAGCGGGTGCTGCACAACAACGCCGACGCCTGAAGGCCGCTGGGCCGGCTTCAGGCCCTCAGCGCACCCCCAGCCACTTGTGGCCCTGCAGGCTCAGGCGCCAGGTGGGGTGGCTGCGCACGTAGTTGATCGCCAGCTCCTGGCCCTGGGCCGACTCCCAGGCCGGTTGCAGCAGCAGGGCCGGAGGCGCCGGCAGCCGCTGGCGATCGGTGTCCGGCTCAGCCACGGCCGCCGTGGCAGCGGCGCTGGCGCCCAGGGGGGTTCCGGCCTGGTGTCGCAGCGTGAGCGCCCGGCCGGCCATCGCCTCGGCAAAGGCCAGATCCGCCTCCCCCTCCACCACCACCTTGAGCTCGTGGCAGGCCGCCAGCAGCTGTTCGGTGGGGGGGCGGTGGCGCTTGGGCGAAAGGGTGATCCAGTCGAAATGGCCGCTGAGCGGATCCACGCCGCTGGTCTCCAGATGCAGGGGCAAGGGCAGGGGAAGGCCCGTCTGCTGTGCCTGCCCTGCCGGCAGCCCACCGTCTGCCCTGTTCCTTCCTTCAGCCTCGCTGCAGCCGGCCTGCCGTAGCGCGGTGCAGAGGCCATCGAGATCGTGATGGAGCGGCTCTCCGCCGGTGATCACCACGAAGGCGGCCCCGGCGGCGGCGGCCTGGCGGGCTTCAGCGGTCAGCTCTTGGAGGGTGCGGTGCGGGTGCACGCCTGCCGGCCAGGAGTGCTTGGTGTCGCACCAACTGCAGCCCACCGTGCAACCCGCCAGCCGGATGAAGAAGGCGCTGCGGCCGGCATGGAGACCTTCGCCCTGAAGGGAGTGGAAGGTCTCGACCACCGGCAGGCCTGATGCCCTGCGCTCAACCATGGCAGGCCTCCACAGGAAGCAGGTCGAGATCCAGTCCCGCCCCAATGAACTGCTGAAAATCGCGGTCGAGGCTGATCAGGCGCAGCGAACCACTGATCGCGAAGGCGGCCAGATAAGCATCCATCCAACGCTTGGGTGCCGGCTCCTCCAGCCCCGCCAGGCGCCACCAAAGTGCCTCCAACCCGGCAGGCTCGTCGATCAGGTCGACCTGGGGCAAGGCCGCAAAGGCGGCGAAAGCGCTCAAGGCATCCCGATTGGAGATGGGTTCCGACCGATACGCGTTGAAGATCGCCGGGGTGGAGACCAGCCGCATAAAACTCTGCTGCGTGGCACGGCAGAACAGGGCGGGAGTGCCAGGTGTGGCTTCCAGCAGCACCTTCTGGGAACTGTCGTGGGCTGGATGGGCTGGGAACGCCGCAGCCAGCCAGACATTCACATCAAGCAGACAGGCCGGCACGGCGACGGTCCTCCTGTATCAGGCACTGCTGCTCCAGCTCCAATGCCGCTGCCAGATCAATCGCGTGCAGGGCGCCCAGGGCCTGGGCCCGGAACACCGGCAATCCCTTTGTGTCCAGGCTGATCACCGCGCTGCTGATGGACGCGCTGGGTGTGGGGCCACCGTGGAGGCCCAGACGAATGAACTCCGCGACCAGCTGCTTGAGGGTGCATCCCTGCTGCAGAGCCCGCTGCTTGGCCTGGCGAACCAAGTGATCGGGAAGGTCCATTGTCGTCTTCATGGCAGCGAAACGGCCTTATCCAACCCTAGCGGCAAGCCAGTAAGCCAGCAAGATGGTTCCCTGGCCAAGGTGGCCTGGGTCTGATGGGTTGGCTCGGCGTTGGATCACGTCACGCCTTCGCCTAAAACCGGCGTCGGGCTGCCGCTGGATGCCCAGAAGCCGACCCTGCGCAACCCCGCGGCCAACTCAGCCTTCCCACTGCTCAGTTGGTGCTACACGAACCGTAGATTTCGTGCTGAACGATCAGAGAGCCCGGCCACGGTCGCCGCAGCCCACTTCGCCGCAGCCCACACCGCCGCGCTGAAGCTCGTTGGCAGCAACGGGCAGATTTCCTTGGGCAAGCAATACGCCGGCCGCCATGTGTTGGTGGAAGAGCGCGAACCCGGTGTCTGGGTTATTCGCATCGCGACCGTCATTCCAGACAATGAGCGCTGGCTGCATGAACCCTCGGCTGCAGCAGACCTGCAAGCCGCGATGGCCTGGTCCGTCAGCCATGGGCCAGCCGATGCTGGGCTGCAGGACACCCTGAACAAGATCCGCAAGCTGACCTGGAATCAGCTGTACCGCGACCAGGGCATCCAATGGGAAAAGATCACGAGCATCAAGCCGCCTGCAGGGTCGGTTTTATGCTGCTAGCGGAGCCTGAAGGGGGCGTTTATGCGGACCCGTCCATTCAGCGTTAGCCAGAGTAGGGAAATGTGCGGAGGCTGCCAGCGTGGCTACAATGTGAGCACGCCTGCAGGTTCTGGTCATGGTTCGAGCGAGGCTGGTCAAAATCGGCAACTCGAGAGGGATTCGTCTCGCAAAGCCGCTACTTGAGGTTGCGGGGCTGGCTGATGAAGTCGAGATCGAGGCCTCTCCAGGGGTTCTAACAATCAGGCCATCGGCACATCCGAGGGCTGGCTGGGCAGAGGCGGCATCGACTTTCGAGCCTGAGGGACTGCTCGATGAAATGAGTGCCACTCGGTTTGATGATGAGGAGTGGACATGGTGACTGAAGATCACGTATCAAGAGGCGACATCTTCCTTGTAGCGTTGAATCCCACGCAAGGATCTGAAATCCGGAAGACGAGGCCTTGTGTCGTAGTGTCTCCGGACGAGCTGAATGCTCACCTTCGTACCTTCATTGTTGCGCCGCTCACAACTGGCGGACATCCTTACCCTTTCCGTGTGCGATGCAGGTTTGATGGCAAAGACGGTCATGTTGTGGCTGATCAACTGAGGGCTGTTGATAGGGATCGTCTCGTCAAGCGATTGGGGATTTTGTCGGAGACTACGCTGAATGAGCTGCTGGGTATTCTTCAGGCGATGTTCGCTGTGTAGATGCCTGGCTAACACAGCCACGCACCTGACCCGCCACCGCAGATTCACTGTGCCCTTTGGGGATCTTCTCCTATGGCACTCTGCGGTCAGGTGATGGCAGCGTTATCCTTACGATATGAGTGCAGCGTTGCCTGTTCTGCATTTGGTGGTAAGCCATAAGGTATCTGCGCTAAGTTATGATCGACGATCGAATGGGTGCAAGTAAGGTGTCGCTTATTCCTGTTGCCAGGGTGGCGTTCTAAATGCCTCCAAGGTCTCTATGCTTAAAGCTATGCCTGTCATTTGGTTGTCTCGGTTCTAGGGTTAGGGTCTCCTGAATTATGCTGCACACAATGAGATGAAAGTCTTCGAAATCCTCAAAGCAATCAAGGATGATGGCTGGTTTCAGGTGGCGCAAAGGGGAAGTCATCGTTAATTTAAGCACCCAAGTAAACCAGGAAGGGTAATGATTGCTGGCAAGCCGTCCGATGAGCTTGCAAAAGGCACTCAGATGAGTATCCTGAAGCAATCAGGGCTCAGAGGATCAGAACAGGCATGAAGTACGCAGTAGTCATTGAGAGGGCTGGAGAAAACCTCTCGGCTTACGTACCGGATCTCCCTGGTTGTATCGTAACCGGGAATTCTGTGTATGAAGTTGAACAGCTTGTGCGTGAGGCGATCTCGTTTCATCTGGACGGTTTGCGAGAGGATGGGATCGAGATACCGGAGCCCTCTTGTGCCGTTCAGTATGTCGAGCTTGCTGCATAACCTGATCAATACGAAGGCTAATATCCAGATACAGAAGACGGGAGCAGAGACTTCTTTCTACGTTCAAATCTCTGCCCGCCGCTGATGTCGAGGGTCAGAAGGATTCGAACAGCTATTGCAGGCGAGGCTATGCTGAGACAGGCGTTTCATGTCTCATTTGTCACCAACCGTCTTCAGGGTTGGCGAATTTCGTTTCTTCTTCTTCTTCTTCTCACGGGATGAGAGTCGCCCTCACGTCCATGTGAGACATCCTGATGGTGAGGCGAAGTTCTGGCTCAGCCCAACCGTTGAACTCGCTAGCAAAATCGGGCTAAGCTCACAGAGGATCAAAGAAGCAGAGCGCCTATTCGAGGCACGTCATCAGGAGATCATCAATGCCTGGAAAATCCACTTTGGCGGCTGAGGTTACGAACGTATCTGAACATTGTGTCTGGGTGCTTATCGACGATGAAGAGATGGCGCTTCCCTATTCAGAGTTTCCTTGGTTTAAAGCGGCAACTATTCAGCAGGTCCTTAACGTGCTGCGTCCGACCTCGGAGCATCTTTATTGGCCTAATCTAGATGTTGACTTGCCTGTCGAGTCGATACGCCATCCTGAAAGGTTCCCGCTGAGGGCCAAGATCACTTTCCAACCCTGCCATACATCTGACCCGCCTCCATCCTTTTAGTAAGCCCACCGAGGCTCAGAACCCGCAGCTCTTTGCGGGCAGGTGATGGCCAGCGTTCGGCTGCTCGTGTGTCAGAGCAGGACCGAACCGATGCTGCTGCTGACGGCTGACCGAAAAGTGCGGCGCTACGGCATCACTGTGAACCTGGTGAGATAGGAAGCATGTCCTGCACCCATCCAGGTCGGCAAGCCGCCCAGGCCTGCCCGACCGTGGCGCCACTCAGACCTGCAGCGGTACCTCATCGGCCGGGGCCTGCCGGCCCTTGGCGACGCCCTCGCGCTGCTGCTGCGCCGCTTCAATCAACCCCCGAAACAGCGGATGGGGTTTGCCTGGCCGCGACAGGAATTCCGGGTGGTATTGGCAGGCGGTGAAGAAGGGATGGCCCTTGAGCTCGATCAGTTCCACCAGGCGCCCGTCGGGGGAGGCGCCGCTGATCTCGTAGCCCGATTCCAGCAACAGGTTGCGGTAGGCGTTGTTGAACTCATAGCGATGGCGATGGCGCTCGTAGACCACTTCTTCGCCGTAGAGCCCCTGGGCCATGGTGCCGCTCGTAAGGCGGCAGGGGTAGACGCCGAGCCGCATCGTGCCGCCCAGGTCGACCACGTCCTGCTGTTCGGGCAGCAGGTGGATCACCGGGTGCGGGCTGGCCGGATCGAGCTCGGCGCTGGTGGCGCCCGTGAGGCCGGCCTGGTTGCGGGCCCATTCGATCACGACACACTGCATGCCGAGACAGAGGCCCAGGAAAGGCACCCGCTGCTCTCGGGCCCAGCGGATCGCCGCCACCTTGCCATCGACGCCGCGATGGCCGAAGCCGCCGGGCACCACCACCGCGTCCATGCCGCGCAGCAGGGCCTCGGCCCCCTGGGTTTCGAGCTGCTCAGCGCAGACCCAGTGCAGATTGAGGGAGGCATCGCGATCCAGGCAGGCATGGCGCAGGGCCTCGACCACCGAGAGGTAGGCGTCGTTGAGCTGCACGTATTTGCCCACCAGGGCCACCTTGACGGCTGGGCCAGGGTTGCTCAGCTTGCGCACCAGTTCGCCCCAGCGGGCCATGTCGCTGGGGTGATCGGTGAGTTCGAGCACATCCAGCACCTGGCGGCAGAGGCCCTCCTCTTCCATGGCCAGGGGCACGGCGTAGATGCTGTCGGCGTCCAGGGCCTGGATCACGGCCCCGCCGGACACGCCGCAGAAGCCGCCGATCTTGGCCTTGAGGTCGCCGTTGATCGGCCGGTCGCTGCGGCAGACCAGCACGTCGGGCTGGATGCCGATTGAGCGCAGCTCCTTGACCGAGAGCTGGGTGGGTTTGGTTTTGAGTTCGCCCGAGGTGCCGATGAAGGGCAGCAGGGTGACGTGCACATAGGCCAGGTCGTTGCGACCGACGTCGCCGCGGAACTCGCGGATCGCCTCCAAGAACGGCAGCGACTCGATATCACCGACGGTGCCGCCGATCTCGCCGATCACCACATCGGCGCCCGAGTTGGCCGCCACCCGGTGGATGCGTTCGCGGATCTCGCCGGTGATGTGGGGGATCACCTGCACGGTGCCGCCGTTGTAATCGCCGCGGCGCTCCTTGTTGATCACCGCCTGATAGATCGAACCGGTGGTCACGCTGTTGAGGCGCGACATGGCGGTGTCGGTGAAGCGCTCGTAGTGGCCCAGATCCAGATCGGTCTCGGCGCCGTCTTCGGTGACGAACACCTCACCGTGCTGGTACGGGCTCATCGTGCCCGGATCGACGTTCAGATACGGATCGAGCTTGAGGATCGAAACGCTGTAGCCCCGGCTCTTGAGCAGCCGCCCCAGGCTCGCCGCCACGATGCCCTTGCCGATGCTCGACACCACCCCGCCGGTGACGAACACGAACTTGGTGTTTTGCCCCGCCCGCACGGCCGAACCTGGTTGGGCGACGGGGGCAGGCATGGAGAAATCGGCTGAAACCCCACCATAAAGGGGTCGCCGCCCGCCAGCAGCCTGCGCCGATCACCGGTTCGGCAGAGGCCGCTGGTGGTGGGTTCTGATCAGCCCTCCAGCAGGCTGCGCAGCATCCAGGCGGTCTTCTCATGGATCTGCAGCCGCTGGGTAAGCAGGTCGGCGGTCGGCTGGTCGTTGGCGGCTGATACCAGCTCGAACAGATGGCGGGCGGTGCGGGCCACAGCCTCATGGCCGAGCACCAGCTCCTGCACCATCGCCAGCGCGGCCGGCACTCCCTGGGCTTCAGGGATCGAGGCCAGCGCCGCGAAGCTGGCGCCACCGAACGGGGCGGGATGGCCGAGGGCACGGATGCGCTCGGCGATCACGTCGAGGGCGGTCCAGAGCTCGGTGTACTGATCCATGAACATCAGGTGCAGCGTGTTGAACATCGGCCCGGTGACGTTCCAGTGGAAGCCGTGGGTTTTGCCGTACAGCACGTAGCTGTCGGCCAGCACCCGGCCGAGGCCCTCAGCGATCTCGCGGCGCTGGCCCTCGGGGATGCCGATGTCGATGGATGGCGTGCTGACGGTCATGGCGGTGCGGCCGTAGGTGCAGGGGAGCCCCCTACAGATAGTCACGGACGCGGCTGCGGTGGTGGGGCTGTCTCAATTTCAGCAAAGCCCGCGATTCGATCTGCCGCACCCGCTCCCTGGAGATCTGCAGGCGATCACCGATCTCGGTGAGGGTGCGGGGGGTGTCTTCCGCCAGGCCGAAGCGCTCGCGGATCACCGTGGCCTCGCGGCCCGCGGGCAGGTCGAGGGAGATGGCCCGGGGTTGCCGCTCCAGGGTGAGTCGCACCATCTCCTGGCTCAGGCCCGCCGCCGCACCGTCCGGGCATGGCGTTCTGGACGATCATCGGCCTCAGTCCTCCTCTGTCCAGGTGCTGGCCACATGCAGCTCCAGCAGCTGCTTGCTGGACACATCGGCCGGCGCTTGGGTCATCAGGCAACGGGCCTGCTGGGTCTTGGGGAAGGCGATGGTGTCGCGGATCGATTCCTCGCCCGCCAGCAGCATCACCATGCGATCGACACCGAAGGCGATGCCGCCATGGGGTGGCGCTCCCATATCCAGGGCCTCCATCAGGAAGCCGAACTGGCGGTTGGCCTCCTGCTGGGGGAGGCCGATGGTCTCCAGCACCTGGCGCTGCAGGGCCGAATCGTGGATGCGCAGCGAGCCACCGCCCAGCTCCAGGCCGTTGAGCACCAGGTCGTAGGCCTGGGCGCGGGCCGTGGGCAGGGTGTTGGCCCACTCGGCCGGATCGTCGCCCAGATCGCCCGGGTTGGGGGCGCAGAAGGGGTGGTGCAGCGCCTCTAGGCGGTTCTCTTCGGCGTTGAACTCGAACATCGGGAAGTCGACCACCCAGAGGAAGTTCCAGCTGTCGTTGTCGCGTTCGGGCTTCACCAGACCCAGCTCCCGGGCCAGGAACTGACGCACCCGATCGAGCGCCTTGTTCACCGTGGCGGTGTCGCCGGCGCCGAACAGCGGCAGGGGGCCGGGCACGGCGCCGGTGCGGGCCAGCAGCTCGGCTTTGGTGGCTTCGGAGAGGTTGTCCT
>JAPLID010000069.1 GCA_026389285.1 Cyanobacteriota bacterium
TCCGGGTTCCAGGGACGGAAAGTCTTGGGCTTGCGCATAGGCCAGTTTATCACCCAAAACCGTTGCAGTCACAGGGATCTGGGCAGATTTAAGGGCGTCTGCGGAGAGGTTGTGGGTGGGTTATGTGCGACAGGCTCCTAGAGCGCAGAGCAGGAATCGCCGCCAACGGCGGCCACAAAAAAGCCCCACCGATGGCAGGGCCGGGAAAGGGGATCAGGGATGCAATCAGGCCTGGGGCGTTGTGATCAAGGGAGTGGCGATGCGCTTGCGCAGGCGACGGCTCCAGCTGAAGGCAACACCAGCGCCGAAGAGCGGCAGGGGGCCGGGGACTGATGAAGACGCCGGAGCACATGGACCAGAGCCAATACAAAGTCGATAGCTGTCAGGATTTGAGCTACCCCACACCCAATCATAGATGCCTGGCGTCAAACCTAGGCTTGCAAAGGTTTTATTCAAGAAAGTTGAAGTTCCGAAAATGCTACCACCAGATGTATACGTATCGGGAATTACTAATCCATTGTAGAGATTATTTATGCCGGAAAAATCTCCAGAAATGCTATCTGCTAAAACATAGTCCCTGCCAGTGCCAAGAGTGGTTGGCCCAGAAATAGGGCCGTAAATATTAGAATAAGAGCATTTGCCTACTCCCCCTCCCTGATAGATCCCAGTATTAGGTTCTACGTAGCCGTTGACGAAGCAGCTGCTTAGCGTTGGACTCAAGTCTGCAAGGTTCAAAGTTCCGCCGCCGCTGAAAACCACGTTTCCTCCTACTTCGCTGGCTGTGACAACCACAGCTGCGTTGACGGCCGGAGCTGCGAAAAATGTAAATGCGCTGATTCCCAGAAGAACTCCATGACAAACCAGGCTTGTTTTGGAGTTTGCGGAATGACTAGGAGTATACACGACTAGAGAGGCTAATTAATTTACTAGTGAACTATCCCCCCCCCTGGGAATTGCGTGCTTCTTGGTGCCGGTGAAGTAATTGGCACATGCGGTAATCCTTTGTTGTTCAGGTGGGTCTACTTGGTTAGCTGCCTTCCCTCTGCTCGGCCCGCGCCCTGCTCTGCATCGGCCTCAGCTAACGGCGCCACGCCGCCGAGACCGGCGCCGCCATCCCGCAGCGGCCGGTGCTGTTCATGAAGTCTCCGGGGGCGGTGCAGGATCCGGAGGCGCCGATCGAGCTGCCCACCGCCCTGGCCAGCCACCAGGTGGACTACGAGGCGGAGCTGGCGGTGCTCGGTTACACCTGCGCCAACGATGTGAGCGCCCGCGATTGGCAGAAGCGCCCAGAACTTGGCGGCGGCCAATGGTGCCGCGGCAAGAGCTTCGACACCTTCGCCCCCCTCGGACCGGTGCTGGTGAGCGCCGCTGAGCTGCCCGATCCCCAGGCCCTGGCGATCAGCACCGACCTGAACGGCGAGCGGCTGCAGGACGGCCACACCAGCGACATGATCTTTTCAGTGGCCGAGATCATTGCCTTTCTTTCCGGCAGCACCACCCTGCTGCCGGGCACCGTGATCCTCACCGGCACCCCCGAGGGCGTGGGCATGGCCGCCATTCCGCCCCGCTGGCTCAAGCCCGGCGATCAGGTGGCGATCACGATCGAGGGGATTGGCACGCTCCGCAATCCGGTGGTGGCGGAGGGGGTGAGAGCGTCACCAGTGTGAGTTCAGCAATATCACTGGCAGATCGATATGGCGTTAGTTGTGTTCAGTGACGTGGCCGTCATCCTCCGCCATCAGGTTCATCGTTTCACTGCCATCGCGGCTGTCCGCCCCAAGCAGGGGGCTTTAAGGGCTCAGAGAGCTCAACCGGCATCCGCGCTATTCGTCGTAATCACACAGAGATGGCTCGCGGTGGCTCCGGGCACCTGCTGCGGCTCAATCCGTTGATCAAAGCTCACTAGCCGGCCGCCATGGGCCACGGCCAGAGCCAGCAGATAGGCATCGGTAATCTGGCGAGGACCGAGTATGCGCTCCCAGCGAATCAGACCTTCCTGGAGCAGGCTGATCTCCTGGGGCCAGAAGGCATGGGTTGGATGGTCGCAGGCCTCGACAAGACGGGCCGCCACCTGCTGGGCTGGTTGCGTGTTGGGATAGGCTGGCTGCGCCATGATCCGCACCACGCCGGTTTCGGTGAGCGGGCAGGTGGCCCAGCCCTGGTCGAGATTCCGCTCCAGCCAGGTACAAGCGGAGCTATGCATCACGTGGGCACTATCGAGCAGGGCGATGATCACATTCACATCCAGCAGGGCCCGCATCAGATGCCTTCGAGATCGCGCAACTTGTCGATTTGTTCGTTACTCACCAGCTGTTGATCACTGGCCGCAAAGGGACGGAATCCGGCCACAGCCGCAGCACCAGAGCGCTGCGCTGGTGCTGCGGTTGTGAGGGCCGAGCGCAAGAGCCTCGAAACCACTTTCCCGGCGGAGACGCCCTGGCGGTGAGCCAACTCTTTGGCAGCAGCCAACACATCGTCCTCGATGTCGAGCGTGGTTCGCATCGCTAGCCTAAACCTCAGTACATCTTAGCATCAGCGCATCAGCGCATCAGGGCGTCTTTAGGGCTTCCGGTCCCCGCGGCTGAGCTGCTGGAGGTAATCGGCATCGGTGGTGCCGGAACGTCGGGCGGGGCGGCCCTGCTTGGAGCGCCGCATACGGCTTTGCAGCTCCTGCAGGAGTGAGAGATCGCGGCCCGGCCGCCGGGCCAGGGCGGCAAAGCCGATTGCCAGCGCCAGGCCGGCGAGGGCATTGCGGAGCAGAGCGGGCAGGGGCCGCCCGGTTGCTTGCTGGCCGCTTCAGGCCTGCGGCGTGATGAGCTTCAATCCTGGGAAAGCCTGTCGGTAGCGGCGTCCGTCCCGGGTGAGCAGGGCCATGCCCTCCACCAGGGCATGGGCTCCGATCAGGAAGTCGGGCAGCCTCATGGTGCGGGTGCCGCCCCGCTCGCGATAGGCGGCATGGGCTCGGGCGGCGAGAAAGGCGGCCTCCCTCGGGATGGCCCGGTAGTCGTAGAGATGGGCTGGCAGGAGTGCATCCAGAGATTCAATGCGCTCACAGGCAAAGCCAATCTCGCCGTAGATGATGGCGTTGATCACAACGGGACCCGTATCCAGCCAGTGCACCAGTTGGCGTCGGCTCCAGTCGCTCCAGCGGGGATCTCCGGTCACCACGTCAAGGATCACGTTGGTGTCGACCAGCACCATCAGAGCTGATCACCCGTCTCGCTGTCGCCACGGGTGAGGGCCAGAAGTTGATCGGTGCTGAGTCGGGTGCGAAGTCGCGCCTGCTGCAGGCGCTGCACCGCCTCATCGCCGCGACATGGTTGGCTGTCGTCCTTCTGCAGAAACACCCTCCCCCCTTCCTCCACGAAGTGCACTTCGGTGTGGGGCAGCAGGCCACAGCGTTCGCGGATGGCCTGGGGGATGGTGACCTGACCCTTGCTGGTGACTCGCATCGGCGCCGGAGGCTGGAAGTAAGAATCTTACTGATCCTGCCATCGATGGCCCCTGGTTGTTACTCCCCGTGGATGACCAGCACCAAGGACGCGCGGCCTAGATTTGTGGAATTCGCTGTGCTGGCACTACAGAGCGAGCAGGCCCTCCTTCATGCCCGTGCCATCACTGAGTGGATCCGTGCAGCGCTGGCCATCCCGAGCTCATGGCGGTGGGTGTTTTCGGCTCCTATGGCCGCGATACCGCCGGCGTGGGCAGCGATCTCGACCTACTGCTGATCTTGCAGCATTGCGAAGAGCCGATCTGGGAACGGCTGCGCCGCTGGGATACCCCAGGCTGGCGGAGGCGTTGCTGCACGACACCCGCTGGCTGGGGGAAATGCCGGAGCCCCCCGGCCAGCTGCCGGCACCGCTCTTAGCCTGAGATCCTGCACGTCCGCCGGGCCCATGCTCGCCCCAGCCAGTCCAGAAGCGCCGCCCTCCTCGAAGCCGGCCTGCCCTGGGCTGCTGAGCCCCGAGCAGTTCGCCGAGCTGTGCCAGGCCAATCCCGAGGCGGTGCTGGAGCTGGCCGCCGATGGTTCCCTGATCTGCATGACCCCCACCGGAAGCGATACCGGCGCCCGCAACGCCGATCTGGCCTTTCAGATCCAGGCCTGGGCCCGTGCCACCGGCAGCTGGAAGGCGTTCGACAGTTCCACCGGTTTCCGCCTGCCGGACGATTCGGTGCTCAGCCCCGATGCCTCGTTGGTGGCCCTCGATCGCTGGCAGGCCCTTACGGCCGAGCAACGCCGCACCTTCGCTCCCCTCTGTCCCGATCTGGTGGTGGAGCTGGCCAGCACCAGTGGTGCAAGCCCCAGCGACGAAGGGCCCCGCGCTCTCACCGCCCTGCGCCAGAAGATGGCTACTTATCAGAGCAACGGCGCCCGCCTCGGCTGGCTGTTGATTCCGGCGGAGCGGGCCGTGGAGATCTGGGAGCCACTGGCGGAGTCCCCGGCCCAGCCGCGGCGGCTGTTAGCGGCCAGCCGCCTCGATGGTGATCCCCAGTTCCCTGGGCTGGCGATCGATCTTGAGGAGATCTGGGCGGGCTGAAGGGGCCGCGCTGTCCAGCCTCCACGAGTCTCGAGCCTTGGCGGGGTCGATGCAGCCTTCAGGTGCCATCCAGAACCACAAGGGCCTCGCGCCCACCCTCCACAAGCTCAGCCTGCAGGCGGCGATCGAGAGTCACCAAATGGCCGCCATGGTGCACCGCCAGGGCCAGCAGGTAGGCGTCGGTGAGCTGGGCTGGATCCAGCAGGCGATCGATGCGCACCAGGTCAGATTCCAGCAGGCTGAGCCCATCGGCCCAGAAGCGATGCCGTGGCAAGGCACGCCAGCCCTGCAGCAGCGGCGCCACAACGGCCGGTGGCCCCGGACTGTTGGGGTAGCGCGGGTTGCCCAGAATGCGCAGAACGGCGTTTTCCGTGATCGGACAACTGGCCCAGGGCCGTGGGGCTGACTGCGCCAGCCAGGTGTGGGCCTGATCGTGATGGATGTGGCGCCGATCCAGCAGGGCGATCAGGACGTTCACATCCAGTAGGGCTGCGCTCACGGCAGCTCGTCCCGCAGGCTGTTCACCAACTGCAGATCCACCGGTCCCCCCTCCGGGTGAAGGGGCAGCAACTGCAGCTGATTGCGACGCGCTGGCGGGCGCCCCTCGTCCAGAGCGGGCTGGCGCAGGCCTCGCCGGGCCAGTTCACTGATCACGGCACCGAGGCTGGAGCCCTTTTGCCGGGCCAGAACCCTGGCCATGCTTACCACATCGTCATCGAGTTGCAGGGTGGTTCGCATCTGATGAGGGCGCATCAGGCATCAATCTAATGGGGCTGACCTTGGTCCGCTGCCGCTAGGCGGCCCCGCGGGCTCCGCGGCCACGGGTCGAGACGTTCCTCGCCCCCTGGCCTACGGCGCCAGTCGCTCAATCGCCCGGGGTGCCTGCGCGTCGGCGCAGGTCGTAGTCGCGCCGCAGGCTGGCCAGATCAGGAGTGGGGGATGGGCTGGTTGCAGGGGGTTCCATGGGCGGAGCAGACCTGGCGCGCTCTCCAGTTGAGTGGATCCACAGCCAGCCCGGAGCGGGGGCCTGCCACCTGGATCCGGCATCGAAGCCCTGCTCACCGCGACCAGCTGCTACAGCGGCGATCTCAACCAGATTGTCGTGGAACAGGTGGTGATCTGAAGCCGGCAGGGCTCAATCCTCCCCGGCCCCCAGCTGGCGGATGTACTCCGCATTGGATGTGCTGCCCTGCGCCCGGCGGCCTTTGCGAGTGCGCCAGAGGCTCCACGAGCGCAGCAAGCGATCCAGCAGCGATAACTCGGCCTCGGCTCGAACGCTCATCGCGGCAAAGGCAACGGCTTAGGCAGGGGCTGAGAGCAGCACCCGCAGGCTGCGCTTGATCAGCGGCCAGAGTGAGGTATTGGGTAAAGATGAAAGGCTGCTGCAGGGCCACAGGACCGACGGTGTTTGCCAGGTCCAAAGGGATGCGGCTTTGCAGGCTGGCCAGATCAGGGGCCGATTGAATCTTCTCGCGAAGCGCGGCAAGTTTCTGGTTCACTTGGCGCAGCTGACGGCTCTGCATGAGGTTGGCGTTGCCGAGGCCTCGGACCACGGTCCCGGCCTGGAGGGGGATCAGCAGCACAAACCCCAGGGCAGCGGCGGCAGCTCAACGATGCAGGCCGTGGACGCGCCGGGCCAGCTGTTGATCGCCTGGGTCAAGGTAGGCGGCCAGGTGCAATAGACCTAAACCCGCCGCAGCCACGGGAGCGTTGTCAATCAGGACGCCACTGAAGCGCCATTGCCAGGCTGGATCCAGCAGCTGGGGCGGTAGCAGTTCCAGCACAACAGCGGCTGTGAAGCCCACCAGCAAGCAGGCGGAGAGAGGCGCCAACAGCCGTTTGATGGCGCTGCTACTGGAGTGCTGCCAGCGCTGAGTCAAACGGGATGTCACGGGCAAGAGGCGGTGGAGTACGAAAAAGCCCTGCTAATCGGCAGGGCTGTGAGTTGAGTTCGATCAGCCCTAGTGCGCAAGGTGGATATCAACCCGCTGCTATAGCCGTATCGTTAGCGTAGACGACCGATCTGCTTAAGGGGGGTCATGTTATCCCCAGGAATTTGCGATCTCCGATGAACGGTGGGCGCCTAGGAGCCTGTTGCGCATAGACCGTTCCGGGCGAAAAGACCCGATTCGCTCCACGTCAACGTCAAATTCGGTCTCAGGCAGGTCTCGCCGGCTCCCTCACTTCAGGCCAGCCAAGAGCCAGATATCGATTGCGGCACAACCTCGGCGGCAGAAACGTCTCCATTTTCTGCTCGGAGATCTATGCGCAACACGCTCCTAGGCGTCGATGCCGACTCTGTCTAGAAGGTTGTTTCCATTCGTCTTGCTCAGGCTTGATTGACGGATCCGATTTTTTAGGCGACGACTGGCTTGAAATGCCGCTGCAGTGCCAAAAATAGGAAGAGGTCCAGGCACAGATTGAGCTGGAGGCAAAGCCTCGTTCAAGGTGAGGGTAGCGAATGTAAAGAAGCTGGCACCATAGACATAGCCGCTGCCGGGGTTGTCGCCGGTGATGGCAGCCTGTCCACCCACTAGGGAGTTGAGATAAGAAACTCCAGCTGAGTTAAGCGTGAAAGTCTTTGCGCCAGTAGTATCTCTGACATTGTAAATTAGGCTAGCGAAGCTCTGCCCTTGCCCAAGAACTGAGTAAGAACTTGCCCCTGAAATAAGATCAGCAATGCTGCCATTGAATCCAAATAGGCTGACATTTTGATTGTTGGCTGATACCACTTTGGTATCTACCGTAAAGAATGCAGAACTTATAGGAGAGTTGGGCAAATTAAACACAAAAAAGTTTCTAACCTGGCCGCCATTATAAGCGCCGACAATGTAAGTGGTATTTGTGGGATCGTGTGGTAGATTTGTTGAGTACCAGCCTTGGTCATTGGCTGTAATTGTCAACGCCTTGGCGGGTGATGTCGCTGCCATGCAGCAGGTGGCTCCAACTAGTACGAGAGGAAGCTTTAGTTTGTTATTTAGAAAACCCATCTAGCTAAATAAAACTGCTTTATTATCCCCCAGGCTCACGTCCTCTCCTCGGGGGGAGGCGCTTCGCTGATTCTCCTATCGCGTGGCCGTTCGCGGCAGTGCTGTCTGGGCCTTTAGCTCACGCAGTCTTCTCGAGTCATTGCTGGTGCTGCTGCGCTTGAGCAGCCCTGCTGGAAGCTCCGTCGCAGAGCCAGTGTTGGCAGCGTTTCGGCTGCCCCGCCCTACCGGAGCGCCCCAACGGCCAGATGCACCCAGGCCTGAGCGGACGCCAGCCGGCTCAGCTGTTGCCGCTGGCTGGCCTGTCCGTTCCCTCCAGCAAACTCTCCAGCTCCCCTCTCAGCTGGCGGATCCGGGCCAGCAGTTCCACTCGGGAGCCCGAAAGCGGTGTCTCCTCCGGTGAATAGCGAGCTTTCACCGCAAACTCCTGCAGCATCAGCAGCTCCTCCGGAAGGCGCACACCGGCCAGCAGTTGCAGGCGCTCAAGGTCGTGGCTCAGCGGTGGCTGCTCACCGGCCAGAACGATCAGGCCTTTGAGCAGGTTCTCCACGCACTGTTGGGCCAGAAAGCCCCAGTTTTCCTGGGCGAAGGCCGGATCCAGGCTGGCGCCCAGCGACTGCTCGTGGCGTAGGGCCAGCCGGAGGATGGCGCGGGCGTCCTCCTCAGGCGGCAACGGGTCAGGCGCAATCAACAGGCACCCCTTCGCGGTGGATGTGGCCGAGCACATGCCAGCGGGAGCCGGCCCAGTGGCTGGTCGTGGCGGCATCGCTGATCAGCAGGTCAAGATCCACGGGCAGCAGCGGCAGCAGCAAGGCCCGGGTGCGGGCGCGCAGCTGGCGTTCACGCTCCGGTGTGAGGCTGCCTTTGAGGATCAGCAGCAGGTCGAGGTCGGAACCCGGTCGAGCCTCCCTCGCCGCGAGCGCGGGAGCCGAACAGCCGGATCTCCTGCACGTCAGGATCCAGGCGGAGCCGTGCCAAGGCTGCAGCGATCTCCGGCGCCTCCAGACCCGGCCCGAGCGGCCAGGCCGGAAGCGCCCGCCCCAGCGCTGCAGGTTGAGGCTTGCCCATGGGGCCAGGTTAAGCGGCTGGGCAGCGTTGGCTGACCATGCTCAGAGTTGGTGGGTGAGGGAGCGTCTTCGTTTTCGGGTTCGGTCTGGTCCTGCCCCGAGGCGGCGGCGGTTGTCCAGGTCGCATCTGTGGCGAGGGCGTATCGGACGCGCTGCTGTGATCGTGCTCGTCACCCAGGTTGTGATCTGCTGGGCGGCAGGGATGACCCGTGCCACTCACCCCAGCACCGGCAGCTGCACTGTTGCCCGCGCCTTCGGGGCCGGCGGCAGCGCTAGCGCCTCGCCGGCCCCATCAAACAACCGCCAGCCGACGGGCTCCACCGCCAGATGCACGGACTGCCCCACGCTCACCGCCTGGTCCGGGCTGGCCCGCAGCAGCAGTAGGTGGCTGCCCTCTAGCAACCGGCAGGTGACCAGTTGTTCGTTGCCGAGGGCCTCCACGTGGCAGACCTCGGCGGCCAGGTTGCGGTTGGCGGCGGGGGCCAGCTTGATGTGTTCGGGCCGCAGTCCACCGGTGAGCGTTTCGCCGACGCGGCTGGCGCTGGCGCTCAGCATCGGCCCCTCCAGCAGGAAGCGCTGGCCCCCCAGCAGCAGCTGGCCCGGCGCGCACACCTGCACCGGCAGCAGATTCATCGGCGGGCTACCGATGAACTGGGCCACAAACAGATTCGAGGGCCACTGATACAGCTCCAGCGGTGTGCCCAGCTGCTGCATCCTGCCGCCGTTGAGCACGGCGATGCGATGGCCCATGGTCATCGCCTCCACCTGGTCGTGGGTGACGTACAAGGTGGTGGTGCCGAGGCGCCGCTGCAGCTCGACGATCTGGGCGCGGGTGCCGGTGCGCAGCTTGGCATCGAGGTTGCTGAGCGGTTCATCCATCAGGAACACCGCCGGCTGCCGGGCGATCGCCCGGCCCAGGGCCACCCGCTGCTTCTGGCCGCCGGAGAGCTCCTTGGGTAGGCGCTGTAGCAGCGGTTCGAGTTCCAGGGTGGACGCCACCTCGGCGATGC
>JAPLID010000018.1 GCA_026389285.1 Cyanobacteriota bacterium
CGGAACCCTGCAGTAGTGGATCCCCTGCGACTCTGCCAACGAGCCCGAGCCCAAGCGTTGATTCACGACCATGCGCGCCGCTATGGCCTGCCAGCCAACCATCCCGCCATGCAGCGCTTCAGCCGTTCACTGTTTCTGCTGGGTCGCCAGTGTGGTTCAGCTGGTCTGCAGGAGCAGGCAGCGCAGCTTTGCCAGTTGGCTCTGGCCATCATCAGGGATTCGGGCAAAAAGGGACTCGATCTGCGCCTCTACCGGGCTGTTGCCAACCTGATTGGCTGGCGCCGAGCCGGTTGGCTGGCGGGGATGCGCTGAACGGTGCGAATGCTGAGCGTTAACGGCAGTGAGTCAACCCGAAGGCTCCATCTGGAGTTATTGATCAAGGATAGAGTTTTGCGATGATCTTTTCATGATGCAGCCAAATCCTGCTGATATTGTGCTGATGTGCACCGAGTCTTTATCCCTGTCGCACCCTTGGTGTCATTATGCTTAGTCTCACCTTGCCGTGGATATGGACCCATCCTCTGGCAAGTCGTCACAGACTTGATGCCTATCGAAACTATCTATGGTGGCAGCTTCAGCGTCGACTGATGAATCAGCCTTACCAGCTGGATTGGGTGAACGGTTCCACGCTGTTCTTATCCCCCCGTATGCATGGAGCCACTGGTAATTTCTATGCAGGCTTGCATGAATGGCCCGATATGCCTTTTGTGCTGCATCTGCTGAGGCCTGGTGATCACATGCTCGATATTGGCAGCAATGTTGGTAGTTATACAGTTTTGGCTGCGGCTGCGATCGGAGCCTCCTGTACGGCCTGTGAACCTGTACCCTTGGCCTTGAGCGGACTGCGGGCAAATATTGCTGCTAATAGCATCGAGCATTTGGTCTCGATTGTCGAGGCTTGCATTGGCGCTGAGCATGGGGAGGTTCGGTTCACTACGGATGCGGGGCCGATGAATTGCCTCGTTTCTGTTGCCGATGCCACTGTTGCCTATGCATCTGTTGCCGATTCTTGTTCCACTCAGGTGGTTTCGAGCCTGCCGGTCGATGCCATACCCGCAGCTTCGACGGCTTGTTGCTGGAAGGTGGATGTTGAAGGCCTCGAGGCTCAGGTCTTGCGTGGTGCGAGAAACACCCTGCGCAGTCAGGTCCTGCAGGCTATCTTGCTTGAAAATCGTTCCGATGATGTTGCCAGTACCATGGGCGAGCATGGTTTCACGCCCTGCAATTACGATCCATGGAATCGCCGTTTGCTTCCAAGGCAACCCTCCAGTGGTGCTAATCAGATCTGGATCCGTGACCTGGATTGGGTAGGAGACAGGTTGCAATCAGCGCCATCCTTTCACGTCTTTTCTGAGGAGATCTGAGATTTCAATGCTGCGTGTCCTGCATGTCATCCCCTCGATCAGCCCCCTGCGCGGCGGTCCCAGTGCGGCGGTGATCGGCATGGTGCGCGCTCTGCGCGCTCAGGGTGTCGACGCGGCGATCCTCACCACCAATGATGCCGGGCCGGGCCTCGATTCTTCCCTACCCATCGGCCAATGGCATGACCACCAGGGCGTCCCGGTGCTGGCCTTCAAGCGCTGGAGCCCACCGATTACGCCGTTGCGTGAATTCGCCATCAGCCCTGGTCTCAATTGCTGGTTGGCTGGACATCTTCACAACTTCGACCTTCTCCACGTTCATGCTCTGTTCTCCTGGCCCTCAACCACAGCCATGCTGCAGGCACGTCTCTCTGGCGTGCCCTATTTGTTGCGAACCATCGGCCAGCTCTGTCGCTGGAGTCTGACTCGCAGCCCGGGCCGCAAGCGTCTGCTGATGACCTTGGTTGAAGGCGCCAATCTCAATGGCGCCAAGGCCCTTCACTTCACCAGCGAGGCCGAATGTGCCGAAGCCGCTGACCTGGGCCTGCTAACTCCAACTCTGGTGTTGCCCCTCGGCGTCACCGTCCCGACACCTGCACGGACGGATGACCACGCTACACCCGAGGGCTACACCGCCTTTCTCTTTCTCTCCCGGCTCCATCCCAAAAAACGCCTGGAGCTGTTGCTGGAAGCGCTGGCCCTGCTGCAGCAACGCCAGCCCCATACCGCCTGGCAGCTCAGCATCGCCGGTGATGGCGATCCCGTTTATGTCGCCCAGTTGAAGCGGCAAGCCGAAGTGCTGGGCCTGGCGTCCCGTTGCCGCTGGCTTGGCTTTGTCCAAGGAGCCGCCAAGTGGGATGCACTCCGCGGCGCCCACTGGTTTGTGCTGCCTTCAGCCTCCGAAAACTTCGGTATCGCCGCCGTCGAGGCTTTGGCCGTCGGTACTCCGGTCCTGGTCAGCGAGGCTGTGGCCGTCGGGCCAGAGATTGCCGCCGCAGGGGCAGGTCTGCTTATCCCTGCCGATCCAGCAGCCTTGGCAGACAGCCTGGCCGCGGCCATGGGCGGACCACCCGCTGCGATGGTGGTCGCTGCCCATAAGCTGGTGTCATCCCGTTATGACTGGCCTGCCATTGCCCAGCAGCTTGAACGGGCCTACCTCGACTGTCTCGCATGACCACACTGGTTCTGATTGTGTTGTTCGGCGGACTGGCCTTGCTTCTGGCCGATGGCAACTGGCGCGGCGGCGTCATTTTCAGTCTGTTGATTGGCTTCCTTCAGGATCCTCTGCGCAAGCTCACCCCGGGCCAGCCTTCTCTGTTTGTCGGCTTAGTTCTGATTGCCATAGCTTCTTGCTGTTTGGTCTTGCTTAATCGACGAGACCATTTCAGTGTCAATACTATGTTCTGGGGTTCGCCGTTACTTGCTGAATGGGCTCCAATCTACCTTTATTTGATTGTTTTTCAGGGTTTAAATAGTCTTGTTCGTTATGGTAATCCCCTGCTGTCTGTTATTGGTGTGGCATTCTATTTTGCCCCAGCGTTTGGTGTTTGGTTGGGTTTTCAGATTGGCGTCACGCCGCGCTTACTAAGAAGAATTTTGTTCTTTTATTTGATTGTCTCCGCTATATTCGCTTTCTCTGTTCTTCTTTCGTATCGCGGCTGGTCACACCCTTTGCTAAAAGAAGTTGGCTCGGGAATTTTAATTAACTTTCGGTATGGTTTTGAGGCGCAAGGGGCCAGCGGTCTTTGGCGAACAAGCGAGATCGCTGCTTGGCAGCTGGCCGCAGCCTCTTGCCTCTCCTTCAGCGTCGCTCTCAGTCTGCGTGATTCATCCTCCACCATTGGCTTGATGATGTCCTCCATGGCCTTTTCTCTTGTAGCCCTGTTCACGGGCCGTCGCAAATCGTTGGTGTTAGTGGTGCTATTCCTTGGCCTCTATCTGCTCCTCTTCAGTCGTCGTTCCACGGCTGCATCAAGGGAGCAGTTGATTACCGCGGTACTTGGAGCTGCGGGAATCGGCTACGCCGTTTATAGTTTACTGCTTGTCAATGAGCTTGGTGCAAATTTCAATGAGTATACGTCGCGTGCGGCCACAGGATTTGGTGATATTAGTAGTCGATTCAATACTTTCGCTGTTGGGGGAGTAGGCACAGCTTTGGAAGTTGCTCAAGGGATTGGACTTGGGGCAGGCGCTATCTCTCAAACTGGCAACCTTCGTCTAGAGGGCCTACAAAAAACAAGTCAAATGTCTTTCATTAGTGAAAGTGGTAGCGGCAAGATCATTGCTGAGCTTGGTTTGCCTGGCTTGCTAGTACTTTCGGTAATTTTTTTGTTACTTGCAAAGACGTTTTGGCAAAATTTCTTGTTGATGCGTCTGTTGCCACCGCAGATTTTCAACCTTTATGTAGGGCTGCTAGCCTTCTCCCTTGCTAACATTCCTTTCTTTTTGACAGCCTCCCAGGTTTATAGTGATCCGTTTGTGCTGATTATTTTGAGTCTTTGTCTTGGTTCAAACCTGGCTATGCCTGCTTTGGTGCACGCTTTCCAGCAGCGCCAGCTTGCTCAACTCTCTGTCTCCGCCTCAGTTTCAGCGGCCGGCGTTGAATGATTTCTTCTGATGTGTGCCTTTCAGTATTGCTAATTACCTATAACGAGGAGGCTAATATTGGTAGAACCTTGAGTTCTTTGTCCTGGGTCTCTTCTATTGTTGTTGTAGATAGTGGCAGTACTACTGAGTGGTTTTCCTGGGGTGCGGCTTCTGCACCGGTCCTTCGATAATTTTGCCAACCAGTGCAACTTTGGCCTCAGTCAGGTCGATTCCCGTTGGATCCTCAGTATTGACGCTGACTATGTGATCACGCCGGCCTTGGCCAGCCATATTCAACAGTCAATTGCTGAAGAGGCTAATGATATAGACGCTTTTAGTATCCCCTTTCGTTATTGCGTTGCCGGCAAACCTTTGCGCGGTACGATTCTCCCTCCGCGGTTGGCGCTGTTGCGTCGTGGCTGTGGTCGTTACATCAATGACGGTCATGCCCACAAGTTGGTTGTGTCTGGCCGAACAAAAATGTTGCTTGAGCCGATTCTTCACGATGATCGTAAATCTCTGGATCGTTGGTTGTCTGCCCAGCAGGGTTATCTGCGTTTAGAGGCCAATAAGTTATCGCAAACCCCATCCAGTCAGCTCTCGTCAGTAGATCGCCTGCGCAAGCATAGCCCTTTGGCCCCTTTTGCTATTTTCTTTGTTTGCCTGGTTTGCAAGCGCGGTTTGCTGGACGGCTGGCGAGGCTGGTTTTACGCTTTTCAGCGAATGTACGCTGAAATCCTGTTGAAACTTATGATCTTGGATTTGGCTCGTGTGCAACCAACTTCTTCATCGACTGAGCTTTGATACATTGTTCCTCTGTCTGTCCTTGGAATGTCGCTATTAAACCAAGCAACTTGCGGGCAATTTTTCATGCTTCTAGGCTCTTCCCAAACCTTCTGTGATCGTAGCTCCTTTCCTCTTGTTGTGTTTATCATCTTTCCTGTACCTTCTTGCATTTGAGCTGAGCTCCTGCGCTGAAATGTCTCGTTCGCCTTGCTTTTTGTCTGATTTCCCGTGATCCAGCAACCTCGGGCCCTGATCAGCACAATTCAGCCCTTCGATGGGGGCGTTCCGGCCAAGTTGCGCTGGGTGATCCGCCAGCTGCATGATCTTGGCATCACGCCTGTGGTGGCTTGGTACGAACCTTGGAGCCGTAGCCCCTCGCTTTCGGTGCCTTTGCTTGCTCTGGCGACTGGTCGTCGCCCTTCGGCCAGAGTTGAGGTGTTAGACCTCGCTCCCAATCTTCACAGTATCGAAGGCCATGCTATCGGCGCCTGGCTTCCTGAGCTTGAGTTCACTCACTACCGGCCGGGTCTTGCCTGGCGTGAGTTGATCGCCAGTTGTGATCTGCACCTAGCGATCACCGGCAACCCCCTCTGCGCCTCGCGCTTTGCCACTCTTGGGCTGCCCTTTCTGGCCTGGGTGGGTAGCGATTGGCATGGTGATCGGGTCGACCGGGTTCGTCGGTTCTCTGGTCCCCGCCGACTGCTAGATAGGGCTGTCAATAGTCCCCGCCTGCGTCAGCTCGAGCGGGCGGTGCTCCTGTCCCCTGGTGGTTGTATCTTGACGATCAGCCAGGTCACCGCCAACACATTGTCAGCGATTGGCGGTCGTCCGATGGACGGGGTGCTGTATCTGCCACCTGACCCAGATCAGTTCCAGCCGCTGCTGCAGAGTGTTGTTCCCTGGAGGATTGGTTTTTCTGGTCGTTATGGCGATCCCCGTAAAAATATCAGCCTGCTCCTTCAGGCCGTCGCTCGACTGGTTGCAGAGGGTCAAGGCATTGAACTTCATCTCACTGGCGAACGCGATGGCCAATTTCTGAGTGCTGAGATCGATGCCCTGCAGTTGGGTGATCGGGTCGTCTGCCATCCTTATTTATCCCCAATGGAGCTGGCTGGGGTCTTGAAGTCGCTCGATCTGTTCGTGATTCCCTCCCATCAGGAAGGGCTTTGTATTGCAGCTCTTGAGGCCATGGCCTGCGGGGTACCAGTGGTGAGCACCCGCTGTGGCGGTCCAGAAGACTTCGTGCTCGAAGGTCAGACTGGCAGCCTCGTGGATCCCGATCCTCAGGAGATGGCGTTGAGCATTGCCAGGATCTGCTCAGACCGCCAGTTGCGTCAGCGTCTCGGTGTTGGTGCCCGGGAGTGGGTGGAGGCCAATGCCAGTGAGAAGGCGGTGCAGGCAGTGTTCCGCCAACATCTTGCTGCAACATTCCCCTTATTGATGATCAATCGATGAGCATGGTCACAACCGGGAGAACCCCATCCTTTGATCTTGTGATCAGTACCGAGGTCGTTGAACATTGTTATTCTCCCTCCACTTGGGCACTCACGGCCTACGCTGCGCTCAGACAAGGAGGGACCTTCGTCTGCAGTACCCCTTATCACGGCTACCTTAAGAATCTGACTCTGGCTGCCACTGGCAAGCTCGATGCTCACTTCACGGCCTTGTGGGAGGGTGGCCACATTCAATTCTTGTACCCGTTCAGGGGCCGTAACGCAGCAGCGCAGCATCCCACCCCTGATTGTTAATCAACGAGCGACCACAGACACCACGATCGTTAACAACCGGCTCAGGGATCTGGCAGTAGTGAGGGCATCACACCACCGCGGTGATGGGCGATCCAGGCCTGTTCCAGAAAATCCCAGATATCC
>JAPLID010000011.1 GCA_026389285.1 Cyanobacteriota bacterium
TCGAGCAGATTGATCGTGCTGCCGGCGTAGTCGAACTGCAGCACCGTCGAGGTGATCGAGATGCCCCGCTGTTTCTCCAGCTCCATCCAGTCCGACGTCACCTTGCGCTGTTCGCCCTTGGCCTTGACCGCCCCGGCCTGCTGGATCGCGCCGCCGTAAAGCAGCAGTTTTTCGGTCAGGGTGGTCTTGCCGGCGTCCGGGTGGGAAATGATCGCGAAGTTGCGGCGGCGGGCGACGGCCGCCACCAGGTCCTGATGCGCCAGTTCAGCGGCGGGGGCGGCTGCTGTGCCGGAAGCCGTGATCCCGAGCGAGGTGGCCCCGGTCGCGACGGTCTCACCCGGATGGACATTGTCGGCGCGGATCGTGGTCGTGGGACCTGGGCGGGAATCAGTGCTCATTGCTCCAGCCTGCCAGTCGAATCCACCGGTGGAACGACCGCTGAGCCGCCGGCAGCGCCAAGGGCCGGAGCGGAACAGCCCAGCTCCAGGCCCCGGTGCTGCCTTGGGCCAGGGCTGATGCCGGCGCTGGCCCGGGCTAGCGCTGGACCAGTCGATTCATGAGTTCCGGGTCAGCGTCATCAATCTTGACAGTGGGGCCATCGGCCGGCGCTAGGAGGCACTGCGTCTCGAATTTCAGCAGGACGCCCACTTCGGTGCGGCTGGTGGTGCAGCACACCGCCAGCGAGGAGGTCGGGCCCGAGCCATCCCCAGGTCCCGACACCCCAGCCCAGCCGGGATCCTGAATGACTCGGCAGCCCAGCAAAGGTCGGGATTCCTCAGCCAGTCCAGCTTGCTCAGCCCGTCCGGTTTGCTCAGCCAGACCGCCGTGTTTACAGGGTCAGCAGCTCAGAGGCGGCCACTGACCTCCAGGTACCGGTCCTCCTGCGGGGACACCGACAGGCGCGTCAGCCCTGCCGCCAGCAGCTGGCCCTCCACCTCCTCGGGCCGGAAGGCTGCCGCCAGTGAGTTGGCGAAATCGCGCCGCAGCAGCGGATGGGCGGCGGCCGCATGGCGTTCCACCAATGCCGCCAGGGTTTGCGGATCCGGGGGGCGGCGTAGATCCCGCACCACCACCAGGGCCCCCGGGGCCGCGAGCTGGCTGACCGACCGCCAGAGCACGGCCGGATCGTGGAGGTGGTGCAGCAAACTGTTGCTGACGATGGACGAGTAAGGAGGGGCAAAGGGCGCCGGCAGGCTCTCCAGCGCCCCAGGGGCGAGGGGAAGACAGGCCCGCTTGAAATGCAGCCGCGACCAGCGGGCCGGATCGCTACAACGTCTCTGCTCCGCCAGCTCAAGCATCGCCGCTGCCCCATCGACGCCCAGCACGCACGCCTGGAGCAGGGCAGCTTGCGGCAGGGCCGCCTGGGGCAGGGCCGCCTGCGGTAGAGCCGACGCGAGGCGGAAGCTGATGTTGCCGGGACCGCAGCCCAGATCCACCACCTTCGATCCCAGGCCCCCGGGGCCTGCCAGGTCCAGGATGCGCTGGAACAGAGCCGCGTCGCTGGCGTCGAAATTGGCCTCGACGTAGACCCGGGCCTGCAGCGGGTCATCCATCAGCTCCGGTTCGCGGATCCGCTCCATGCGCCTCTGCTGTCGCAACCGCGATCAGCCTGACGCAGAAGCCTCGGCCACCCCGTCTCCCCAGGCTGAGCCCGATCCGCCGCCTGGAGCCACGCCCGATTGCTCGAGATCCTGGAGGGGCTGGAAAACAGCAAGGCTTCTCCGGTCCCAATGGATCGTCAACTGACGCGGCTATGAGTTCTGGTGCTACGACCAGTGGCGGCATTACCAGCCAGCTGAACCGCACCCGTACGTACCCCTTGTCCCCCTACTCCCCCACCCCGAATGACATCACCCCCGGCGCCCTGGCCCGCTGGAGCACCGCCACTCCACCCCAAAGAACCAACCCCCAGGCTGACGCCCCTGCCCAGTAGCGACCTGAGCGCCGCGATGCTGGCAACCCTGGAGGGCATCCCAGGCGACGGGCTCAAAGGTGATGGTTTTCCGCACAACGTGCTCGGCCAGCTGCTGCACAGCCCCCAGCTGCTGGGGCCCTTCCTGGAGTGGTGGGTAAGCGCCAAGTCGACCATGGCCCTGGGCGTACGGGAGCAGGAGCTGGTGATTCTGCGCATGGGCTGCCTCTACGGCAGCGACTACGTCTGGAAGCACCACGTGCCGGTGGGGCGGGAGTTCGGCATTGACGACACCGAACTGGCCGCGATCCGCAGCGGCGGCTACGACGGCTTCAGCGAACGGGAACGGGCTCTGCTGACGCTGACCGACGAGATGGTGGATCAGCGCACCGTGGCAGCGGCCACCTGGAACCGCTACGGCCGGTTGCTGGCGCCGCGGGAGGTGGTGGACCTGATCGCCCTGATCTCGCAGTATGTGCTGTTCGCCCTAACCAACAACGTGCTGCAGGTGCCCCTGGAGCCTGCCCTGACGGGCGAGCCGGGCCTGGCCGACTGAGCCGCGGCGGACATTCCACATCTGGGTGGCCGGCCGGAGACTCGACACCACCCCTGGTGGTGGGTAGGGTCTCTGGTCAGTGGTGTTGTGACCCGTGACCCTTTCCGCCCAACGTCCCCAGACCACACCGAGCGACCCTGGTTCCGTGATGTCGCCGCTCAATCCCGGCCTGGTGACAGCGGCGGGTAATGGCACCGCCCACAGCGCCGATAGCTTCCCGGCCACGGCGCCGGCCGCCAATCCGGTCTTCTATCGCACCTACAGCCGTAAGACCGCCAGCGGACGCGAGAGCTGGCATGAAGTGGCCGAGCGCAACCTTGAGGGCCTGCGGCAGCTCGGGCACCTCAGCGACGATGAGGTCGAACTGCTGCGCCGCATGCAGCAACAGCAGAAGGCCCTGCCCTCGGGTCGCTGGCTGTGGATCGGTGGCACCGAATGGATCGAACGACCCGAGAACTTCTCTGGGGCCTACAACTGCACCTCCACCAACCTGGTGGACTGGGAGGCCTTTGCCCTGATGATGGACCTGGCGATGATGGGCTGCGGCACCGGCGCCATCATCGAACCCCATCTGATCGAGCGGCTGCCTGCAGTGCGCAATGAGCTGGCCGTCAAAGTGATCAGCGACATCGGCGTCACCCCGGCCGACCAGCGACAGGACCACACCACCCACAGCATCGATGGGCACCGGGTGAGTATCAAGGTGGGTGACACCCGTGGCGGCTGGGTGGAGAGCTACCGGCTGCTGCTGCAGCTCTGCAGCGACAGCCGCTTCAGCGAGACGATCCACATTCAGGTCGACCTCGCCGATGTGCGGCCGGTGGGCGAGAGCCTGAAAGGATTCGGCGGCATGGCCAATCCGGTCAAGCTCAAGGATCTCTACGGGCGGGTGGCACAGCTGCTCAACCACGCCCGCGGCCGCCAGCTCACTTCGGTGGAATGCTGCCTGCTGATCGATGAGGCGGCCGTCACGATCGTGGCCGGCAACATCCGCCGCAGCGCCGGCATGCGCCAGTTCGCGGCCGACGACCTGGAGGCCTCACGGGCCAAGGACAACCTCTGGCAACAGGACAGCGAGGGCAACTGGCGGATCGATCCCCAGCGCGATGCCCTGCGCATGGCCAACCACACCAGGGTGTTCCACAGCCGTCCCAGCCACGAGGTGGTGTTGGAGGCCGTCAACAAGCAGTTCCAGTCCGGTGAGGGGGCGATCCAGTTCGCCCCCGAGGCGATCGCCCGCTCCAACGCCGATCTGCTGCCCACCGGTGAGCTGCGGGAAGAGTTCATCGGCATCTATTGCGACCAGGGCAAGGACGAAGCAGGTCGCTGGCTGCAGTTGCACCATCCCGGCATCGAAGCGGCCGAACTGGAGCATCGCCTCGGCCGCTACGGCCTCAATCCCTGTGGCGAAATCCTCGGCGCCGACTTCCACTGCAACCTGGCCGAGGTCCATCTCAACCAGATCGATCCCCACGACTACCGAGCTCAGGAGGAGGCCTTCACCGCCGGCGGCATCGCCGTGGCCTGCCTGCTCAACCATCGCTTCGAGGTGGAGCGCTATCGCCAGAGCCGCGCCTGGGATCCGATCGTGGGCGTGAGCTTCACCGGCCTGTTCGACTTCTTCGTGCATGCCTTCGGCACACCCTGGCTGCAGTGGTGGGAGGCGGGTCGCCCCGACAGCGAAGAAGGCCGTGCTTTCCGGGCCGAAGAAGCCAGGTACCTGGGCCGCTGGAAGGAGATCGTCAACCGAGCCGTGAGTGAATACTGCGATCGCCATGGAATCCGACGACCCAACCGCTGCACCACCGTGCAACCGGCGGGTACCAAGAGCCTGCTCACCGGTGCCAGCCCCGGCTGGCACCCCCCCAAGGCGCAGCGCTTCATCCGGCGCATCACGTTCCGCAAGAACGATCCGGTGGCCCTGGCCTGCATGGACTACGGCTACACGATCGTGCCCAGCCAGTCCGACAAGGATGAGCAGGGGCGCCTGCTCGATGATCCGTTTGATCCACGCTGCACCGAATGGCTGGTGGAAATCCCCACGGAAGTGAGCTGGGCCAATATTCCCGGCGCTGACCGGGTGGAGATCAATAACTTCTCCGCCCTAGCCCAGTTTGATTTCTACATGCAGGTGCAGCAGCACTACACAGCCCACAACACGTCGGCCACGGTGGAGTTCCGCGAGGATGAAATTGATGGGCTTGCCGATGCGATCTATCGCGCCATCGACAATGGTCAGGGCTACATCTCAGCAGCGCTGTTGGCCCGTTTCGATGCCAATGCCACCTTCCCGCGGCTGCCCTTCGAACCAATCGATCAGGCCACCTACGGGCAACTTTCGGCGGATGTGGTGGCACGGCGCCGCACGGCTGACTTCTTCGAGGCACTGCGCCGCTATGACGGCGGCGAACTGGTGGAAGCCGGCCCAGCTGGCTGTGATTCCGACAAGTGCCTTCTGCCCCTGGCCAAGCCGTCCTGAGCGAAGTTGAGATGATCTGAGGAAAGGTCCGTGATCGGGGGGCCGCTCGATCGGTTCAGGTCAACACCTGCTCCAGAGAGCCCCCCCGGCTTGGCGAAACGATCGAGTGGAAATGCATTCAGCAAAGGCGTCGGGCTAATCAGCCGCTTGGTTCAGTGAAGCTGATCTGATGGGCTTGGCGCAAACAGAAACCGGCCTCGTCATCCGAGCGGTCTCGAAACGCAACAAGCGTTGATCGAATCGCAAGCAGGCTCAAGTGAAAGAAAAGGAATCGGGAAGTTCGCCAATCGCAACAAGATCAATTCAAGGGGCGATCACATAGCGATCTCGGCCTCGCCGTTTGGCCACCAACAACGCCTCATCAGCACGGCGGAAAGTGTCGGCGTAGGTTTCACCAAGACCATGCTGAGCCAAACCAATGCTGGCAGTGATTCCGACCTCAGCCCCCTGAAAGTCAAGAGCGATTGAGCGAACACTGTCGAGGAGACGCTGAACCACACTCTCGGCTTCGGCGAGATCAGCATTGACGAACAGGCCCAGAAATTCTTCGCCGCCCCAGCGCGCGCACAGATCGTTGGAGCGGATACTTAATTTGAACTTCTGAGCAAGTTCAACCAGCATCCGGTCGCCAAACTCGTGACCATAAGTATCGTTAACTAGCTTGAAGTGATCAGCATCAAGTACAACCAGAGAATAGGTTGAGCCATCAATCGTGCTGCGCTCATCTGCCTGACGGCAACATTCACTCATCAACCGACGATTGGCAATACCGGTCAGCAGATCATGAGTAGAGGCCTCATGCAGGGCAACATTAAGATCTTTCAACATTGATTGATAGCGATCTGAAATTCTCAGAACTCTCTCCAGCAGACGAATCTGGCGGTCGTAACGGCGGGACAGCAGCCGAACCCTTTCACGGGCAGCATTCTGATAGCGATCGGAAATATTGGTAATTCTCTCTAAACGCGCCAACTGCCAACCAACGGCGGTCCAGAGCTGCTCGAGCACCTCGCGCATGGGATGGTCGGTATAACGATCATCCGCAAGCATGTTCTGGACTCGTTGTTCTAGCTCTTCATCGAGCTTCTGATTCTTGGACAGAAGCGACATTTTCAACTTCTCAAAGCCGCTATCTCGAAGGGAAATGTATAATCTTCCTTGAACTCCTCGCCTAATTCCGAAGCCCTGGGGTTGCGGCTGTCGTAAAGCCAGCTGACAGAAACAGGCTTGCCACTATCGCTGGCCTCTTGAAGCAAATCAAAAATATCAATCATCGCTCTGATGCTACTGGTATTCAAGTAACTAAGTCGCAATTCAACATGAAGCAGCCTGCCTTCTTGGCCAAGAAACTTTTCAGTCCACTCAATGATTTGTGCAAAAAATTCGTAGGTGTTCTCGGGATAAGATTCCCCGATCATCAGTAGCTTGCCTGCCTGCCAGTCAGCTTCTACACTTGGGCTGAACTGGGTGCTAGGTAGGTTGAGATTAGGTTGTTCATGTTGGGTCATGGGCTTCAAATAATCACGCGAAGACTAAAGAAAGCTTTTCCCTGGAGAGTTTCACCCAGACTAGCCTCCAGGGGTTGGCTGGATTTGCGGGCGATTTCAATCAAACCCAAACCGGCCCCCGTGATCTGATCATTTTGCTTTGGTTGGCGTAGCTGTTGCTTGTAGAGCTGCTTCAACTCAACTTTATCGAGAGTTGCAAGATGGCGAATGCGGTTGAGCAAAGCTTCACCATCGGCCAGCTCTATCATATTACCTGCTGATACGGCGTAATGACCCTGATCGACCTCAGCGATCACGACGGTGGCGGAAGCCTCCTTATCACCATAGGCCATTGCATTGGCATAATGACGAATATTTTGACTCATTTCTATATATACACCGAAAACATCCATTGCCGCAGACTCGCGGGACTGAGTGGATTCGATGTGATCCTTGAGAGCAATGCCTATTTCACCGATCAGCGTTCGGGAGATAGGGCCGTTAAAGCAGATCAAAATGCGTTCTTTATTGAAAAACTCACGCAAAGAAGAAAGATTGCTAGTAAAAACAGTCATGAGGATAAATCGTCTTTAGTCAAAGCGAAACGAAAGCATTGTGATGTCATCGCGTTGGGGATAACTACCGCGAAACTCAACCAGAGCGTTAGCAAAAGCCTCGCGCTGCTCCATTAGGGGCTTGCTGGCATGCTCCACCAGCAGGGCGGTGAAGCGATCATTGCCGATCGAGAACCCATGTTCACCTCCTGATTGATCCAGATAACCATCTGTCGTCAGATAATAGGTGAAACCAGGCAGCAGCGGCAGCAAATGGTCCGTATAAGAACCTCGACGTCGCTCACACAGAGCGCGCGTTTCACCGGCGATGCTGTGAAACTGCTCACCGTCGCTCCAGTAGAGCGAAATCCGAGCGCCCGAGAAGCGCAGCGAACGGGTTTCGAAATCGAGAGCCACCAAACCCATATCCATGCTCGTGGCGATGGCCTTGGAGAGTCGGTCATCAAGAAGGATACTGCGCATCGCTGCATCGGTACAGGTGAGAATAGCTGCAGGCGAACCGATGCCAACATCACGGATCGAGCGATCAACCCCGGCCCTGGCCATCATCGTCATCATGGCACCGGGTACACCATGGCCAGCACAATCAGCAACCCCGGCAAGGCAGCGCCCTGCATCAGAATGAAACAGGTAATAGTCGCCACCCACGATATCCTTAGGCTGCCATAAAATAAAGTGATCCTTGCCAAAAACCTCCTTCAGTTGTTTATCTGGCAAGATAGAGCGCTGCAGGATTCCCGCATAGCGAATTGAATCTGCAATCTGACGATTGGCCTCACGCAGTCGGCCATTGCTGCTGTCAAGCTCTGCGTAAGCAGTACGCATACTGGATAGGACAAGGTTAAAGCCATTGACCAACTTCGCCAACTCGTCATCACCAGATACTCTCAATAGCTCATTTTCATCCCCGCCTTCAATGCGACTGATCTGACGCGAAAGGCCCGCCAAAGGGCTTACAATACGCCTATTAATAATCAAAAAAGAAAGTAAGGCCAGCACCGCCAACAGCAGAGTGAGCGCCACAGATACATAGTCGTAGGCGCCTTGTTCTTTGCTCTGCAGCAAAGATTGCGAAGATATAACAATCAAATAGCCAAGCACCAAACTGTTGATCAGCGTAATCACCACGAATGTGCGCTGGATCGAGAGCTGGCCACGGGAACGCTGAAAAGCCCGGCGTACCCCAGCCCGTGACAGCGGGAGCCAACGGCGATGCTGAATGCTGGCGCGATTCACCGCAGGAGACTCATTCATGAGCAGCCAGACAGTTGATTCATCGACATTATACCGATCTTCTCTGACCACTCTGCCCGATGGGTAGGTAACGGCGACCAAGGGAGGATCGAAACGACCGCCGGGACTACGCTTGGCTCGTCTAGCAGGAGAAAATAGCAGGAACTATGCAGAAGACTTGAACAGGAAATCGTAGAAATAATACTGTCAGGAAGTGATGATCGATCAATCATATTAACATCAAGACAGGGCAACGTTGATGTCCAAAATCCATGCCATCCCAGCAAATTGAATGCCGCTTACCAGGGGGGGGGCATCCCCGATGCAGCCAGGAATCCTTCATCATGCCGAAGACCGAGCCCATTAGCGACCTGGCTTTGGTCTTCGCAACAGGATCGATCACGGGAGCCACAGCTACGAGGCGAGATCGACGACGAATCGAGTGCACTGGGGCCATCGGCCTCGATCTCAGGCCTTCTGGGCCGGTCGCAACCAGGTGGCTGAGCCTAAGTACCCGGAAAACCATGCTCGTTCGCCTGGGCCGGGAACAAGGCCTTGCTCGCATGGGAGAATGATTAGTGATTGCGCTGTGAAGGCGGCGGAATCAACCAGGAGGGGTGGTCGAGTGGTTGATGGCTCCGGTCTTGAAAACCGGCGAAGGGAAACCTTCCGCGGGTTCGAATCCCGCCCCCTCCGTTTTGACAGAAGACCCAAGACAACCGAGATTGACCCAAAAGCCCGGCCACGGCGGGGTTTTTCTTTGACCGTACACCTCGTGAGAGCCCAGGAAATGTCAGCTGCCGTGCCTCCGAGTGGTGTATTTCCCCCTACCCCCACCCCGGCGTAGCTTTGGAAAGAACCATGCCCAAGCGAGTGGTACGAGCCACTACTGAAGGCCTGGATCGCTGAAATCCGGCTGGCTCAGGATGGATCACATCGTCGATCTCCATGACCTGCAGGTTCTCAGCCGCACCCTCAACGAACGCTTCGGCCCCTTGCTGGCAGGGCGACTGCCGATTCTCCGCAGTGAAATATAGCGCCAGCTGCAGGATCTCTGGCAGCACTAGCAGGAGTATCCACGGCAGATGCGCTGAGACAGCAATCACTACGCCATCAAGTTAAGTTAAGACAACTCAGCAATGGTCTGGCCTGGAATGTAGTATGTGTGCGTAGGCATATATTCTTGATTAAGAGGTGGCACCCGGCCCATCGTTTAACGATAAGCGCGTCCATTATTTCGATCAAACCTTCTATCTCTGGCCCGAATATGGACTATTACGTTTATCTAATTGGCTTATCTTGATTGGCAGTTTTTGCAGTGAACCCCATGCAGCAGAGTAATGCCTCTCCTTCTCGCACCCGTAAATGCATCGTCTGCGGGATCGAGAAACCACTAAACGAAGATTACTTCCAGCCTGTTCGATCATTTTTAAGCGGCTTCTCTTTTTCCTGTAATATATGTGACATGGCGTCAAGAAGGCACAAAATTCCTGCACCACGTGTAGTGCTGCCTAGGCCGGCCGATGGCGACAAGGGTGACTTGCCTGAAGCAGACTCGACCGACTGAATATCGCCTTTTTATGTTACCTTTTTTGTGGATTCTGAATCTGGGGATACTCATTGCAAAGTGAATTGGCCTGCCTCGGTCATGCCATCGTTGAGCTCCACTGCTGGAGCAGTTCGTGCGAGCGCACCAATTCGGGACTCGTGAAAAAGAAAGATCTCCTGCAGTGCAGATAGTCTTAGCGATTGTGACCCGGTAAACTAATGGGCAGTCCTGGAAAAATCAACTAAAAAAAGAAGTGTCTACTGAGGGGAGTCGTTCCATGACAGTTGGTCGCCCGATGCCGCCGCTGGTTCTCAGCGACGACGAGGTTCAGCAACTCCAGAGCATCGCCAACTCAAGGTCGTTGCCCCACTCGATCGTGCAGAGGGCGCAGATCGTGTTGGCTTGCGGAGCCGGTGAAACCAATACAGCCATTGCCAAGCGGATGGGTTTGTCGGGCATGACCGTAGGCAAGTGGCGCAAGCGTTACCGGGACCTCGGCCTGGAGGGCTTGCACGACGAGCTCAGGCCAGGGCGGCCTCGCACCTATGAGGATGACAAGGTGGCCGAGGTGATCAACCGGGCCCTGCAGAGCA
>JAPLID010000023.1 GCA_026389285.1 Cyanobacteriota bacterium
AACCGGCCGGTTCATTCGGCCTGATCCGCCAGTCGTTGGATAGGCAACTGGATGATGCTCCCGAGGCCCCTTGACCGGAATGCCCCATGGCGGCGCCAGCCTGGACAGACCCCCTGTACAGCTCCATGACCATCGAAACCGCCTACACCGCCGCCCGCGACCAGCTCAAGACCCTGATGGACCAGGGTTGTCGAGGATCGCGAGGTGGTGATGGTGCGGCGCCGCCAGGGCGGTGATGTGGCCCTGGTGGCGACCGATGGGCTGGAGGGCCTGCTGGAAACGGCCCATCTGCTGCGCTCGCCCCGGAGAGAAACGGGCCTACCCACCCCTTTCAAGCGCTGGGGCTTGGAGTGGTGATCAGCTCAGCCCCGGCTACGCCGAGGCTGAGGCCAGGGGATTTACACCACTGCAGGGGACGCCAGCTTGCCGCCTGAATGGCAGCCAAGGAGTGCCATCTTTCCTGAAAGTCACCGCCATCGCTTACGGTAGAGAATAAGTCTGCGCACCTTCCTGGTTCCCAAGATCTTCCCGTCAGACCACTAGCCAGCGAGTCCTCGCTGGCACTGCATTAAGGAAAGAGGAAAGAATGCATAGTATGATTCGCACCAAGGGGCTTTGGGTCGCCGGTTTAGCTTCCTTAAGTCTCGTTCTAGCTGGCTGTACGCCCAGCGTGACCAAATCAGTCGCGGAGACAACATCAGCGCCGGCCACACGTGCAGCAGTGTCTGTTGGGATCGCCTACAACAAGGCTCTGTACGAAAAGCTTCCCCAGGACATTAAAGACAAGGGCTACATAGTCTTGGCAACTGATCCAACGGACCCTCCACTTGAGTTTTATGACGAGGCTGGCGTTCTCGTTGGTTCGGAAGTCGAGATGGTGAGGGCTCTAGCCACGATTCTCGGTGTTGAGATTCTGCTAACCGTGTCTCCTTTTGGAAACATCATCCCCGGTGTCGAGGCAGGACGCTTCGATGGCGCAGTGTCCGGATTTGCGGACCGTCACTCTAGACAACAGGTTGTCGACTTCGTAAATTACTTCACCACCTCAAGAGGCCTCTTAGTTCTCAAGGGGCAACACCCCGAGTTGAAGCAAGCAACGGCTGAACTATGTGGCAAAGCGGTAGCGGTCGCCGTAGCGACCTCAGCGGCTGAGAATGTGGTTAGGCAAAGCGCAGCCTGCGTCGAGATTGGCAAAGCGGAAATTGATATTCAAGAATATCCAACCCAGGCAGATGGTGTAACAGCCGTACGCTCGGGACGTGCTGACCTAACTTTCTTAGGCGCACACGCAGCCTCATGGATCGCTAAGCAAACAGAGGGTGAAGCGGACGAGTTGGAAGTCTTCCTTCGCCCCGAAGATGGTAAGGACATTAACGGGATCTTGCTTCGCAAGGGAGATCTCGCACCAGTGTTCCAGGCAGCTATTCAGCAGCTAATGGACTCGGGTGATTTTGAAACCATTTGGACCAAATGGGGCCTTCAGAACGTGATTCTCTCCACTGCAACAATCAACGCTGGAACGGTTGACAAGTAGCACATAGAGCACTGTGCCTTGCCGGGCTGTTCAGGCATGGCAAAGCACAGCGTTTCTTCAAATACATTTCGAGTCACTGACTGAAAGTAGAAGGCTATGCCAGAAGACAGACCGGCCCACGAGTTGCCCCCGATACCCGCTCGTTATCCTGGCAGGCGTGTGGCGTCGGTCATAGTTCTTCTGATTGCGGCCCAAGTTCTAATATCGGTCATCACCAACCCACGCTTTAAGTGGGACATCGTAGGCGAGTACCTTTTTAGCGACATCATCCTCAGTGGCGTCCGACTAACCATTGGTCTGACATTGATAGCGCAACTGCTTGGAATTGTTGTCGGAGTGGGTCTTGCTGTTATGAGGCTCTCCCCCAATCACACCGTGGCTCGCTGTGCCTGGGTGTACCTGTGGTTTTTCCGCGGGACTCCGTTGTTGGTTCAGTTGATTTTCTGGTACAACATTTCAGCGCTCTACCCAAAATTTACCATAGGGCTACCATTCCTTGAACCCTTTGTGTCATTTAATGCAAATGCACTCATCACGCCGCTTGCCGTTGCAATTCTTGGCTTGGGTCTAAATGAGGGGGCATACATGGCTGAGATTGTTCGCGGTGGGATTCTCGGTGTCGATTCGGGGCAATCTCAGGCAGCAAAAGCCCTTGGGATGACGCATTCCCAGACACTACGAAGAATAGTCTTGCCTCAGGCTCTTAGGCTCATCCTCCCGCCCTCCGGCAATCAGACAATACTGATGCTGAAGACCACCTCATTGGTTAGCATTTTGGCGCTTGCCGATCTGCTCTATTCCGCGCAGTCGATCTACACGCGTACTTTTCAGACAATTCCCCTTCTTATTGTGGTTAGCCTTTGGTACATAACCATCACGTCAGTGCTTACCGTCGGGCAAACAATTCTTGAGCAAAAACTTTCGAATGGTAGCTCTCGGCAAGCGCCACCGCAAATGCTGCGGTGGCTTCTCAGCGGTATCGTGCGACCGCGGCGAAACCAGCGCCTTGATCAAAAGAAGCTGGAGAGTACCGATGGTTGAGCCGAAGGTTGAGCCAATGTTGGTTGCCGAGGGCGTCAGAAAGTCATACGGGAGCGTAGAGGTGCTTTCTGGGATTGACCTGGTGGTAATGCCCGGCCAAGTAACCTGCTTGGTAGGACCCTCCGGGTCTGGAAAGTCCACCTTTCTGCGATGCGTCAATCACCTCGAGTCGATTGATGGCGGTCGGCTAGCTGTAAATGGTCAGCTCGTGGGGTACCGGGAAGAGAAGGGGCGGTTGCACGAGCTCAAAGAGCGAGAGGCATGCAGGAATCGTGCATGTGTCGGTATGGTTTTTCAGAACTTTAACCTATTCCAACACATGAGTGCCCTTGAGAACATCATTGAGGCTCCGCAACGAGTCCTCAAACTCTCCAAAGAGGAAGCGATCAATTCGGCTCGAGAACTGTTGGCCATGGTTGGCCTGTCCACACGAGGCGATAGTCTTCCGAGTCAACTTTCTGGAGGACAACAGCAACGAGTCGCGATTGCTCGTGCTCTTGCGATGAAACCAAAATTGATGCTTTTTGACGAGGCCACCTCTGCGCTGGACCCCGAGCTAGTCGGCGAAGTTCTGTCAGCCATGCGAGCTTTGGCTGCGTCAGGTATGTCAATGGTAGTCGTTACCCACGAAATGGGGTTCGCCCGTGAGGCGGCCGACGAAATGGTATTCATGGATGCGGGCCTGATCGTGGAGAGAGGCTCCCCCGACCAGGTGCTAGACAACCCACAGCATGCTCGCACGAAGGCGTTCCTAACTAAAGCATGCCGACCATATTGTAGGCTCTAGACAATATTTAGCTGCTTTCAAGGAACAGAGCGCAGACGTTACTGCAGCATCCTTGAAATTCCAGACCGTCGACCCAGGAGAAGCAGTGCCCGCCACAGATCAGCCAGCAATTTTGGCCCTATTCCTCGAGGGCACTCGTGTAAAGTCCCGGAAAAAGCAAAAATAAGCAGTGTCTGCAGCTACGGCATGTCAGAAACGAGGGGTCGACCCCCAAGGATCTGGATGCCATAGCCAAAGGCTTCTGCGTAGGCAGAGCCTTCTCAAAGAAATGCAGTAGGCAGATTGACCTGCAAGCAGTGCAAGAAGGCAGGCAGGGAGATCTACGCCTAGCGCAAAATGATCGTGGCGCCGGTGATTAGACAGGCCAAGGAAGTGCGAGAGCTGCAGCTCTTCCTGCTACATGGCCTAGAGAAGGTGAACAGTGAATGGATGATCTAGTCTATGAGGCACAACATCAATATACCCTGGCACAACCTGAAGCAGGGGAGGCGCCACGAAGTGATGTCAACGAGATCGCAAGGGCTGCCCCCCACGGCCGAGCCGGAGGCAACGAATCGCCTCCTCTATTCGACAGAGTCGATAGAGGTAGGTGCCGAGCTGTGCCGGATGGCGTGAGCGCCAACATAACGGGGAATAGGCCCCTAGTTCAATAGCGTATATGATTGCTGATGGCGCGAGATCTATGCGTATGAACTGAGTCTAGCCAGGGCTTTCCCTACGGGTTCGCCAGCTACCGTTCCCCGCAGGATGCCATTGCTTCAGCTTAAACCAGCCGATAGAGTGATGCTGTTGAATCACATGCGAAGTTTTCAGTAGAGCAATGATGAAGGGGCTCAAACGTCTGATTCCTTGCTTGATCGAGGTTGTTCCTGGTGCCACTGCACCGGAGCCGCCCGAGCAGAGGCTGACGCGCTTTGGGCAGACCCTCCTAGCGAGCGGCATTGGCCTACTGGGTCTTTGTATCTACCTCGTAGCCTTTGCGACCGGCGCCTCCATCGCCGAAAGACTCCAGTTCTGTCCAGTTCTCGACCAGAAAAGCAATCAAACGGAAAGCATTGAGTCCCTTTCCGTGCTGACGAGAGGAGATGCGACCAATATGTTGATCTGGAATTATAGAACAAACTATGAACTCATTCGAGAATTGCAATTAGCGTCCAAAGCGCAACGACTTGTCTTGAACCAGCAGATTGCAAGTTTGACAATCAGGCTGAGTAGGCAATGCCAACTGGCTCGCTTTTATCGAATTCAGGCCGGCGCACTTAGCTCGGTCTCTACGTGGGCGGCTGTCATTGTGGTGGTGACTGGCCTGATCCGCCTGCCAAGGGGAATTAAGGGGATTTCGCGTTGCGAGCAAGCTATATTTATCTCTTCGATGTCTTTGTTGGTACTGAGCATTGGCTATCTGACACTTGGTAGTCCACAGGATCAGGCCAAGACTAATTGGGCCTATCACCGGAAGGGAATCCAGCTATTTTCCCAGATCAGGAGCAGTCTCGCCAACAATCAACTTCTTGTCACCCAAGAGCCTGACCCTACAACCCCATCCAACAACCCTGCGATCCCGCTTACCAATGCAGCTGCTGTTGCCGAATTGGTCAGCAGAGTTGACAACCGACTTTTAAATATAGACCATGGAGCACTCAGTCTCAATAATAGCTTCGCTAAACAGACATTTAACAACCTGTTTCAGGAGCAGCAGTCGCCTGTCAACCCACTACTAAGCAACCCCTGAGGCTGTCCGGACCCTGCCCCCTGAGCGGCAGGTAGCCGCATCACTGCCGGCAACCTCATGGAGATGCCGAATGTGTACATGCTGCCTGGAAATTCATTCCTAAGCGGAGGACAGCACCACCGTCTTCTCCACAAGCAGCCTCAGTGCCAACCACGACCTAGGCCACGGCGCCGGGATGTAGCTGGGAGCTGATCACCCAGCAAGTCAGGCGGGTCGACGTGGTTGTCAGCCTTCAAACGTCGGAGGGGGCCGTCAGCCAAGGCGGCCAGGATCGGATCCCTGACGGCGCGGCTCATGGCCGCTCATCAGCGCTGGCTGGAGGGGCGCTTCGGGAGGCAGACCTCAGTGACCGCATGGATTTTGGGACATGCGCGATACCGGATTCGAACCAGTGACGTCCTGCTTGTAAGGCAGGCGCTCTACCGCTGAGCTAATCGCGCGCCCACCCATTCTGCCCCGCCAGCTGTCGCCAGCGCCTGCCCCGGGCCCAGCCCGCTTAGCGTCCGGCCAGCCGACAGGTTGCGATGGCCGACGGCCGCAGTCACGACCGGCTCACCAGCCTGCTGGCCCTTCCCTATGGCCTGCTGTGGTGGCCCGCCCTGGGCCCGGCCGGGGCCGCCCTTGCCGGCGGCTCCTTCCTGTTCGGTGGACTCTGGCTCTCCCCCGACCTCGACACCATCTCCCGCTCGACCCGGCGCTGGGGGGCCCTGAATCTGCTGTGGTGGCCCTACCGGCGCCTGCTCAGCCACCGCTCCCTGTTCTCCCACACGCCCCTGCTGGGCATGGGGCTGCGCCTGCTTTATCTGGGCGGCGCCGTGGCCCTGGTCAGCGCCCTACTGGCCCCCCTGGGCGCCCCCACACCCACCCAGTTGATGGACGCCTGCCAGCGGCTCTGGATGCAGCAGAGACCCTGGCTGCTGACAGCTCTGGTGAGCCTGGAAGCCAGCAGCTGGCTGCACCTGATCCAAGACGGAGATCCGGTGCCGCGGCTGCCGCGCCTGCTGCGGCGTCGCTGGCCACGTCGCCCGAGGCTAGGCCGCCAGCGAGCGCGCCACCAGAGGCGGAACTGAAGCGGAAGCGGTTCACGGCAACGGGCCCCCAGAACGCCGAGGAACGGTCTCAAGGATCGGTCTGGCGGAACCTCCGGGTGAGCTGGAACTGCCAAGGTGACTGCGCTCCCATCGATCAGCGCCATGGCCAACTCCGAATCCCAGCCCCACGGCGGAGACGGGGCCAGCCACACCGATGAGCTGGGCTCCGAGCCGGCTACGGCCGCCCTGGCGGAGCTGGTGGCGATCGTGGACCGGTTGCGGGATCCCGAAGGCGGCTGCCCCTGGGATCTGGAGCAGACCCATCGCTCCCTGATTCCCTACGTGCTGGAGGAGGCCCACGAGGTGGCCGATGCCATCCGCCAGGGGGATCCCGAGGATCTGCAGGACGAGCTGGGGGATCTGCTGCTGCAGGTGGTGCTCCATGCCCGCATCGCCAGCGAGGCCGGCCAGTTCGACCTGGCTGCCATCGCCCGGGGCATCAGCGCCAAGTTGGTGCGGCGCCATCCCCACGTTTTCGCCGCAGCCGAAGCGGCCGGCAGCGCCACCGAGATTGCCGCCGACATCGCAGGCGTGCGCCGCCATTGGCAGGCGATCAAGGCCGAGGAGCGGGCCGAACGCCAGGGCAGCACCCCTTCGGCCAGCCCCCTCAGCGATCGCCTTGCCGAGAAGGCCCGGAGCCAGCCCGCCCTGGCCGGCGCCATGGCGATCTCGCGCCAGGCGGCAGCAGCCGGCTTCGAATGGGACAACCTCGACGGGGTCTGGGCCAAGGTGCACGAGGAGCTTGATGAGCTCAAGGAGGCCGTCGCCCTGGCCTGGAGCGAGGGCGGGATCGGCGCCGGCAGCCCCGGGCGGCCTCCGGCCCGCACCGACAGCGCCGCCCGCGCCCATGCGGAAACGGAACTGGGCGACGTGCTGTTCACCCTGGTGAATGTGGCCCGCTGGTGCCGGCTCGACCCGGAGGAGGGGCTGGCCGGCACCAACCGCCGCTTCCTGGATCGCTTCTCGCGGCTGGAGGCGGCCCTGGGCGGTGACCTGGGGGGTCGGAGCATCGGGGAACTCGAGGAGCTCTGGCAGCAGGCCAAGGCGGCCATTCGGGCAGAAGCCGGGGAACCCTGAATCGCCTCACCTCGGCGCGCGAGGTCCCTCGCCCTACCGAACCCCATGCGGCCAATCCAGACGCAGCCGCGTGGTCAGTCAACGAATGCAAGAGCAAGAAGCAACCCCGCCTCGCAAGACTTAGGATTGGGTGAAATCCTCACTCCCTCCATGGCCCTTCTTCAAGCTGGAACCCTGTCCACCAAGAGCTGGACGGTCAATTCGGTCACAACGCCCTGGAGTACAAAAGCCAGCGCCTCAAGCCTTGCTTATGCCAGCGGCGGCTTCAGCTTCACCTACTCAGCCACCACCACCAAGGGGCGCACCCCGTCGAACAACATTGCTGAGACCGGCTTCACCGACACCATTCAGGGAGGCAGCAGCAGCCCATTAGCCCTTGTCCCGTCGGTACCTGGTATCGCACTTGGGCCTAACACCATTCTCGATCTTGGCCCCGCGGCTACGTCCGCGGGCAACCAACTCCTTGGCTATGGCGCCAACTGTGGTGTCAGAATTGGCCAGCAGACCAACCCTTTCTCTTACGGAATCACCAGTGGTGCCGTTCTCGGAGGC
>JAPLID010000110.1 GCA_026389285.1 Cyanobacteriota bacterium
AACGATCGTGCCGCCGCTTTCGGCCTTCCAGGCCCAGGCCCGTTCAAAAAAGGCCTCACGGCCCAGGTCGTCCCTATGGAGGCCCTCGGCCTTGAGCTGCTTCTCGAGGATCGTCTGCACGGCGATCGAAGCGTGGTCGGTGCCGGGCAGGCACAACACGTTTTTGCCCTGCAGGCGCTGAAACCGCACCACCGTGTCGATCAGGGCCGTGTTGAAGGCGTGGCCCATGTGCAGGCTGCCGGTCACGTTCGGCGGTGGGATCACCACAGCGAATGGTTCCCCCGACGCCGCCGGATCGGGATGAAAGGCGCCGCTGGCCTCCCAGGCGGCCTGCCAACGGGCCTCGGTGCCGGCCGGGTCGTAGGTCTTGGGGAGGGCTTCGCCGTGGTGGCTGGTCTCGGGGGGCACAACCTCAGACACGGAATCCCTCAGCGGTGGTTCCATGGTCTCAAAAGGTGCCGCCACCACCGACCGCCTGGCCCACCCGACGCCAAGCCCTCCACCCGCCAAGGATTCAGCCCGCCATGCCCGCCGCCGCCCCCCTGGAATTCCTGCCGCCGCGGCTCGATCCGCGGGTGCTGAGCCTGAGCCGCCGGCTGCTGCCGCTGTGGTTGCAGCGGCAGAGCGGCATCACCGGCCGTGAGCTGCGCCATCCCCAGCGGCTCGTGGAGGCGATGCGGCGCTTCCAGGCGGGCGAGAGCCGGCTACTGCTGGCGTTTCGCCATCCCAGCCTCGATGATCCCGCCTGTCTGGCCCAGCTGCTGTGGCACGACCTGCCCCGCGAGGGCCACCGCCAGGGACTGCGCTGGCACCCCCGACCCCACGCCCAGTTCCTCTATGACCGCGGTATTCCGCTCTGGGCGGGAGCCCCCACCGGCTGGCTGCTGTCCCGCCTGGGGGGCTGCTCGATCCAGCGCGGCAGACTCGACACGGCGGCCCTGCGCACGGCGCGCCAGCTGCTGCTGGAAGGACGTTATCCGCTGGCGATTGCGCCGGAGGGAGCCACCAACGGCCACAACGAACGGCTGAGCAGCCTGGAGCCGGGCGTGGCCCAGCTGGCCTACTGGACCGCCGACGACCTGGACAAGGCCGGCCGGAGCGAAGCGATGACGGTGCTGCCAATCGGCCTGCAATACAGCTTCAGCGGCTCCGTCTGGCGGCCGATCGAGGAACTGCTCAGCCAGCTGGAACACGACTGCGCCCTTACATCGGACCCGGACCACAGCCTGGAGCCCGACCGGCTCTATGGCCGTCTGTTCGCCCTGGCCGAACGGATGCTGACCCTGATGGAAGCCTTCTACAGCAAGGCCTATCGCCGACCCCTGCCGGCCGCCGCGGACGCGCTGGAGGCTGACCCGGCAGGCAACCGGGACCTCGCCACGCGGTTGGGCCATCTGCTGGAGACAGCCCTGCAGGAGCTGGAGCAATCGCTGGGGATCGAAGCGCATGGCGACCTGGCCAGCCGCTGCCGCCTGCTGGAGCAGGCGGGCTGGGATCGCCTATACCCGAGCGGCAACGGCAACGGCGAGCGCTCCATGCTGGAGCGGGGCCTGGCCGACCGCCTGGCGGAGGAAACGGAGCAGCGGATGTGGCACATGCGCCTGGTGGAGTCGTTCGTGGCGGTGAGCGGCAGCTATGTGCGGCAGCGCCCGAGCCAGGAGCGCTTCGCCGACACCCTGCTGCTGCTGTGGGACGCCCACTGCCGCATCCTCGGCAGCAATCCCGGAGAGCGACCGCGCCTGGGACCCAGACGGGTGCTGATCAGCCTTGGTGAACCGATTGAGGTGCGCCAGCGCTTGGCCAGCTACCGCAAAGATCGCCGCAGGGCCGTGGCCGACCTGACCGCTGAACTGCAAACGAGCCTGGAGGCTCTGATCGTGCCGTCCCGGATGCCCGGTAGCTGAGGGGACCAGGGATGGGTGGCGAAGCCACCGATCAACCCGATCCGAGGGCACCGCCAGCAGCGGCTAGCGGGCAGCGGCATGGAAACGGGCCTCGATACAGGCCGGCTCATATAACTTAGGGAGATCGGCCTCGAGCACGGCTATGGCGCTGGAAGTGGACTCATCGACTCAAAAAGCCCTGCTGCAGCCCCTGAGTCTGGCCACCGTGTCCTCGAGGAGGTCAATGTACACATTTTCAGCAGAAGTGTTGTCGGCGTGTCCGAAGGGGTTGTCGATGTCGTCAATGAGACGCAGCAGCAGAAGCAGAAGAAAGGAAATGACTGCTAGAAAAAAGACAGACTCGAGAATGTTATTTGTTTTTGCTAGCACCAGGCCGGCAAACAAAAGGAAACAGGCGATGTCGGCCATCCAGTAGACCAGGGGCACGAATTTCGTGGCACGAATGGTTTGAGCGCGGCTGATCCTCTGAAGAATAATAGCCATATCTTGCATCAATCTTCCCCGCAGGGTGGATGCATCTCCTTTGAATTGAACGGCTGCGTCCACCACTTCGCCATGGGCATGCCGGTAGCTCGCCAGCAGCTCCTCAAAACTCAGGGCCTCGCCGAGCCAACCAAGAACGTCGTGTCCAAGCCGGGCGATGCCAGCCAGCGCACCTCCAACTACGGCTTCGGGATGGTAGGCGGTGATTGCCTGGATCTCGAGATTAAGTGATTGCAGTGCCGTGGCGATCTCGGCTGGAATCTTTTCGCTTTCCTTGAAGTCTGTCAGCACCCCGTTGAGCAGAAAGCCCAGCAGAAACACTGTTGAGGCAACCAAGGCGGAAAACAATGGATTGAGGCTAATTCGCTCAATCCCGAAGGCGTGCCCTATGATCTTGACGAGACAAACAGCGGCAACCTGCAGCGTTACCACGCAGATTTTACGAATCCGCCGACGTTGTGGCGAGACTGCTTTGCCACCGCTTCGAGGAAAATAAACCACAGAAATTCTGCTATTCTGAATGAATTGATGAGATTGGCTTGGGCTGGTGATGGTGTGGCAAGCCCGATAGGCAACCCTCTCGGTTCGAGCACCGTTTCGGTTCACCACTCCAGCTTTGTTGCTGGAAACACAAGGAAAAAGAATAGCAGAGGCGGTGCCAGCGCGATCTCCACTATTCAGCCTCAGCCCGGACGGTCAAGTAAAAGCGGAGATGGCTCCTAAAAATGCGAGCGAGGGGCTCCAGCTCGCTACTCTAGGCTGCTCACGTGATGCATCCAATGGGCTTACTCTTTCGTGCGGAAATCGGCGATTAATACAAAAACTTGGCTGGCCAGGCTCTCGGCCCTGCACGGTCAAGGGGAGTTGCTGCGCCGGCTCAACCGTGCGCCAACCGGGCCAGGTAGGCCTCGCGGCTGCCGGCATTGATCCAGCCGGTGGCAATCGTTTTGGTGTGGCTGTCGCTGACCCGGCCGCGGTGAATGTGGGACAGACCGGCCGGAAAGATCAGCAGCTTGCCCTGCTCGGCCTGCTCGTGGTGATCCTGCCAGTGGAACTCGGTGCCCCCCTCCGGCAGGCTGTTGGCATAAAGGATCCAGGCCAGCACCCGGCGGATCGGCTCGGTGGCTTCGGTGGTCGTGGTCCAGTCGCAGTGCCAGCTGCGGAAACCCTCGCCCGGCGCGTAACGCTGCAGGTTAAAGATCGGATTGACGAACAGGGAGCGCTCGGGGCAGCACTGCAGCCAGAGGGGGCGCTCCTCTAGATAGCGATTCAACCCAGCCGAAACGCCACGCATGATCACGTCGGCCAGGGCATGGGCTTCCGGGTCGCTGCGATCGAGCCACACCAGGCTGATGTCGGTGGAGACCTTGTCGAGCTGGCGCCCGTCCACCGCCACCCTGCCCCCCGCCACCCCTCCGGCATCGCCGCCGAAGGCGGTGCCGGGTCGCTGAAGATCCGGGCGGCGATCAAAGAAGCTCAGGACCCCGTCGGCCAGGGCCTCGTAGCCGGCGTTCCGGAAGCTGCCGATCAACCGCATCCGTCCAGCTCCAGCACCCGGGCCTTAACCCTACGAAGCCCAGGGCAGGGCCCAGAGCGCCTCCAGGGCCTGCCAGTGCTCCTGATCCAGCACCCGCCCGCTGAGTCCCACCCGCTCCAGCGCCTGGGCCACCCGCTGGGGATCGGGCGCCCCCCCCGCGACCAGGGGGTCGATCGGCAGCGCCAGCACCTGCTGTTCGGCCGGATCCGCCATCAGCTGCAGGTTGAGATCGCCGAGCTCCCGCTCGAAATACACGCGCCGCATGCGCCTGGTCAGGGTCGGTCCCAGGGCCTCAGCGAAGACTTCCAGGGAGGCCGCATCGCTGGAGCAGCCGCAGTTCAGGGCCAGCCAGATCAGCAGCTTGGCCCAGCTCTCCGAAGTCCACAGGGGCGGGAAGCTGTCCCGGTGCTGACGCACCAGTTCGGTGATGGCGAAATCCACCAGGGTGGCCTGGAGGGCGGCGGGATCTGTCATGGAGATCGGACGCACGGGCCGTGGGGGACGGCAACGGGCAAACTGCAGGGGCATCCTCCCGGAACGCCCCATGGCCCTAGACCTGAACGACCCGGAGCTCGAGTTCAACGACCTCGTCACCGCCTACCAGAGCTGGGTGATGGCCGTCATCAACGACGAGAAGCTCGGAGGTGAGCCCCTGCTCACCGAAGAGATCGCCGATGACGCTCTCAACGCCATGCGCTTCCTGCCCGATGTGGTGACCAGCGCGATCGAGACCACCCTGGCCCGTGTCTACGACGTGGATCCCGAGGAGCTGGCCGAGCTGCTCTATCCGGAGAACTGAGGGCCTGGGGGGCCGCGCCAACGGTTACAGGGGCAGCGGGGCTAAGTTGAGACCTTGTGCAGGGACGGTTTTCTTGACCCATGGACCGGCCCAGCCTGCCCTCTTGAGTCCCATCCCGGCGGCCAGCAGCCCTGACAGCGGCAGCCAAAACGGGTCAGAGCCAAGGCGCAGCGATTTCGATCTCAAGCCCTACATGACCAGCTCCGACTGGATCGGAGCCTGGCAGCTGATCAATACCTTGGTGCCCTACGCAGCTCTGTGGTGGCTGGCGCTGTGGAGCCTGCACGGGGCTCCCTGGCTGCTGCCGCCGGTGATCGCCGTGATGGTGCTGTTCCTGGCGCGCTGCTTCTCACTAATGCACGATTGCGGCCACTATTCGCTGTTCCGCGGCCGAAGGGCCAATCGCTGGCTCGGTTTCCTGCTCGGTGTAGTGGCCGGCATCCCCCAGCTGCCCTGGTCGCGGGGGCATGAGTTTCACCATCGTCACAACGGCAACTGGGAGCGCTACAAGGGCCCTTCGGCCCTGGTGAGCCTGCAGACCTACGACCAGATGGGTCCAGGAGCCCAGAGGTTCTATCGCTGGTTGCGCCATCCGTTGATGCTGTTCCCCGGCGGCTTCTTTTATCTGGTGATCAAGCCGCGGGTGGAACTACTGCTGGGCCTCTGGGGCTTCATCCCAGATGCCATCCGTCAGCGGCAGGCCAACCCCCAGATCAGCTGGAGTGAGCTGCTCACCAGGCACAAGAGTCGCTGCTGGCACAGCCCCGAAGAGTTTATCGATCTGCTGCTCAACAATGTGGCCGTGATCAGTCTGTGGTGGCTGATGGCCACCGTGGCCGGTGCAGGCAACTTCTGGCTGATCTATACGCCAGTGATGACCTGCGGCGCCGCCATCTTCATCTGCATTTTCTTCGTTCAGCACAACTTCCCAGGCTCCTACGCCCACAGCGATAGCGACTGGGACGCCATGTCAGGCTCCCTTGAAGGAACGAGCGACCTCAAACTACCGGCTATCTTCAATTGGTTTTCAGCCGACATCGGCTGCCATGCGATTCATCATCTTTGCGCGGCAATTCCGAATTACAGGCTGAGGGCCTGTCAAAATCAGAACAGCCATAAACTTGGCGGCATCACACTTCTAACCATGCGTGACATTCCCAGTTGTTTTAAATACATCCTCTGGGATCAACAGGCAGGTCGCCTGACGACAGCAGATCGACTGCTCCCGGATCGCAGAACAAAGGACGACATGACCATGGGCTCGCCTGCCTGAAGCCAGACTTCAGTCAACCTTTGAGGCCATCATGATCATGAGCAGCAATAACTTCGACAGGCCAAGCACCGCCAGCACCGACACCCTATCCATGCACTGGCCCCAGGCGATGGCTCTGTTTTAGTGCAGCCACCGCACCCCGGCTCGGCCGCCATCTAGGATAAAGGCTATGCCTTCCGCAAATCGGGGCAGAAACAGCACCAGGGCAAAAGCTGGCAGGCACCCCGCGCCAAGCAGTGTGCATCCAGATGCATTCAAGAGCAAGAAATCAGATTCCACCGTTACCCAAACAGCGAGCAATGGCATGACAGAATCCGAAACCCCTGGCCTCACCATTGGCCAACTGGAGGCGAAATATCCGATGTACTGCAAAGCGATGCGTTTATTGCTGCGTGAGGGCTGCACCCTCAAACAGATTCAACGCACGGTCTGCTGGGACAGGCTTGAGATTCTGCATAACAGTCTGCCCAAGAGCTACAAATCCCCGGAATATCTGTTTTTACTATTTCGCCGCGAATGGGAACAGCACAAAGCTGCACTCGCCTCATGAAGCACCTGCCCTGAATGGGGCGAACATCGTGGATGGGGTTGCCAGCGACACAAACCGCAGGCGACCGATCTGTTGATCGGAGCCCGGGCTGAACAGAGCTCAGTCCACACCTCCCCACCCGCAGCTCAAAGCCTGCTTCGCTCGGTCCCCTGCTCCATCCGACTGGAAAGAAACTTGAGCACGATGCATCGGACTTGGTCTGCGACCAGGATCAGCGGGCTCAGGCCCAAAAAAAACCGTCCCCGATGAAGGGGACGGTGAACCTGGAAGCGGATCTGGCCTAAGGCTGATCGGCTCCCATTAGACCAGCAATGGATCAGTAGCGGCCGCGGCCACCACCGGCACCACCACCACCACCACCACCGCCATAGCCGCCGCCACCACCGCCGCCGCCATAACCGCCGCCACCACCACCGCCGCCACCGCCGGTGCGGGGCTCGGCTTTGTTGACGCGGATGGTGCGACCCATCCATTCGACGTTCTGAAGATCGTCGATGGCCTTGGTTTCATCGGCCGCGTTGGCCATTTCCACAAAGGCAAAACCGCGCTTGCGGCCGGTGTCGCGGTCGAGGGGGAGGCTGCACTTGCTGACCTCGCCGTACTCACCGAACAGTTGACGGACATCCTCTGCCTCGGCGTCGAAGGAGAGATTGCCTACGTAAATCGTCATGGACCTGAGAAGAGAAACTATGAAACTGATCCGCCGAAAGCCCTGAAGAAAGTTGTCAGCTTGCTGGAGAGAGATCTTTGAATCTCTCAGATGCTACAGCACCAAAGACGGATGGTGGAGCGTCTACGTCGAGATCGTCAGGCCGGCCAGCACCTTGATCCCACCGCCGTGCCACCAGTTCAGACCACTTCGGATCCACCCTGCTAAGCCTAGGAAGATTTCCCCCTGCACGGTTATGCGTCGGGGCTTATATCTGATCCCAAGTCAGCGCCTCAGCCTTCGCCCAAGCCGGGTCAACCAGCAGGCTCTGGCAGCACCAAGCAACCCTGAGGCTGGATGCGTTGTATGGGCCTCCACAAGTGTGACCCCTGAGCCCAAAGGGGTGAAGCTCAGCCAAACAGCTTCGCAAACGGGTGGAACCGGAAACGATTGGCCGGGTCAACCATCGTCTTCAGCCGCCTGACGGTGTCCGCCATGGCTTGCGTGCCAAAAATCACGGATGCTGAAACGGAGGCGTCAACGTCATCAGGCTGGGAGTGAGTGCCGCTGAAGTCGACGGACAGGCCATCGACGTGCCGCGCCTTCTCCATGACCCGCTGGGTGAGGGTGGCAATCTCTTGGCGTTCTGACACCGTCTTGGCTTTGGCGTCGTAGAGGGTGATGAGATCGACAAAGAACTGGTGATGGCAGTTGCCGGTGGGAAGCTCGCTCTGCGAGAGAACAGCGCCACCCAACGTCCGAATTTCCACGATCGAGAACTGGGCCTGATCCAGGGGAGCTTCGGCAACGACGGTGTCGCAGATGAAGTCAAGGACTGCATCGGTAGGCGGACCCTTGGTTCCCATGCAGTGTTGAAGCATGCCTAGCGGACTTCCTTTCTCTTCAGCGATGACCGGCCACAGAGCCGTCGCCGTTTCGTACCACGTGCTCCAGTGGGATTTCAAGGTAATCGAAAGGTTCAAGCTGGCGGCGAGATCATCCAGTGGCTTCGTAAACTCTGCGGTGCTTCCTTGAAACGCATCGTAAAAAACAAGGGTGACCACCAAAGCTTTCTTCCCGGAGACAACCAACTCCATCGAAACGGAGCCGTTGGACAGCACGGACTCTCTCTGGATGCGCAGTGCACCCCGTGCGAAGGCAACGGCCTGCTCCCGGGTTTCGAAAGCAACAACCCGCTCCTCAGCGCTCTGCAGAATGCTCTCGGGCGCCATCAGAATCGTGACGTCGACCACGGTACCAAGAGCACTACCGGCTCCCAACATCGCGATGAACAGGTCGTCCTCAGGAGTGAGTACCCGGATGTCACCCTCTGCCGTCACCATGGTAAGGCGGACTACCCGCTGTCCGAGCAATCCGAGACGCCGCGAGAAGTAACCACTCAATCCACCGTTGACGATATAGCCCACAACTCCGACATCCGGACCGGTTCCCACCGGCAAGGCGGCCTGACGGCCCTTCACGGCCTCAACAAGCTCACGAAAAACCACACCGGCTCCAACCGTGACCAGCGAGCTTTCACCTTCCTGGTGAAAATCGATTGATTTCAAATGGGCCAGATCCAGGACGATCGCTTCGCTACTGGCGAACATGGCTGCATTCGATGATTCATGCCCTCCACCCACACAGGCAATGGCGATAGATGCTGGCACTGATCTGACCAGTTCGGCAATCTCCTGGGCTGATCGAGGACGGTAGACCTGACGGGCGCAGGTGGTTGAAGGAATGGGACTGTCGCCGCTCGTCCCAAGCAGTCTGTTGCCGCTGAGCGAATAGGCACGCTGCATCAACCATGCATCCTTCGGCTCAACGCATTCGATCGCACCACGACCTTGATCATCGCCAGTAGCACCCGGGGTTGATCCCTCCGCGAAGCCAAAGGTGCCGATTTCGGTCTGTTTCGATGCTGAACCCATGGCCGAACCTGACAATAATTTGCTCAATATTATCTCCCTGCCGTAGACGGGCACCACCCAGCCGATGGGGCTGAGGTGTGGAGTCACCCGACTGAGCGACACATCTTTACTGGGACGATCAAGCGATACCCAGCGGCTCTCTCTGCCGGGGAATCGACAGAAGAAGCTGTAGGTGCCTGCCTCTACCTGGGGCAGCGGAACTGTTCAGGCGGCCCCGCTGCAGGACAGCGGCAGAGAAACCCGAGCCGAGCACGGACTCCCACTCCAGCGCCACGGCCAGCATCGCAACAGTCCCATGGTGTGGACCGGCTGCCAGGAAGCCATTCGCTGGCGCCGGCAAGTTGGGAAACGGAAGCAGCGGGAATCAGGCAGCGAACTTTGCCCATGAGGGGTCTGTGCTCTCGCGGATCCAGGGGCAACGGCAACGACAACGACAACGGCAGTGGCAGTGGCTCTCGTTGATGGGCTTCGGCAGGGGGGGGCTGACGCCTGGAGCCCTCACGGGAGCGGATGCGTTTGGCGTGGGATGTGGAGCTTCGGAGAGGGTTTGAACCGGAAAACATGCCGTTGATGCCCAGGTGCGCCGAGAAGAGGATGGCGATCCTGCGGCGACTGAAACCGGGGCTGCTCACCAAGGTGGTGCAGCTGCTCGATGCGGTGCCGATGGAAGACCGCGACACCAAGGGCGACATCTATGAGTACATGCTCAGCAAACTGGCCACCGCCGGCACCAACGGCCAGTTCCGCACGCCGCGCCACATCATCGAGTTGCTGGTGGCGATGACACAGCCCACCCCGGGCGATGTGATAGTGGATCCGGCCTGCGGCACCTGTGGCTTTCCGGTGGCGGTAGGCGAATACCTGCGCGAGCACCTCAACCATGGCCTGTCCCATGGCTTTGATTTCGATAACACGATGCTGCGCATCGGCGCGATGGACATGCTGCTGCACGGGGTGGAGAACCCCGATGTGAGCTACCGCGATTCGCTCTCCGAAGACAGCGCCTACGAGGAGAACAAATATACCTTGGTCCTGGCCAATCCGCCCTTCGCCGGATCGCTCGATTACGAGAGTACCAGCGGCAAACTGCAGCGGGTGGTTAAAACGAAGAAGGCCGAACTGCTGTTCATGGTGTTCTTCCTGCAGCTGCTCAAACCCGGCGGCCGGGCAGCCGTGATCGTGCCCGATGGTGTGGTGTCGCTACCGAGCGGGGTGTTCCGCCCCTATGCCGGCGTAGGCACCGCGATCCTGTTTTTCACCAAAACCGGCCGTGGCGGCACAGACCACGTCTGGTTTTATGGCATGACGGCCGACGGCTGGAGCCTCGACGACAAGCGCAATCCGCTGTTGCCGTTGGAGAAGCTGGGGCCCGCTCCGAAGGACGCCATAGCCGATGGGGAACAGGAGAAGAACAATCTGCTGGATTGCCTGAGCCGCTGGAAACACCGCAAGGATTCAGAACGCGAGCGGGAACGCACCGCCCAGAGCTTCTGCGTACCCAAAGATGAGATCGCCGAGCAGGGCTACGACCTCAGCCTCAACCGCCACAAGGAGCTTATCCACGCAGAGGTGGAGCACCGCCCACCGCTGGAAATCCTGTCCGAGCTGCGGGCGATCGAGCAGGAGATCCTGCAGGGGATCGAGGAGATCGAGGGGATGCTGCGATGAGTTGGCCAAAAGTAGCCTTAGGCGAAATCTGTATCGTCGACTGGGGCAAAACATCTTTGACCAAGTCCTCGTATGTTGCCGGCGGAGAGTACCTCGCAGTATCTGCAACAGGCGGAGATGGGCGAATTGATCACTGGGAGCACAAAGCGCTGACCCCGGCAATCTCGGCCATTGGCGCACAATGCGGCAAGCTCTTTCTGCCTAAAGAAGACTTCACAGCAATCAAGAATACGATAACTCTAACTCCGATCGATGATAAGCGGAGCCAGGAAGCATGCTGCCCAATTTATCTCTACCATCTTCTCTCCTCGATGAAGCTGCCACGAAGAGGAGCGGGACAGCCCTTTATCTCCAAGGGAGACCTTGAGAAATTCAAAATCCCCCTCCCCTCACTGGAGGAGCAGCGGCGCATCGCGGCGATTCTGGATAAAGCCTCCGAGATAAAGGCTCTGAATAATGTCTTTGCCTTTAGACTGCGTGCTCTAATTCAGTCCTTATTCAGCCGGGTAGGGGATCCCTTGTCTGGAGATGATGTAAACCATTAGCTCATTAGTCTTGGCAAGCTGCTTGCCCAGCCCCTTCGAAATGGCGTATCACCTTCAAACCATGGGACATACAAGTGCAGGATCTTAACACTCTCTGCGATTGCGAGAGGGTCTTATCGGCCCGAAGCTAGCAAGAGCGGATTCTTCGCCCAAGAGCCAACAGAAGACAAGAAGGTGTGCTCAGACGATTCTCTCGTCTGTCGTGGCAATGGGAATTTAACCCTTGTTGGACTTGGAGAATTCCCGGCCGAAGATGATACGAATACCGTTTTCCCTGACACAATGATCGCTGCCCGCCCAAGGAAAGACCTCGTAGACAAGATGTATCTCTCCATAGCCTGGAAGCAGGGATCGTTGCGAAGACAGATTGAAAGTTTTGCGCGCACAATAAATGTCACCGCCAAAGCAAACCAAGCAGCACTTGAATCTATTGAGCTGTTGTTGCCGCCCTTGCGGGCTCAGGAGGGCTTTTCATTGCTTTAAGGCAGGGGCAAGCAGATGCTTAAGTCTTGCGAGCCTATTGAGGGCTGCCTGGAGAAGTTAACATCTTCGCTACAGCACGAGTTTTTAAATCGTGAGACTAAAATGAAAGCCACAGAAGCCAAGCTCCTCCAGATCCTGGGCGCCGTCTCCCAGCGCACCTATTCATGGACGCTGAAGGAATGCCAGCAGCTCTGGGCTGACATCCTCCGTGCTGGTGCCACCGAGGAGATCGGCGTCCACTTCATCGGCTCGGTGGTTCACATCGATGAGGGCCTCTGGCAGCCGAGTCGTATTCACTTGTACACGTCGCGTCGATGGCCGATCTGCAGAAAGAGCACTATAAGCTCATGATCTTCGATGCTGCAGATCACGCGGCAATCGCCAACGCGATAGCGCCACAAACCAGAGAGATTGGCCCGCAAGCCCTTGCCGCGTTCGCGCGGATCCGTGGTTTCCAGCACCAGGCGGTTCAGATAGCGCAAGATCGCCTGGGCGTTGCTGGTATCCAGCTTCCCGAGCTGCCGCTTCGCCGTCTCAGAGAGTCGCAGGGTCCAGGCCAAGCTCGCTCACCACGTCGTCAAGGCTGTAGGTGCGCTCCTGGACCAGTCGGATGCCTTCAGCCACCGCAGCCCCCAGGTAGGCGTCCTCAAGATCGTCCAGCCCGGCCTCGATCAGCTGCCGTAGGTAGAAGGCCTTTGTCCGTCCGGTCAATTGCGCAAGCTGATCGAGCCGCTGCTCGGTTGCAGCCTCCAGCCGCACTGTGGTGGCCATGCAGTCACCTGAATACACCGATTCATCCTAGTGGGGATTGCGGCTTGAGGGAGCTGGCCTGTGAGGTTGCCCATCGGCATGTCTGCCGCTGGTGCCTTCAGGGTTTGCCTGGCTTGATCCAGCAGGCCAATCGACCAGTGATCCGAACGGTGCAGGGCAAGGACAAGTACCAGGTCATCGAGGCTGGTGCTGCCTGGTCCACCCGGCGGCGGGGCTCGAGTATCGAGGGCAGGAAACTACCGGCCCGCAGTTATCGCTGCGCAGAAGACCTGCGGTCTACGGGGGATCAGCAGGTCGATGTCCCCCACCTGGGGGTTGGTCAGGCTGCGAGGGCGGTAGCCGTTGCGGTAGCCGAGCCGGTCCTCGCTGCGCTCATGGCGGTCGGCACCCAGCACCGCGGCGACCTCCAGCTCAATGAGTTGCTGCAGGCCGTGGCGGGCCAGCTCGGGGATCAACTCCCCGGCTTTGCTGCCATCCAGTAGCGACGCCAGGGCGGAGGCGTCAGAATCTCGCTTGGGCATGGTTCGTCTGGTTGAGGTGTTACTCAAACCAGGGAAACGGGCCTACCCACCCCTTTCAAG
>JAPLID010000032.1 GCA_026389285.1 Cyanobacteriota bacterium
GAACAGGGTGGCGTCGGCATCGGAGCCGCGGATCGATTTGATGAAGGCGCTGATCGTGTCGAAGTGGGCGTCGCCCTGCTTGTCGTAGAGCACCGCCCGCTGCTGGATCGATTCCTCGGCGATCGCCAGGTCGATCACGATCTCTCCGGCCCCATCGAGGGGGGTGGTCTCGACCGCCAGTTCCAGGGCGTTGAGCAGGCTGCTGGCATCGCCGCCGGCCACGTTCAGCAGATGGTCGGCGGCCTCCGGCAGCATCCGCACCCGGCGCTGGCCGTAGCCGTGCTCGGGATCGCTGAGGGCGCGATCGATCAGCTGGCGCAGATCATCTGGCTCAAGCGGTTGCAGCCGGAACAGCCTCGCCCGGCTCACCAGCGCCTTGTTGACTTCGAAATAGGGGTTTTCGGTGGTGGCGCCAATCAGGGTGAGGGTGCCGTTCTCCACCCAGGGCAGCAGCGCATCCTGCTGGGCGGCGTTGAAGCGGTGCACCTCATCGATGAACAGGATCGTGCGCAGGCCGTGGTGCTCCAGGCGCTCCCGGGCGGCGTCCACCTCGCTGCGCAGATCCTTGACCCCCGCCAGCACGGCGTTGAGGCTGCGAAAGGAGGCTCGGGTGCTGCCGGCGATGATCCGGGCCAGGGTGGTCTTGCCTGTGCCCGGCGGGCCATGCAGGATCAGGTTGCCGACTCGATCGGCGGTGATCGCCCGGCGCAGCAGCCGGCCGGGACCCAGGATCGCCTCCTGGCCGACGAAGTCGTCGAGGCTGCGGGGCCGTAGCCGATCCGCCAGCGGTGCGATCCGGCTCAGGGTCTGCTCGCGGCTGTGGCTGAACAGATCGCTCACAGGTGGCGCTGACGCTTGGGGGGGAAGGGGGGCGCTCGATGGACAATCGCGGCCAGGGGCCATTCGGGGCAGCACTCCATGGTGCCGGCCGTGGATGCCATCATCGGGCCCACCGACCAGGCTTTGAGTTGCGATTGCCCGCCCCAGCCTCCAGAGCCCTGTGGCGGCGGCCTCCCGCCACCTTGATCGGCTCCGCCCCCAGGGGATCCGTGGCCGGCGCTGCCGGCAGCGTCCTGCTCGGTCTGCTGATCACGGGCTGCCAGGCGGGCAAGCCGCCGCCGCGGATCCTGCCGGTGCAGGTGGCACCGGTGCAGCTCAGCTCCTTCCGCGACAGCGTCGACACGATCAGCACGCTGGAGTCGATCGGGGAGGTGAACCTGGCGGCCCAGGCGACGGGCCGCATCCAGAGCCTGCTGGTGCAGCAGGGGGACCGGGTGCGGCGGGGACAGCTGCTGCTGGTGCTCGATCAGGCCCAGGGCCGGGCTGAGGTGGCCAAACTGCAGGCGGAGGTCGAAACCAACCGGCTCAACTTCCAGCGTTACAACTACCTGGTGAAGCAGGGGGCCGCCAGTGCCTTCCAGCGCGATGAATTCCGCCAGCGCTACATCTCATCCCGGCAGGAGCTGATTGCCCGCCGGGCCGATCTGGGGTTCCGGGATCTGAGGGCGCCGATCGACGGCACCATTGGCGATCTGACGGTGAAACAGGGCGATGTGATTCAGGCCGGGGTACCGTTCAGCAGCCTGATCCGCAACGACCGGCTGCTGGCCCGGGTGGAGGTGCCGGCGCTCTATGCGTCGCGCCTGCGGTTGGGGCAGCCGGTGATCCTGATGGACCCCGCCAGCAACCGACCGCTGGCCGAGGCGCCGCTGCGCTCGATCGATCCGGGGGTGGTGCCCGGCAGCCAGTCGCTGCTGGCCAAGGCCGAATTCGATAACTCCGGCCAACGGCTGCGCAATGGCCTGCGCACCCGGACCCGGCTGATCCTTGATGTCCGGCGCCAGCCTTCGGTGCCGTTCACCGCCGTCACCCAGATCTCGGGTCAGAGCTTTGTCTACGGCGTGGGCAGTCTGGCGCGCCTGCGGGAGCGCCCCGGCCGGGCCGATCTCGCCGCCGCGGCCCGGATGCCCGCCGGCACCCGTTTTGCCCTGCAGACCCCGGTGCAACTGGGGCCGCTGCAGGACAACCGTTACCCGGTGCAGGCGGGGCTGAGCGAGGGCCAGCCGGTGATCACCGCCAATCTGCTGAGCCTGCGTCATGGCCTGCCCGTGCAGGTTCGGTGATGAATCGACGGATTGGTTCTGACAGAAGGGCTGAACCGAGGTTTTCCGGTAACTTGCCTGCGGTACGACTCAAAAATCCTGTGCGCCGGCCGGCTGTCCAGCATCGCTCTGCCGTTTCCGCGCCATGGCACACGCTGTGGCTTGTCGCGTTCCCCTTGCTGGGCCTGCTGAGCGCCTGCGGTGGTGCGCCCCCCAAGGCTCAGCAACCGCTCACGGTCCAGGCGGTGATCGTCGGCCCCGGCCGTTTTGCCCCGGGTCTTGATGTGGTGAGCCGCATCCAGTCCACCAGCAACGTGGTGATGCGCCCTGAGGCCGATGGCCGGGTGGTGCGCATCCTGGCCAGCCAGGGCCAGCGGGTGAAAGCGGGCCAGCCGATTCTGGTGCTCGACAATGTGCAGGAGTCGGCCACCCTCGATGCCAGCCGCGCGGAGGCGGTCAAGGATCGGGCCAATGCCCTGCGCTACATCTTCCTCAACGACCAGGGGGCGGTGTCCACCAAGGACCGCGATTACTACGTCACCCAGGCAATGCAGGCCCGGGATCGGGTCCGGGCTAATGCCGCCACCCTCGGCTACAAGTTCGTCACCGCCCCGATCGAGGGCATCCTCGGCAATCTCGACACCGTCAAGCTGGGTGACTTCGTGCAGAAGGGGCAGGCGATTACCGGGATCGTCAACAACGCCATGCTCTGGACCCTGATGGATGTGCCGGCGACGCAGGCGAGCCAGGTGCGTCTGGGGCTGCCGGTGACCGTGGAGAGCCAGAGCAATCCTCCGGTGCGGGGAGTGGGCCGGGTGGTCTTCATCTCCCCTTATTACGGCGAGAGCGATCAAAGCTCGTCGCCCAACACGGTGCTGGTGAAAGCTGTGTTCCCCAACCTCAGTGGCGAGTTGAAAACCGGCCAATTCGTCAAGAATCGCATCATCACCGGCGTTTCTGAAGAGCTGGCGGTGCCCGCCCAGGCCGTGCAGATGAAGGCCTCCCAGCCCTTTGTCTTCAAGCTCTATCCACTGCGTCAGGTGCTGGCGAAGATCAAGGCTTCCGACCAGGTGCTGCCGGCCCAGAAGCAGGCGCTGGAGAAGCTGCCCGGCAGCACGCCGATCGCCGTGCAGGTCCCGGTGCGGCTCGGCCTGATGCAGGCTGGTGCCTTCCCGGTGTTGCAGGGGCTGAGCAAGGGGGATCAGGTGGTGGTCAGCAACACCGCCCTGCTGCGATCCGGGATTCCCGTCAAGGTGGCCGGCAGCGGCCCCAGCAACTGAGACCGTCATGTCGCTTTCCGATAATTTCATCAAGCGGCCGGTCCTCACGACCGTCTGCAGCATCCTGATCGTGCTGGTGGGGCTGATCGCCATCCCCAGCCTGTCGATCGAAAATCTGCCGAATATCGCGCCACCGCTGATTCAGGTCACGGCCAACTACGGCGGCGCCAATTCCGTTGTCACCGAGCAGGCGGTCACCAATCCGATCGAGCAGCAGATCAACGGAGTGCCAGGGGCGAATTATATTTCGTCCACCAGTAATATGACGGGCAACAGTGTGATCTCGGTGTACTTCAATGAAGGCACCGACATCAACATTGACCAGGTGAACGTGCAGAATCGCGTTTCCCTGGCTATGCCGCAGTTGCCTCAGCAGGTGCAGGCCACCGGTGTTTCGGTCACCCAGAGCACGCCTTCGATCCTGCTGGCTTATCAGGTTGCATCAACCCGGGGACAGTTTGATGCTCCCTACCTCAATGGCCTGATCTATGAAAACCTCTACTACCAGCTCGGCCGTGTCCCCGGGGTGGCCAATGTCAGCCTGCTGGGAGGCAGCAACCCGGCCTTCTGGCTGTTCATCGATCCACACAAGCTGACCGCCAACAGCATCACCGCCGACGAGGTGGTGGCGGCGGTCAAATCCCAGAACACTGTCGCGATCGGCGGCATTGTCGGCGGTCCGCCGGCAGGGGGTGATCAGCAGTTCGCCTATCCGATTCTGGTCCAGAACAATGGCAACCTGACATCGGTCGATGAACTGAACAAGTTGATTGTCGGCCGCTCGTCGACGGGCAGTCTGCTGCGCCTGAGTGATGTGGGCCAGGCCACCTATGGCTTTAACAGCTTCGGCCAGGCGGCGATCAGCAAGGAGGGGGTGCCCGCTCTCACCGTTGCCGTATTTCAGACACCGGAGAGCAATGCGCTCGATGTCTCAGAAGCGGTGGTCAAAATCATGAACCAGTTCCGCCAGACTGTGCCACCCGGTGTGACGGTGAATGAGATCTACAACATCGGCCAGTTCACGATCTCGCTGGTGGGTACCTTCGCCTTCGTCAAGGTGTTCGGCTTTTCGATCAACCAGCTCACGCTGTTGGGCCTGGTGCTGGCCACCGGCCTGGTGGTGGACGATGCGATCGTGGTGATTGAAGCTGTCTCCAAGAACCTTGAGCGCGGCATGCGGCCCCGCCAGGCGGCCCTCGATTGCATGGGTGAACTGATCGGTGCGCTGATCGCCACGGCCCTGGTGCTGATGGCGGTGTTCGTGCCGGTGGCCTTCTATCCCGGCAGCATCGGCATCATCTACCGCCAGTTCGCACTGACGATTGCCTTCTCGATCGCCATTTCAGCCTTCAATGCCATCACCTTCTCGCCGATGCTCTCGGCTCTGTTGCTCAGAAATGAAAAGGCCAAACCGCCGGGTCGGCTGCTGGGCAGCATCGCCGGCCTGCTTGTCGGCCTGGCTTTCGGTCGTTTCAGCGTCGCCTCCTTCGGCCCGATCGCCTGGGTGATCGGCGTGGTGCTGGGGGTGCTGGCGGGTGCCAATCTCGCCTGGATCTTTGACCGTTTCAATGCCTTCTTCGCCCAGGTGGAGAAGGGCTACGCCAGCCTGGTCGCGCTGCTGATCCGCCGCCGGCGTCTGATCGTGGCTGGCCTGGCGGGCGGCATCGTGCTGACGGTGATCGCTTTCGGTGCCCTGCCATCGGCCTTCATCCCGGAGGAGGATCAGGGCTATGCCCTCGGTATTTTCCAGTTGCAGAACGGGGCCTCTCTCACCCAAACCCAGAAAATGGGCCAGGAGATCGCCAAGGTGCTCAATGAGGAGCACGAGATCATCGCCGGCTCCGTGATCAGCGGCTATGGCTTCAATGGATCCAGCTCTGATCAGGGGGTGTTCTTCTACGGCTTCAAGCCCCTGGAGGAGCGCAAGGGAGCCGACCAGAAGGCGCCAGCGATCGTCGCGCGCCTCAACGCCAAACTCAGCCAGCTGAGCAGCGGCCTGGCGGTGGCGGGCCAGCCCCCGGCCGTGCCTGGTTTCTCAAGCCAGGGAGGTTTCTACTTCCAGTTCAACGATCTCAGTAACGGTGGCTATTCCTTCAACGAACTAGATGATCTGGCCAACAAACTTGTGGCTACTGGCAAAGCCACCGGTGACTTCGGCTCCCTTTATACCCAGTTCATCCCCAGTGCTCCAGCCTTTGGCCTCAAGGTGGATCGCTCGATCATGGGAGCGCTGGATATTGATTTCCAGCAGGCGATGAACACCATTGCTGTGCTGGCTGGCGGTAACTACTCCGGGCTCACCTACGAAAGCGGCCAGGTGCGCAACATCTACGTTCAGGCCCAGGCCGCCAATCGCAGCAAGCTTGAGGACATCCTCAGCTTCTATGTGCGCAACCGGCAGGACAAAATGGTGCAGGTGTCCGAGTTCGCCGATACCGAGCTCTCCAGCGCGCCGCCGATCATCAGCCACTTCAACCTCTACCGCACCATTCTCGTCCAGGGGGTGGAGGCGGCTGGCAAGAGTTCCGGCCAGGCCCTGGCCAGCATTCAGGAGGTGTTCAAAAACCTCAGTTTCAACAACATCGGTTATGCCTTCACCGGCTTGGCCGCTCTGCAGATGTCGGCGGGCAACGCCAGCGTGCTGGTGTTCGGCCTGGGGTTGCTGGTGGTGTATCTCGTGCTCTCGGCCCAGTACGAGAGCTATGTAACGCCGGTGATCATCCTGATGACCGTGCCTCTGGCCATGCTGGGCGCTCTGGCTTTCCTGGCGCTGCGCTCGATCGACCTCAACATCTATGCCCAGGTCGGTCTGGTCACCCTGATCGGACTGGCCGCCAAGAACGGCATTCTGATCGTTGAGGTGGCGGAGCAGCACATGCATGCCGGCATGAGCGCCGCCGAGGCCGCCATCGCCTCGGCCGAGTCAAGGCTGCGGCCGATTCTGATGACCGCCATCGCTGCCCTGGCCGGCTTTCTGCCTCTTGTGGTGGCGAGCACCGCCGGCGCCAACAGCCAGCAGTCCCTGGGCACGGTGATCTTCGGCGGCCTGCTGGTGGCCACCGTGCTGTCGCTGGGGGTGGTGCCTCCCTTTTATGTGGTGATCAAGCACCTGGAGGCCCGCTGGTTCCCTGAGCAGCCCGAAGATGTCGAGGCTGCGGCCGGCGGCAGCCACAGCTCCTGATTGCTGGCGGCTTGGCTGGATCGGACAGGACGCCTCCGCGGCCAAGGCCATGGAGAGCAGCATGGAGGGGAAAGGCAACGAAGCGCTCCTGGTCTCCCGGTCCTGGTTCAGCCCTGAAGATGGCGGACAACCCGTGGATCAGAACCGACGAGATCCTGGTACCCATCCGCTCCTTTGCCCTGATGTTCGAGCCTGGCGAATGCGACTGGGTGGTAAGCCCTCGCCAGGCTCGCCCCTGGGTGCCGGTGCCGGAGAGGCGCAGCACCACGCGGCTGCCGTCATCGAGCAGCAGCCGGAGGCCCTGGCCGTTGGTGATCGAGCCGTCGACCGGGTCGGTGTAGGCGAAATCATCGGCGGTGGCGATCGTGCGGCCGGCGAAGGGCTGAGGTGGCCAGTCTGCGCGCTCAGATGCAGACCAACCGCCTCATTTACCAGCGCTATCAAGGCCTGGCCCGTCAAGGTGCAGCCAGTGCCCTGCAGCGGGATGAATTTCGCCAGGCCTACATCGCTGCCCGCGAAGCCCTGGTGGCTAAGGAGGCCGACCTCGCCTTCAAGGATCTGCGGGCGCCGATCAGCGGCACGTTGGCCGATTTGCGCGTCAAGCAGGGTGATGTGATTTCCGCGGGCGTGCCGATTACCCGCTTGATCCATAACGACAATCTCCTGGCCCGCATCGACGTACCTGCCACCTATGCCGATCGTGTTCGGCTGGGCCAGCGGGTGCTGCTGCTGGGCGCCTCCAGCTCCCAGCCCCTGGCGGAGGGCCCGGTGATTTCGGTGGATCCGGGGGTGAGCGCCCCAACTCAGACGCGGCTGGTGCTGGAGCGGCGCCAAGAGTTAGCGGTTCCTTTCACCGCGGTGACCCGGTTGGCAGGACAGCCCTTTAGCTATCTAGTGGGCAGCTTTGCTGAGCTGGAGCGGCGGCCAGGCAAGGCCCCCATTGCCGAGCTGCGCCGGTTGCCGAGCGGCACCCTGTTTGCCTTGCAAACTCCGGTGCAGCTGGGCGACTTGCAGGGGAAATATCTATCCACTGCAGAGCATGGGTCAGGGTGGTGTTCAGGCTGGTGATCGGGTGATCACTGCTGGTTTGCTCAATCTGCGCCTTGTGTTCCGGTGCAACTTGCGAGGCAGGCCTCAGAGAGTTGAGAAAGCGGTGTGACCCGGTGGCGCTTCTTGCCACGATGCGCAGCTGCCAGAGCCGGCTGGCCCTGTTGATCAGCGGCCAATGTGCCAGCGCCATGGCTGGCGATCCACTGAGCTGGCAGCCCCCCGAGGAAGAAAAGCGTGAGCTGGAGCGGTTTCTGCAGGGTTTGCAGGCCGTCTCCCCAGCTCTATGCGCTGTAGTGGCGTTGTTGCCTCCAGCTTCGCTGCTCACGCCCAGATCTGGTGGCGGCACTGGCTTGACCCTGTGGATCAAAGTTCCTAGTCTGTGCAGGATGTAGTGGTTTGTTTTGCGCCGATCCTTCCAGGCCAGGTGCACGGTGCCATGGTTCGGCTTTCTGTCTCTGGTCAGCCTCGCCGGCTGCGTCAAGCCACCGCCGCCGCCGCCAACGCCCACCTTTTCGCTGGTCAGCCCGACGCGGCAGACGTTCACCGATCAGGCCACTTACCAGAGCACGCTGGAATCGATCGTCAACGTGCCCCTGGCCGCGGAGATCGATGGGCGCATCGTGGCCATGCCGATGCGTGAAGGCCAACTGGTGCGCCCGGGGGATCCCCTGTTCCGGCTGGATCAGCTTCAGCAGCAGGCCAGCGTGGCTGCGGCTACTGCCCAGGCCCAGGAGGATCGCCTCGAGGCGGAGCGCTACATCTTTCTGAATCAGCAGGGTGCCACTTCCACCAAGCAGCGCGATGCCAAGGTGACGGCCGCGATCACCAGCGCCGAGCAGCTGAAGGCCAGCGCGGCCACCCTCGCCTACAAGGACGTGACCGCGCCGATCGCCGGCATGGTGGGCGACATCCAGCACAAGCTGGGCTCCGTGGTGCGCCGCGGCGAGACGGTCACCACCATCGTGGATAACCGCAGCCTCTGGGTGCGGCTCGATGTTCCGGGCGAGCAGGCCTACCGCGTGCGCCTGGGCATGCCGGTGGAGCTGCAGGCCCCCGACAAGCCTGCCCTCAAGGCGATGGGCACCGTGACGTTCATCGCCCCCTCGCTCGATCGGCGCACCCAGACGCTGCTGGTGAAGGCCACCTTCAACAACGCCGATGGCGCCCTGCGGGATCAGCAGCGCGTGCAGGCCGTGCTGCTGCAGGCCGGCCAGACCTTCGTGTTCCGGGCGGTGTCGGCCGCCCAAGCCCAGCGCCTGATCGGCGCCCCGATTACCCCCACGCCACCGGGGGGTGCCCTGGTAGCGGTGCAGACGCCGGTGACCCTCGGCAGCTTGCAGGGCGGCCGCTTTGCCGTGCTCAAGGGCCTGAGCGCCAGCGATTCCGTGGTGGTGGGCAACCTAGCCCAGCTGCGCAGCGGCACGGTGATTCCGCTCCGATGAGCCTTTCCGACACTTTCATTCGCCGGCCGGTGCTCAGCACCGTGTGCAGCATCCTGATCCTGATGGCCGGGGTGATCGCCCTGCCGCTGCTGCCGATCGAAAACCTGCCGAATATCGCGCCGCCCACGATCCAGGTGACGGCCAACTTGCCGGGCGCCGATGCACTCACCGTGGAGAGCGCCGTGACCGGCCCGCTGGAGGAGCAGATCAACGGTGCGCCGGGAATGGATTACATCAGCTCCAACAGCACCAGCCAGGGCGTCAGCCAGATCAATGTGGTGTTCAAGGCTGGTACCGATGCCGACATCGATCAGGTCAATGTGCTCAACCGGGTGCAGACCGCCTCGGCCCAGCTGCCTGCGCAGGTCAACTCCCAGGGCGTCACGGTGCAGCAAACCGCCACCAGCTATCTGCTGGTGTACAACCTCACCTCCAGCGAAGGGCAGTTCAGCCGCGAGTACCTCAACGGCCTCTATCAGCTGAACCTCGCCTATCCCTTAACCCGGGCCCAAGGGGTGGGTCAGGTGACAGTGTTTGGTGCCAGCAACCCCGCTTACAAGCTCTGGGTGGATCCGGCCAAGCTCAGCCGTTTCAACCTCACCATCCTGGATGTGGAGAATGCCCTGCGCTCCCAGAATCAGATCGTGGTGGGCGGCAGCATCGGCGGCCCGCCGGCTTCGGTCAACAACCCCACCCACCTCCCGGTGCTGGTGCACGGCAACCTGCGCACCGTGGAGGAGTTCGAAAACCTCGTGCTCACCCGCGGCCCATCGGGTGAGCAGTCTGATACCGGCCATACCGGCCCCGACGGCAGCCTGATCCGCCTGCGCGATGTGGGCCGGGCCGAATACGCCTTCCAGAACTTCAACCAGGCGGCGATCAACGGCATCTCTGGCTATCCCTGCGTGGGCTTCGGCGTGATCCAGCTGCCGGGCAGCAATGCGATCACCACCGCTGAAGCGGTGGACAAGGTGCTCACCCAATTTCGCAGCACCCTGCCGCCGGGGGTGAAGCTGGAGAAGGTGTTCGATCAGACGGACTTCATCAACGCCTCGATCTTCGGCGCGCTCGATGCGCTGCGCGATGCGGTGGTGCTGGTGCTGCTGATCATCTTCCTGTTCTTGCAGGACTGGAAGGCCACGATGGTGCCGGCCCTGGCGCTGCCGATCGCCTTGCTCGGGGCGATGGTTTTCGTGAAGGCGTTTGGCTTCTCGATCAACGAACTCACCCTGCTGGGGGTGATCCTGGCCACCGGCCTGGTGGTGGATGACGCGATCGTGGTGGTGGAGGCCGTGTCGGCCCGGATCGAAGCCGGCGACAAACCGTTTGCGGCGGCCTCCAATGCGATGAGGGAGCTGACGGGCGCGATCCTGGCCACCGCGCTGGTGCTGCTGGCGGTGTTCATCCCCGTCACGTTCTTCCCAGGAGCCACGGGCGTTATCTACCGCCAGTTCGCGCTCACGATCGTGTTCTCGATCCTGGTGAGCACCTTCAATGCGATCAGCGGCAAGCCGCTGCAATCGGCCCTGCTGCTGGGGGGCGGCAAGACCAACCCTACGGGCCGCACCTGGATGTTCATCGGTGGAGCCTTTGGGGCGGGGTATGGCTACCTGTTTGGAGGCGTGCTGTGGCTGCTGCTGTTCGGGGCACTCGGCGCTCTGGTAGGCCGCAATCTGCAGTCGATCTTTACCGCGTTCAACAGGCAGTTTGAGCGCATGGCTGCGGCCTATGGCCGCCTGCTGGAGCAGGCGATCCGTCGGCGCCGCCAGCTGGTGAGCGCCGTGCTGGGCGGGGTAGTGCTCACCGCCCTGGCTTTCCTGGTGATCCCTTCCGGTTTCGTGCCCACGGAAGATCAGGGTTACGGCCTGGGCATCATTCAGTTGCCGCCGCAGGCGTCGCTCGAGCAGACGATGAAGGTCGCCGATCAGGCCCGCCAGATCCTGGCCAAGGAGCCGGAGATCGTGAGCGGGGAGCTGAT
>JAPLID010000164.1 GCA_026389285.1 Cyanobacteriota bacterium
GCCCCGCAGGCGTGGATCGCTGAGGTTGTCGGTGGCGACGTAATGCACCGGCTGACCGGTAGGGGAAACAAACCGCCCGGTGAGCGGGTCGAGATTGCCCGTGGTGATCGCCCGCAGGGCCATGTAGGGATGGGTGGTGCCTCCCTGGCGCAGGTTCACCTCGATCGCCTGCACATCCCAGTGATCGCCGAAGCGGCGGGCGATGAAGTCGACTGCATAGCGCTCCAGGGCCCCCTCGGTGGCCAGGGCCTCACCCACTGCCCGGCCATGGCGCATCAGTTCAAGGCGGTAGGGATCCTCGGCCGGAAAGCGGCAGCCGAGGTAGGTCTGGCCATTGGCTCCGCCCAGGATCTGTTCGTGGGTGGAGAGCACCTCGACGCTGCCGCCGGGGTGGATCGTGCCCTGCACGCTGGGGGAGGTGAGGTCGTCGCCGCCGAGCAGCCAGCCCTCCACCAGCGCCCCCTGCTTCGCCACCAGCTCCCGCCACCGGGGTGGGGGCATCGGCAGGCTTTCCATCGCCTGGCGCAACAGCCGGCGCCGCTCCGCCGGGCTGCGTCCAGCCAGCTCCAGGGGTTCCAGCTCCAACGGGGCGTTGCCCTCGCCGCTGATGCCCTCGTTGAGCTTGACGACGCAGCGCTTCAGGTCCGGATGCGCCTCCCATAGCTCCGCCGTCACCCCCGCCAGGCCGTCGAGGTCGTGCACCAGGCCGCTGCCGGGGGGATGGGGCACGCCGCAGCGGGCGAACAGCTCGCGGCTGCCGGCCTTGGTGCCCCAGTAGCCCAGGGCCGGATCGGTGCCCAGCAGCGGCACCTGCAGCAGCTCCGACAACCGCTTCTCCAGGTCGGTCACGACGTAGCAGCCGATGAAGCTGCGGCCGGGTCTGAGCAGTTCCTTGATGCGGGCCAGCAGGGCGGGTCGCTCCAGCAGCTTTTCGGTCAGCGGCCGGTTGGAGGCATCGTCGGCGTCAAACAGGTGCAGCCGGCGGCGGGCGTGGGAGGTGGGTACCCCGGGCAGCAGCTCGAGCACCGAATCGACCACCAGCTCAGGCAGCAGCTTGCTGGTGACATAGACCATCCGCACCCCTGGATCCCGCAGCCGGATCAGCGAGAACAGCTGGCGCTCCTCGTAGTTGTGCACACCTTCGATCAGCTCCAGCTGGGCCCGGTCGACCGAGAGCGAGGGGAGCATCAACAGGTCGAAGTCAACGCCGTTGCCGTCGTGTTCACGACCCCATTCGGGCCGTAACTGGGCCTGCAGCTCCGCAAAGCTCTGGGTCATGGACGATAGGAATTCGCCGTCCATGTTGCTCGCCCTCGCTGCGCAGGGGAGGTGCCGCTGTCGATTCCCCACAAACCTCCGCAAACCCACCTCCGCAAAACCGAGGTTGACCGCAGCTGGTGGAGAGGGCTGTACTCGCGCCGCCGCAGCAGCGGCTGTTCATGCGGGATGGTCACTCCGCACACACCCGTTGTTGTGGGTTGGACCCTCCGGGAGGCAGATTGCGGCCTGTGCTGCCGTTGCAATCTCCATGGCCCATCCGCTGCCGGTGACCTTGCTGGGCTATTGCGCGGCCGCGCTCACCACCTTGAGCTTTTTCCCGCAGGCGATCAAAACGGTGCGCAGCCGGGATGCCAGCGGCATCTCCCTGCCGATGTATGTGCTGTTCACGCTGGGCATCACCCTCTGGGGGATCTATGGCCTGATCACCCATGACGGCCCCCTGATCGCCGCCAACGCCATCACCCTGGTGCCGGCGATCACGGTGCTGGAACGCAAGATCAATTCGATGCGGGCCAGTGAAGGAGCCAAGCTCTGGCGCGGTTTCTGAAGCGGACGGCGGCTGCTTCCCAGACGGTCATCAGGCGCTGAAGGCCTTGCGGGCCGGGATCGGGTAGGGGATGCGGCGATGGCGCATCCGTTTCCAGACGCGCACGAAGGCCCGGATCACCAGTTCCAGTTCGGCCCTGCCAATACCGCTGCCCGCCAGCTGGCCGTCGCTTTGTCGGGCCTCGACGATGCGGCGCACCATCTCCCGGGCCTGCACCTCCGTGGTGCCTGGCGGCAGGGAGCGCAGGGCGGCCTCGCAGCCGTCGGCCAGCATCAGGATCGCCGTTTCGCGGCTGCGGGGTATCGGTCCGAGATAGCGGAACCGCTCCTCCTGGATCGCCGGATCCCGTTCGCGGGCCTGATGCAGGAAATACCCCATCTTCAACATGCCCTGATGTTCGGGGATGAAGTCGGCCAGGGGGCCGGGCAGCCGGTACCGGCGGGCCAGCTTGAGGCCCTCATCGACATGGGCCTGCAGGATCGCGGCGCTGGCGAGGGGATCGTCGAGGCGGTCGTGGGGATTGCCGACGCTTTCGTCCTGGTTCTCGATGAACCACTGGGGGCCGTGCAGCTTGCCGACATCGTGATAGAGGGCACCGGTGCGGATCAGGTCGACGTCGGCCTGGATTGCCCGGGCCCCCTCCTCCGCCAGGCCGCAGATCATCAGCGTGTGTTCAAAGGTGCCCGGCGCCTCGGTCGACAGGCGGCGCAGCAGGGGTCTCTCCAGATCCGCCAGTTCCATCAGCCTGGCCCGGGTGAGCAGGCCGAAGAAACTCTCCACCAGCGGCGCCAGAATCAGGCCGGCCATCAGCAGCCCGCCCACCATCAGGGCTTCGCTGAACAGATCGTTGCCGCGGGGCCAGTGACCCTGGGCGCTGGGTCCCAGGCCGATCCAGCTGCCCAGCTGCATCACCAGGCCCTGGCTGAGCATCGCCCCCAGCGGCAGCAGCACCGCCAGCTGCAGCAGCTGGGCCCGGTTTCGCTGGCGCCCGGCCAGTAGGGCCGCCAGCACCGCCACCAGCACCGCGATCACCAGGCGGCATTCGAGCAGGCCAGTGAGGGGATAGGGCCAGATCAGGCTGGCCACCGCCAGCCAGGCCATCCCCGCCACCGTGCCCAGCCCCTGGGCCAGCAGCAGGGTGGGGGGCACCAGCAGGGCCAGGGGGCTGGCATGGACGCCGAGCGCCAGCTTGAAGCCCTGCACCGCCAACAACATGGCCAGGGCCAGCAGGGCCTGGCGCGGCTCCAGGCTGGCCCGCCAGCGCCGCATCCCCAGCAGCAGCACGCCGCAGGCCGCCAGGGCTTCACTGAAATGGCCCAGCCAGGGCAGGGGGCGCGGCCGGCGGTTGATCAGGCCGAAATAATCGAGCACATCGAACGCCTGGGGGCTGATCAGCTCGCCCTGGCGGGTGATCAGATCGCCTCGCCGCACATTGATCGTCGGCAGGCCGTTCCGGGTGACCAGTTCCTCGATGCGCCGCTGACTGAGAAACGTGTCGCTGCGCAGGTTGGTGCGTCCCTCCAGGCTGTGGGCGATCAGCCGGCTCCCCAGGCTGCGTCCCGGCCCGGGTTGCTCCTCCAGCTGCAGATTGGCCGCTTCCAGCAGGGGGTCGCCGGCGACGGAGGCCACGAGCCCCTGGCTGAGCATGCGCAACTGGGCCTGGCGCACCGCCCGCTCCCAGCCCACCAGGTCAGCCGGGCTGAGGCTCTGCAGCCATTGCCGCTCGCCGGCGGTGAGATTGAGGGCATCGACCCGCGGTTGCTGGCTGGCCCGTTGCTGCTGCACCAGGGCGAGGCTGCGATCGAGTTCGTCCTGCAGCTGCCGGCTGGCCCGTTCATCGACCACCTGCACCTGGGTGCGGGGCATCAGTTGGCTGCGCCGCTGTTCGAGGGCCGCGCTGTCCATCACCGTGGCGTCCCGGGGGGCCCTCACCGTGAAGGGTGCCGTCAGGCCCGGCCGCAGGCTGGGTTCTACCAGCCAGGGCCAACTGGTCAGCAACGCCACCAACAGGCAGGCGAGCACCACGGCGGCCATGCCTCCGGCGCGCCAGGCGACGATCGCCTGACGGGGGCGCTCCAGCCGCAACAGGCTTCGCCACAGGGATCGGATCCGCCGGAACCCGTTGGCCATGGATCAAGGCAGGGAACAAAACGCTAGCGGTGGCCCATCCGCAGGGTTTCCTCCAGGCGCCATGCTGGGATCGGACTGTCCGTTTTCCAAGCCCATGGCCACCCTGCTGGATGGACGGAGCCTGGCGGCGGCGATCGAGCAGCGCCTCAGCGACGTGATCGCCACGGGCCTGCCGCTGGCGGGCCGCCCGCCCGGCCTGGCGGTGCTGCGGGTCGGGGACGACCCCGCCAGTGGCGTCTATGTGGCCAACAAGAAGAAGGCCTGCGGCCGCGTCGGCATTAGCAATCTCGGTGCCCATCTGGCTGCCGATACGCCGGCGGCGGCTGTCCTGGCGGAGATTCAACGGCTCAATGCCGATCCCCAGGTCGATGGCATCCTGCTGCAGCTGCCCCTGCCGGCCGGCCTGGAGGAAGGGCCGCTGCTGGAGGCGATTGACCCCGACAAGGACGCCGATGGCCTGCACACCCTCAACCTGGGGCGCCTGCTGAAAGGGGAGCCGGGGCCGCGCAGCTGCACTCCGGCGGGGGTGATGGCCCTGCTGGCGGCGGCGGGTGTGGAGCTGGCCGGCAAGCGGGCCGTGGTGGTGGGCCGCAGCATCCTGGTGGGCCAGCCGATGGCGCTGATGCTGCAGGCGGCGAACGCCACCGTCAGCGTGGCCCACTCGCGCACCAGCGATCTGGTGGCGTTGACGCGCCAGGCGGAGGTGCTGGTGGTGGCGGCGGGTCGGCCGCGCATGATCGGCGCCGAGCACGTGACACCGGGGGCGGTGGTGGTGGATGTGGGCATCCATCGCAAGCCTGAAGGCGGCCTGTGTGGCGATGTGCGCTTTGAGGAGGTGGAGCCGCTCGCTAGCGCCATCTCGCCGGTGCCCGGCGGTGTCGGCCCGATGACGGTGGCGATGTTGCTGGTCAACACCGCGCTGGCCTGGTGCCGCCGTCACGGGGTGGATGGCTCGGCGCTGGCAGATCTGGTGGTTTGAGCGCCTCGCTGGGTTTGGCAGGACGTTCCATGCAGGAATGCGCTACCTGGGATACCGAAATCTGGTGTTCCAGCTAACATGTCCCCTCGGGCATGATCTTCCGGTGAAACGGCTCTGCTGGCCATGACTATCAATGTTCTGCAGGCTACGGGGTTTTTGTTGGCCGGCTATTCGGTGATGAGCAACGATTGCCTGCAGACCCTGGGCGCCTATTTCAGCAGCAACAAGGAGCGCACACCCAAATTCATTCAGGCCATTTTCGTCTGCAGTGTGCTCAGTTTCGTCCTGTTGTGGGGATGGTCGATTGGCAACGGCGATCCCGCCTGGGGGCGATTAGAGAAATTCGCGCTGCCGTCTGTGTTCACCTGGGTGTACCTAATCCCGCCGATCACCGTGATGGCGCTCACCCGCTGGGGGGCGCCGGTGAGCACCACGTTTCTGGTGCTCACCGCCTTTCAGCCCAACAATGTCGGTGCGCTGCTCACCAAATCCCTGTCGGGCTATCTGCTGGCCTGCCTGCTGGGTGGCGTGCTTTATGGATCCGTGATCTGGTTGCTGGAGCGCCGGGTGCTCCGGCAGCCAGGAACGGCGAAGCCGATCTGGTTTGCGCTGCAGTGGCTGTCGACGGGCTGGCTTTGGAGTCAGTGGTTGATCCAGGATCTGGCCAATATCTACGTCTATCTGCCGCGCCAGCTGAATGCGCTGGAAATGGTGGCCACTGTATCGGCACTGTGCTTAGGCCTCTGCATCCTGATCAAGCTATCCGGTGGCCCCATTCAACATGTGGTGCGCAGTAAGACCAACACGGATGATCTGCGCTCGGCTGCCATCATTGACTTCATTTATGGCTTCATTCTCTTTTACTTCGCCCAGGTCAGCAAGTTCCCGATGAGCACCACCTGGGTCTTCCTGGGCTTGCTCAGTGGCCGCGAAGTCGCCATCTACCTGCGCCTACGCAATCGGCAGGGCCAGGAGGTGCGGGCCACGGTGGTGAATGATGCCTTCAAAGCGGGGGTTGGCCTGGTGGTGAGTATCGCCATTGCTCTGTTGATTCAGCCGCTGAAGAGTCTGGGTTGAGCCAAAGGCGCTGCCAGGCTCGAAACTTGTTGGCCAAGCCCCGGAAAACTTGCTGAGCTCTTAATAAGTTCTACAGCTTGACTGCAGCCTTGGGGCTTTCACGAATGCCGCCATGAAGCGCAAATTATCTTAGCAAAGCACTGCAACCACTTGATATCATTCACGCGCTAATCGTGGTGATGGAAGCTTGATTTGATGGTGGCTTGATCCATCCTCGCCCCAAGCGCCCGAAGCGCCCGCTATCCCATCCCCCACGGACGTTCAAGACCAGCCCTCGACCATGGCAGGCCCGGCCCCGAACCGCTACTTCGCCCTCCTGCGAGAATCTGCGCCGAGAAGCCCCTTCCCCATGACCGCGTCGGTGAGCACGGCCCAGGATCCGGCCCAGGACGCGGGCACGACCCAGGACGGAGGCCAGGCCTTCATTTTTGCCGCCTATCTCGAGAGCGCCCGGCTGCGGGTGGAAGCGGCCCTCGATGGCTCCCTCGGCCCGGAGCGGCCCGAATCGCTGCGGGAGGCGATGCGCTATTCGCTGCTGGCAGGCGGCAAGCGGCTGCGGCCGATCCTCTGCCTGGCGGCCTGTGAGCTGGCGGGTGGCGAGGCTGAGCTGGCCCTGCCCACGGCGGTGGCCCTGGAGATGATCCACACCATGTCGCTGATCCATGACGATCTGCCGGCCATGGACAACGACGACC
>JAPLID010000100.1 GCA_026389285.1 Cyanobacteriota bacterium
GATTCCGGCGCCGGCCCGCCGTTGGCGCCGTTGATCTTGACGCCGAAGTCACCTTCGGGGCCGCCGGGGTTGTGGCTGGCCGAAAGGATCACGCCGCAGGCGGCGCCGTGCTTTCGGATCAGATTCGAGGCTGCCGGGGTGGAGAGGATGCCGCCGGTGGTGGTGATCAGCCGGCTGACCCCGTGGGCGGCGGCCATGCGGGCGATCACATCAATCGCGGCGCGGTTGCCGTAGCGGCCATCCCCACCGACCACCACCGTGCCGCCGGCGATGCCCGGCACCACCCGCAGGGAGGCCTCGATGAAGCTCTCGAGATAATGGGGGGTCTGGAACTGACGGCTGCTCTTGCGCAGACCGGAGGTGCCGGGCTTCTGATCCGTGAAGGGCTGGGCCAGTGACACCTGACGGATGGCACTGCTGGCACTGCTGGTCATCGGCATCGCCCGTCGCCGGGTCCGCAGGAAGGGCCCCAAATTACGCCCTAGCTGCTGACGCCTGAACCCGTCGGGCTCGATGACGATCCCCGGGCTGCCTGGGTAAGTTGGGACCATGTCAAGACTCCCAGCTGCTGTCGTGATGGCGTTGGCCCCGCTAGTGGGTCTCGCCGTCCTGGGGATCGGCCCCCTGCGCCCGCTGAGCGCCACCGCCGAAACGCCGCCCTACCCCAAGGCGGAGGAGTTCGCCTCCAAGAGCGCCCATGCGGTGCTGAGCAGGGCGGGCCGGGAAACCTGTCTGCGGGGCAAGCTCACCAAGGCGCTGCTCGGTCTGTCCAACAGCTGTGAAGCCGCCCACATGACGACACCGCTATGCCGCCTGGCGGACAAGGCGGTGGTCGTCACGCCGATGAGTCTGGCGTTCATGGATCAGACCTCCCACCAGCTGCTCGATCTGATCGCCGGCGGCAGCGGGGCCATACCGCCGGCAGCCACCAGAGCGATGTCATTCGTGCCGGAGCCGGCGGTCGAGCCTTAGCGATCAGCCCCGGGTTCAGCGAGCCGGCTGCGGCGCTCCGAAGTTCAAGTTGCCCCCGCCGAAGGGCATGGCGGGCTTGCTTTCGGTCTTGCCCGTGGCCTTGAGCTGGGGTTTGCAGAACACGGTCAGGTTCCTGGCGGCGCGATCGAGGTCATCGCGGCGGCCCATGCTGTTGCTCTCCGCTGTCCTGGCCTGCTGGTTGATCGACCACAGCACGTCCTTGCAGCTGGTCGGCAGGCGCGGGTGATCGAGCAGGGGATTGGCGATGGTGCGGGCCTTCTCGCAGCTGGCGGCGGTGTTTTCGCGGCTGCAGGTGAGGGTGATCAGCTGCAGGTTGCGGAAGCTCTCGGCCGGGGGGAAGGTTTCTGGCTGGGGCCCCGCCAGGCCTGGAGCGGTGGCGAGCAGGCTCAGGCCGCAGCTGGCGATCGATCGGGTGGCCCAGATCAGCGGGCGCAGGACTGGGGTGGACCGGGCCATGCTGACGCGCTGAATCACTCCATCATGGCGGCGTCCGGCAGGGTCAGCTCGGTTGCGGTGCATCCCTGGCGCAGCAGGGCCTGGCTGCTCTGCCAGCGCCGGGCCAGCAGCGGTCCGCTCCAGCCGGCCGAAGCAACGAGCAGCTGCCTGAGCCAGCCGTTGCGGCGCAGCAGTTCAGCGCGGGCCAGTTCCTCGGCCTGGCTGGCCTGGATCGGACGGAGCTCCAGCAGCCGTTCGGCGCTGATGGTGGCGAGCACCCGATCGAGATCCGCCCCGCTGCCCTGGCCCAGCACCGGCAGCAGCTGGCGGGCTGCCACCAGGGCATCGCGCAGGGCCATGTTGATGCCCTGGGCGCGCAGCGGGCTCATCGGATGGGCGGCATCACCCAGCAGCAGTAGCCCGGGCCGCCACCAGCTCTCAAGGCACCCCACCTGCACCGGCAGCCGCACAGGACCCTGAATCGCCTTCAGCGGACAGGCCCGCAGCAGCTGCGCCAGGGCCTCTGGGCTGGCCTGGGCCCAGCGCTCCCGCCAGTCCGCCAGATCGGTGGGAACCCGGGAGGCCTCATCCTGCAGCCAGCCCAGCTGCACGCCGCCGTAGACCGAGGCATAGAGGGCAAAGCTGTCGCCGCTGCCCAAGACCGTCACGAACTGGCCCCTGAGCCACTGGCTCAGCGGTGTGGCGGCCGCTCCGGTCAACCTGAACCAGCGCACATCGATCGCTGCACCGAGCCGCTGCAGGTTCAGGCCCGCCTTCTGGCGCAACAGCGAGGCGCGGCCGTCACAGGCCACCACCAGCTCGGCGTGCACCTGGGTGCCATCGTCGAGTTCGACGCCGACCACCCGTTCTCCGTCCAGCAGCGGCGCCCGGATCGGGCGTCCGATCAGCACCCGGGTGCCGCTCTGAGCGCGCACCTGCTGCAGTAGCCAGTCCAGTAGGGCTTCCTGATCCACCAGGGTGCACGGGTGGTCGCTGCCCAGCGGCTCAGCCACCTGGAACAGCTGCTGGCCATTGGCCCAGAAGCCCCAACCGCTCAGCGGACGCTGGGCGATCGACTCCGGCAGGGGCAGCAGGCCCATCGCCGCCAGTGCCGCCAGGCCACTGGGCATCAGCGCCTCGCCCCGGAATTGCCGGGCCGGGCTGGGGCTGGCCTCCACCAGGGTGATCGGCACATCACGGCGGGCCAGCAACAGCGCCAGAGCGACTCCCGCCGGGCCGGCGCCGGCGATCACCACCCCGCTATTTGTGGCCAACGGGCTCAGGTGAAGGAGTTGTAGTTCGGGTTCTGGGCTGAATCCGGCGGTATGACGCCGAGTAACCCGTGCTTCTTGTTTAACAGGTAGTCGACCAATTCCTGCTGCAGGGTGAGCAGCTCCAAGGTGCAGCCACGGAAGGCGGCCCGATGCCGGATCTCATCGTGGCGGGTATGCAGATCGCGCAGCATCAGGTTGATGGCGTCGAGTCGCGGGGTGGTGCCGCGGGAAGGGGGTACCGGTTCCATCGGACGACCTGACGATCACAGAAGGCGAGGATTCAGCGTAGTCGCGCTCTGGCGAGCCCCCATCGGCACTGTCCGGGTGCTGCGGGCGGCTGGCAGACCTGCCATCGGCCTCTGCTCGGGGCGGCTCTGGCCCTGGCCGCAGCGCTGATGCTGCCGCAGGCGTTTGCGCTGCAACCGCTGGGTCATCCCCAGATCGGCGCCGCGCCAGAGCCGGTCGATTTCGTGTTCAAAGTGCCGGGCCAGCGGTTTCGAGTCGATCAGCAGCAGGGTCTCATCGTTTTGGAAGGCCGCCGAGGGGCTCCAGTTGAACGAGCCGCTGATCACCCAGCGCTGATCGAGTACGGCGATCTTGTGATGAAGCTTGTCGCCACGCGCCAGCTGGGGGATGCCGATCCCTTCCAACGGACTCGACCAGGGCCGGTTGCCGGCCTCGATCCGGCAGCGGTGGTCCGGCAGGGTGACGCCCAGGAGGTCGAGCACTTCACTGAAGGCCCGGTTGGCGAAGCCGGGATCGGCCAGCACCCGCAGTTTCACGCCCCGGGCTTGCAGGTCCGCCAGGCGGTTGGCCAGGTTCTGGGCTGAAAACACGAACAAGCCCAGATCCAGCCGCCGCTGCACCCGGGCCAGCTGCCGATCGAGCCAGGCCAGCCCGTTTAGGGGATCGCTGCGGCGATGGGGTGCGAACAACACCTCCACCGATGTCTGGGCGACCAGCACCCGCTTGGCCTGCCCCTCCTGCTTGGCGATGCCGAAGCGGCTGTCGGGTAGGCCGCCCGGTCCGTCGCCCCACAGGCGCTCGAAC
>JAPLID010000203.1:0-8726 GCA_026389285.1 Cyanobacteriota bacterium
GGCGGCCCAGAAGGGCGGCAGGGCATAGGTGCCGATCCCGAACAGGCGACCGCCCAGATCCACCTTGCCTTCGGGCCTTGCGATGCCGCTGAAGCCCACCGCCAGCCCGAGCACCGCCGCCAGCACCAGGGCCACCACGCCCAGCTCGATGCTGGCGGGCAGGCTGGCGCGGATGATGCCGAGCACCGGCTCCTGGCTGTTCTGGGAGAGCCCCAGATCGCCATGCAGCAGCTGGCTCAGGAAATGGCCGTACTGGCTGAGCAGGGGTTGATCGAGGCCGAGCTGGTGCCGCAGGGCCGCGCGGGCGGCGGCCGGCGCCTTCGGGCCGAGCAGGGCATCGATCGGATCCCCCGGCGCCACCCGCAGCAGCAGGAACACCAGGGTGGCGATCAGCCAGAGCATCAGCGGCGCCAGGGCCAGGCGGGCGCCGAGATAGCGCAACAGGTCGGCGCGGCGGCTCATGGCTGGGTCTCCCGGGGGGCACCCGTGCGCTGCAGCTCGCCCAGCAGCACCCGGCCGGAGCCATCGAAGCGGGGTGGACTGAGCTGGGGCCGGGCCCAGGCCACCGGCGCCGATAGCCACACCGGCAGATAGGGGCTGGCGGCGGCGGCCCGCCGCTGGATCGTGTGCAGCAGGGCGAGGCGGGCTGCGCCGTTCAGCTGGCTGCTCTGCCGCAGCTGATCGTCCAGGCCGGGGGCGCTCCAGAAGCTGCCGCTCAGGGCGCTGTTGCCCTTGAGGCAGCGGTCGCCACGGGGCTGCTCGCAGCCCATAAGGGGCACCAGGAAGTTCTCGGCGTCGGGATAGTCGGCGCTCCAGTCGTAGAAGAACATCACCAGCGCACCCTTGCCGAGCTGGTCATAGGCGGTGGTGGATTCCATGCCGGTGGGTTCGAGGCTGATGCAATCGCCCAGATCGCGCCGCAGCTGGGCCTGCCAGGTGAGGGCGAACAGGCGATCGGTGGGGATGTCGGAGCGGAAGGTGAGCGGCAGCGTGAAGCGTTTGCCCTGGCAGTAGCCCGCCTGACGGAACAGCTGGCGGGCGCGGGCGGGGTTGTAGGCAGGCCAGACATCGGGCTCGGAGCCGGGCAGGCTGGGCGGCACCAGCTGGCGCAGGGGGGGGCGGATGCCGAGGCTGACCCGCTCGCTGAGGGTGCGGCGATCGAGGCTGTGGGCGATCGCCTGGCGCAGCACCAGGGAGTTGAGCGGTGGCTGGTCACTCAGCAGCGATAGAAAACCGATCTCCAGGGCCGGCCCGACCGCTTCGCGCAGGCGTCCGGCCTGGGCATCGCCATGCAGGGCGCGCTGGTGGTCGATCTCCAGGCCACTGGAGAGCAGCAGGTCCACCTCGCCGCTGCGCAGGGCGCCGAACAGGGCGGTGGAGTTGCTGAGGGTGACCAGGGAGAGGCCGCCGTTGCGGGGCCGGGAGCCCCAGTAGCGGGGCCAGGGGCTGAGGCGCTGCTGCTGGGGGCTGAAGAAGCTGAGCCGGTAGGGCCCGGTGCCGACGAAGCGCTCCGCCAGGAACTTGTCCCGGTGGCTGCGGTAGGCGGTGGGCGAGATCGGGGTCAGGAAGATGGCGCTCAGCAGCCGGGGCAGGGGGCTGAAGGGCTGTTTGAGCTCCAGTTCGAGCTCATAGGGGCCCGTGGCCCGCACCGAACGCACCCGGTCGCCCAGCTGGTAGCCGAGGGTGCCGATCGCCAGGAAACGCCGCAGCGTGAACACCATCGCCTCGGCGTTGAACGGCGTGCCGTCGTGGAACAGCACGCCCTGGCGCAGGGGGATGCGGGCCTTGAGGCCATCGGCGCTGAGCTGGGGCAGGGCCGTGGCCAGCCGCGGTTCGATCCGGCCATCGGCGGCGATGGCATAGAGCGGATCACCGAGGGCGCTGAGCACCTGCATTATCCCGATCCGCGAGGCGGCGGCGGGATCGAGGGAGTCGATGCGGCTCTTGGTGGCCACGATCAGGACGCCTTCGGGCCGGCGCGGCTGGCAGGCGGCCAGGGTGGGCAGCAGCAGCAGGGCCGCCAGCAGCGGGCCCAGGCGCCTGGTCAACGGCGAGGTCAAAAGCGAAGTGAGGCGCTCCGGAAGATTCGACAGGCCTGCGATTGGCGGCAATCCCAGAGGCTCAGGGCGACGCCATTCAAGACCGGCAGGTGGCGCCGTGGGGGCGGCGGTGCGAGGACGTCTGAAGTTGTCGCAGCGAGACCTTATTCGTGGCGCTTCAAAGCGTGTGCAGGCAGGCCGCGATCGCCTTCACATCTGCCAGGGATTCGATGGCTGCCAGGGCCTGGCGGAAGTGGGATTCCTGCACCTCGTGGGTGATCACGACAATCTCTGAACAAGGCCCAGCGCTGGGATCATCCTGGCTGGGCCCTGCGCCGCTCTGGTCCGTGTTGCCATCACCGTCGCGGGCTTCGAACTGCACGATCGACTGGATCGAGACCCCCGCCTCCCCGAAGCAGGTGCCGATGCGGCCGATCACGCCCGCCTCATCGCGGGTGTGCAGGCGCACATAGTTGCGATGGCGGCTGCTGGAGCCATCCACCAGCTCGCAGCGGCGCCAGCTGCTGGCGGCCAGCAGCGGATCGAGGCCCGCCTCGGATCCGCCCACCTGGCGGATGCCGGCGATGTTGAGAATATCGGCCACCACCGCGGAGGCCGTGGGCCCAGCCCCGGCGCCGGGTCCGTAGAACATCACCTGGCCGACCGGATCGCCTTCGACCAGGATCGCGTTGTTGACCCCGTGCACCCCCGCCAGCGGGTGTTGTTTCGGCAGCAACGTCGGATGGACGCGCACATCGAGGGGAATGGCGGCGCCCGCGGTTTCGGGCTCATTGCCCAGCCGCTCGGCGGTGGCGACGAGCTTGACCACGTAGCCCAGCTGGGCGGCGTAGGCCACATCGCGGGCCTCGAGGCGATCGATGCCTTCGGTGGCGATGCCGGCCCGGGAGACCGGCCCGCCGTAGGCCAGGCCCGCCAGGATCGCGATCTTGTCGGCGGCATCTCCCCCCTGCACATCGGCGGCCGGATCCGCTTCGGCGTAGCCCAGGCGCTGGGCGTCGGCCAGCACGTCGGCGTAGGCCGCCCCCTCATCGGCCATGCGGCTGAGGATGTAGTTGGTGGTGCCGTTGATGATGCCGCTGACCCGCCGGATGCGATTGCCCCCCAGCGATTGTTTGAGCGGCTCGATGATCGGGATGCCGCCGCCCACCGCGGCTTCGATCAACACATAGACGCCCTTGGCGGCGGCGGCGGCGGCGATCTCCTCGCCATAGCGGGCGATCACCGCCTTGTTGGCGGTCACTACCGGTTTACCGGCGGCGATGGCGCGCAGGATCAGGCTGCGGGCCGGCTCCAGCCCGCCCATCACCTCAACAACAATGTCCACGGCGGGATCATCGATCACCGCCTCGGGGCTTGTGCTCAGCAGTTCAGGTGCCAATTCCACCGGCCTGGGGCGGCTGAGATCGCGCACGGCGACCCGGCGCAGCTCCAGCTCCGCCACCAGCGGATGGCGCCCCTCCGGGTTGGCCAGAATCGCCGCCACGCCGGCTCCCACCGTGCCCAGCCCCAACAAGCCGATGCCGATGGTCATGCGCTGCAACCCTGCAAACCCGTCATCCTAGAAATCAGCGGGCCGGATCAGCCAGCTGCCTTGGTCGCCGGGACGGCGGGGTCCACCAGCAGGCTGCGCGCCTGGGCCTGCATCATTTTAAAAATGTTAAGGAAACCATTGGCCCGTGAGGGGGTCAGGCTGCCCTGCAGACCGGTGCCGGCGATAAAGGCCGGATCAATGGCCATCACCTCGGCCGGGGTCAGCCCCTCCAGCCCTGCGATCAGCAGGGCCAGCAACCCTTTGGTGATCGCCGCATCGCTATCCCCCTGCCAGTGGAGCCTGCCCTCCTGCAGCTGGCCCACCACATGCACCTGGGAGACGCAGCCCCGCACCTTGTAGGCCTCCTGCCGGAAAGGCTCGGGCAGGGGCTCCAGCTTTTTCGCCAGCCAGAGCACATACTCGTAGCGGCGCTTGGGATCGCTGGTGCTGCCGAGGCGCTCGACGATCCGGTCGAGGGCGGCGCTGCCGGTGCTCACGGGGATGGGGGCTTGGGAATGGGGTCGATGTTCAGGGACGCTGGCGGCGCATCAGCAGGCCGGCGGCGGCTCCCAGCAGCCCCAACAGGCCGGCGCTGCCCAGATGGCGCAGCGCTACAAAAGGCCCGGTTTCACTGTGGCTGATGGCGGCGGCGGACTGGGGCCGGCTGGGGGGCAGCTCCAGGTAGTCCTTGTGGCCGGGGCCGGCTTCGATCTGGATCTCCCAGTCGGCGTGGGCCTGGGCTGGCAGCTGGAAGGTGAGCTTGCCGGCCGCATCGGTGCGGCCCAGCGCGATCGGCTCAGCACCGGGCACCAACAGGCGCACCTTGGCGTCGGCGGCGGGCAGGCCACTGGAGTAGTGGCTCTCCAGGCCGGCGGAGAGGTTGCCCAGCCGTTGCAGGCTGGATTCAAGACCGTGGGCGCGGGCACCGGAGCCGGAGCTCAGCAGTAACAGGCCGGCGGAGCCCAGCAGCAGGGGCAGCAGCAGACGGGACATGGACCGTGGATTCAGGAGGCGCTCCAGCGACTATCGCTGCTTTTGCCGGCCTGCACCATCCGGGCGATCGAGCTGACCATCATCGACAGTGCGTCCGGCACTTCGCCGCGCACCTGAAGCTCGGCCGCCAGGATCCGCTCGGAGGCGGTGCGGGGCCGGCCTTCGCTTTCGAGATGGCGGCGCTCCAGGCCGGCGGGGGGGTGGTCGAGACTCCGCAGGGTCTGGTTCTGCAGCGCGGTCAGGTCCAAAGGAGTCGAAGTCGTTGCTGACTTGGATCCTGGCAAATCAGCGCCGCAATTGAGAAGCCCAGGGCGGCACCGTTACAAGCTTGCAATGTTGGCGGTGGCGATCCGGTGCAGGCCCCGCTCATCGAGCCAGCCGGAGAAGGGCAAATCCCAGCCATCGCAGGGCAAATCCTCGACGACGCAGGCGGCGGGCAGCACCGCCAGGGCCGGCACCGCCCGCCAGGCCGGCTCGGCGCGCAGACGGTCGTACCAGCCGCCGCCATAGCCCAGGCGAATCCCGCGGCGATCGAGGGCCAGGGCCGGCACCAGCAGCAGGCCCAGGGCGTCTGGGTGGAGCTCGGTTGCCGGCGGGGTTGGCGCATTGCTGGCCAGGGGGGCGGGGATGCCGCAGTGATCCGGGGCCAGGGGCTCGCCGGGGCGCCAGGGGCGGTAAATCAGCCGCGCCGCCGGCGTCGCCTCGCCCCACACCGCCGGCAGGGCCAAAGGCAGATCCAGGGCCGCCAGGGGGCGCAGATCCGCCTCCCCCGCCAGGGGCCAGTAGATCCCCAGCCGCTGGCCGGCCGGCAGCAGGATCGGGATCTCTCGCTGGGCCACCGCCAGGATCTGGGCCTCGGCCTCGGCCAGCGCAGCCAGTCGCAGCGTGCGGAACTGCCGCCGCAGCCTGCTCTTTTCGGCAGCTGGGGTCGCCGGGCTGTTCATTGCCGGCTGGTTCATCGCTGGAACCAGCCTGTCAGCGCCACCGCCAGGGCATCGGCGGCGTCATCGGGGCGGGGGGGCTGGTCGAGGTTGAGTTCGCGCATCACCGCTTCCAGCACCGCCTCCTTGTCCGCATGGCCGTGGCCGGCGACGGCGAGCTTGATCTGCATCGGCGGGTATTCGACCACCGGGATGCGGAAACGGGCCAGGGTCATGATCAGGACGCCGCGGGCTTGGACCACGGCGATCGTGTTGCTGGAGCGATAGAAGAAAAACTTCTCGACCGCCGCCAGATCGGGCTGCCAGCGGCGGATCAACTGGCGCAGATCCGAGGCGATCTCCACCATGCGATCACCTTCACTGCGGCCGGCATCGGTGCGGATCATGCCGCAATCCAACAGGCGCTGGCCGGGCTCCCGCCCCGCCGCTGCTCGCGCGTCCACCTCGATCACGCCGTAGCCCACCCGGGCCAGGCCGGGGTCGATGCCGAGGATGATCATCGGGCCATTGTCTTTCGGCAGGGGAGCGCTGGGTGGGCAGGCGCCGGGCGATTCGGAGCAGACAGGCTTGCTGCGCGTTGCCAGCAGATTGAAGCCTGAGCGGCCTGATGACCGCGCCGGGCTGGGGGCCAGAGCCAGCGGTTTGCGCAGAAATGAGCCGCCAGAAATTGGTGTGCCGCACCCTTGACAGTCCGACGGCTCAGAACACCGCCAAAGCGACATTCTGAACGCGCACGATCAGATCGTTGAAGTCGATGTCACTGGTTCCAGCAAGCACCGACTGATCCTCGATTCCCAGCACCAGGTTATTGGCGCTGTTGCTGAGGCTGACCATCTGGGGAGCACCGCCGGCGTTGGCGGCGGCGAAGGAGGAGTAGATCACCGAGGCATCGCCGTTCTGCAACAACAGCAGGCCGTAGCGCTCGCGGGTGTCCAGCGGCAGGGCGTTGTACGTGGCGGACTGCCCGAACTCGGGCAAGCTGGATGCATCGAGCAGCAGGCCCTCATCTTTGGAGCGGGCCAGGGCAGCCTGCAGGTAACCCTTGTCGCCAGGATTGAGGCCTCCGATATTGCCGGTGATCGAATCCACCGTGTAGAAGCCAAGGCTGTTGTCGTAGCCGCCCAGGCGCTGCACCTCGACGGCGGCGGGAGCCGGAACGACGGTGGGGGCATTGCCGGTGGCCTGCCAGAACACGCCGCTGACCCCACCGCTGAAGCTGGCGGTGACCTGGTTGCCATCGACCGCCAGGTTGAGCAGCTCCAGGGCAACACCGTCGCGGCTGGCGGTCGGGGTCCAGTCCGGGCCGCTGAGGGTCTTGGCGTCGGTGATCGCGCGGCTACCGATCGCCAGGGCCTCGGTGGTTTGCCAGCCCTCAGCGCTGTTGGCGTTGCTGGGGTTGAGACTGCCTCTGGCGCCGCCCTGGGCATCGCGGATCAGGGTCAAGCTCCTGGCGCCGGCCTGGAGACCGAACGTCACCAGGCCCGGGCCGCTGTCGGCGCGCCAGCTGGTGAGGGGAGCGTCCTGGGAGAAGTGCACGGTGTTGCCATTCAGCAACTGGACGCTGCTCTGCCACTTCAGCTCAGGACCGAGGACGGAGACCAGGGGTTGGTCGCCCTTGGCTTCGAGATTGAGCTTCAGCCTGGCGCTGACCTGTTGATTAGGGAGACCATCTTGATCCAGGTTCTGCAGGTTGTCCCCAGGCCGAATGGGGCCTGGATTGAGCTGGAAGTCATTGATGGCAACGACTTGGCTTTGGCGTATTGCGAAGCTATCGGAGCTGGGACGGTCGCTGATCTGCAGCTTGAGCTGTTCTTGATCCCCGCTGCTGGTGTCAGCGCGCAACGAGAGCATGGCAGCGCCAGCTTGCTTATCCACATCGAGTTTGACGCCGGAAACCACTGGGAGAAGACCACCGAGTGCATCCTTGAGCGGCTGGATCAGGAGATTGACCTCCTTCTGACCGTTGTAGTTATGTTCTTCGACTTCCAAGGAAAGCGAGCTTTTCTTTCTGTCGGCGAGAGTCTCAGGATTCAAAGGAACCAAAATGTCTTTAACCATTTCGCCAGGGTTGAACACAAGCTGGCCCACCGAAATGCCGTAATCCACACCTGCTTTCGCCAAAGCATTCTGTGCACTGGTGGTGTAGATCACCACCTGATGATTGGAAGCGTCGTCGCGGTGGATCGAGAAGCGTGCCCAGCCACTGCCGGAGGTGGTGGCGTAGGCCGTCACCGCCAAACCCATGCCGAAGGGTGTCGTGGTGCCCTGATTGCTCCTGACGGCCGCACCGGGCAGGTCCGAACCCGACCCTGCCGCGCCCATCGGTGCGCTGGCCTGAAGGCTGAAGGCGACCGGTTCAGCCAGGGTGTCGAGGCAGAGCACATGGGAATCGAGCCAGTCCGTGGCACCGCTGCCGAGCGGATTGAGCACATAGACGAGGCTGGGATTGGACTCGCCCGGTGTGCTGGCGCTGCCGGCGGTGTAGGCGTTCCAGAGGGACCCGCCGTAGGTGGTGTCGAAGCCGCTGTTGCGCTGGAACTCGCTGGTGAGCACGATCGAATCGAGCGCATCCGGCGTCAGGAACAGAATGCGGTCCGGGTTGATGGCATTGACCGCCGCCGCATCGAAACGCAGGGTGTTAGCGCCATAGTCCTGGGAGCTGATCAGCTCGATATCGCGCAGCTTGGTGCCGGCGAAATACTGCGGCGTGGGCACATCGAGGCGGAAGTCATAGGACTGATCCGCCTTGCCCTGCAGGCCGAGCACATCGAAGCCGGAGCCGGCATCGATGCGAATGAAGGCGTTGTCCGTGATCAAGACCTGATCATTGCCCGCGCCGGTGTAGATCACATCAGCGCCACCGTTGCTGCTCACCTGGTCGGCTCCCTGGATCGTGTAGATCACATCGGCCAAAGAAGTGCCCACCATCACATCATTGCCATCGGTACCCACCTGGCTGGCGATGTTCAGATAATCGCCGCCGAACAGGGCGTATTGATTGTCGACGGATTTGGAGGGATCGGAGGGATCGGAGATCAGCATGTCCTTAAAGCCATCGCCATTGATGTCGATGTTGCCGTCGATCGAGTAGCCGGCGAGGGAGACCTGCTGGGGCGACGATTGCGCGATCGTGGCAGGTGTCGTGAAGAGACTTGTGGTTAGGTACTGATTTTTCGGCGGAGGCGTATTGGCAGCCAGATA
>JAPLID010000203.1:8745-18851 GCA_026389285.1 Cyanobacteriota bacterium
AGCCAGATAAAGCTGCGACTGCGAAACATAGGCAGTGGCAAGATTAATGTTGCTCCAGGTCACAGCATTGGACCAGTCGTCAAAGGCGCCTGCCGTCGCAATGCTTACCGACTTCCCAACTTGATAGAGATAGAGCTGACTTGCGCTCGCTGTCAGCTGTATCTCCGGGAGAAAGCCGAGCTGGCTGTTCCAGACGCCCAGGCTCGTGGCATTGGAGGTGAATGACGAGCCAGGCTCACGGGAATTCGATTCGGCAACATAGAGGGTGCTGCTGCTGCTGTTGTATGGTGAAGAATAATAAGCCAGGATTGTCTTGCCCTGGAAGCGTGTGGCGGTGAGAGTGGTCCCCGCATTCATTCCAGATTCATTGCTGCTGCCGTTCGCAGCCACATTGATCGAGACCGGGGCTCCGCTGAATCCTGTAGCCCCAAGGGTTCCGCCCCAAGAGGAGCTAGTGACCGGAGTCTTGACACCCAGGCTTGAAGTCGGAGTGCTTGTGGCAAACGTTGCGCTGACAAGGTTCTTGTTGGAGCCAGATGTGTTCACGTAGTAGAGCGCCAGCCGATCTCCTTCGTTAACAATTTGGCCGGTGGATCCGGTGATTCCGGAAGGGGTGTAGGCACTCCAGCTGCTGGCAGCGGAGAGGTCGCTCTTCAAGGATGCACTCTGAATCGTGAGCGCCCCCGCAGTGCCCTGCTCGAGGATGAAGATGGAGCCGTCGTAGATGGCAACGCTTGTAGGTATGCCCCCTTTCGGGGTACCGACAACAGTCCACGTATTGGCAGATGCATTGGGCGGTCCGTAGAATAACTGACCTACAGTGCCATTTACCTCAGCAGCAATGTAGACTGTCCCGTCACTGTCAACGGCGGAAGCAAGGGCTCCGATGTCAGCGCTATTCAAGGAGTCGATCGTTGTTTGTGTGCCAGTCGATAGGGACGTCAGCTGGTTGCCAGGTTGGTAGTTAAGGATCGACTGCACCCATTGCTGGAGTCCCGGAGGTGTGCCGTCGCTATAGGCGTACTGATAGGGGGCCAGCGGTGCCTTGAGCCCGGCCGATGTCCAACCCTTCTGGATTGAGCCCTCGGCTTTGGCCAAGCTGAATTGATTGTTCTCCACATGGAACAGCGATCCATCCACCAGGGCAGTCTGCAGCCACTGGCCACTTGTTTCCGCCGGGCTCAGTGTCAACAGCAGATCATCGACGCCGTTGCCGTTCACATCACCTGCCGCCCGGATGCTCCAGACGTCGTAGACGATGGCGCCATCACTGCTGTAGACGTTCTGCAGGCCATCTGGGGCCAGATAATCAACGTAGCCATCAGCGTTGAGATCGCCGTAGCCAGCCAGTGTCTGCGCAGACGCAGAGCCTGTGCCTTTGGCTGTATGCCAGCCGGCAATCGGCGTTGTCGAGGCGCTGGCGCCGGCAAACAGCTGATTGAGGCTGCTGGCGTCGCTGGCATTGGCGCTGAGGGTGGCATCGCTCAGGGGCGACCCCGGGGCCGTACTGGTGATCTGCACGACATTGCCAGCCTGTCTGCCGCTGAGCGTGAGGCTGGAGGGACCGCTCAGATTCGCCAGCGGTGTGACCGAGGAGGCCGTTCCAGTGGCGCCCGGCTGGCCGTAGAGATCGGCGATCTGAACCGTCTGCTGGCTGGCACTGGCGTTGTTGGCGCCGCTGAGGGCCGTGGCGGTCGCCGCACCCAGCACCAGCCGCACGCCGGTGCTGAGCTGGGCGTCACTGCTACCAAAGTTGCCCGAGGGTGAATAGGCCACATTGTTGGCACTGATTGCCAGATCGTCATAACCGTCGCCGTTGATATCGCCGACGGCGCTGAGCGTTGAGCCGGTCTGGGCACTGCTGAGGATCTGGACATTGAGCGAGTTCAGCTGCGCGTTGATCACCGGATAGGTGTCACTCGGGGTCATGCCGGCAATCAGCAGCGGATTGCTGGTATCGGCAGTGATCAGGGGGGTGTAGCCGATGTCGGAGGAGAGAGCTTGGTTATCGTCCAGGGCAAGCCAGCCACTCACGTCGGCGTTGCTGAGCTGCACAGCCACCTGATTCGGTTGGTTCGTGTCGGTGTAGGTGAGCACCAGTCCCTGCCCGTTGCTGGTCAGACCCACTCCTCGCTTCAGGACCGGATCGATGCCGGTAGGAGTTTCAAGCAACGTCCAGACAGGCGAGCTGCCGTTGGCAACGCTATCGCTGGCCGTGGTGAGATAGATGGTGTTGCTGGGAGTGTCGACGGTGCCGCCCTGATAGGCGATGTAGGTCTGGCCGTTGTAGCGGGTCAGGGCCAGGTTGCCACTGGCTGTCTGGTTGGAAGCGCTGCCATACTCAACGGAGGTGTTGGTCCAGTCTGTGCTGCTCGGTGTACTGCTGCTGGTATAGCTCTTGAGAATGCGATCAGAAGCGTCCTCGGAAACGAAGTAGACAGCAAGATTGCTGCCCTCCGTGATCATTGAGGCGGCGGTGGCCGTTTGTCCGGAGATCTGGTATTGGGTTTCCCAGGTGCTGCCGTTCAGATAGGTGATGTTGAGATCGTTGCTGCCGGCGGCGACGTAGCAGAGATACAGAGTTTTATTGAAATAGGCGATCGAAGGGGCTGTATAGGTGCCCATCGTGGTGGGCAAGCCCTGCCAACTGTTCCAGGTTTTCCCGTTGTCGCTGCTGCTGTTCCAGTAGAGGTGATCATCTGTGCCGCGTACGGCCATGTACACCGTGTTGCCGTTGCGGGTCAGGGCGGCTGCCGACAGTGCGCCGCCGCCGCCGACGTCCTGCCAGCTGCCGGCACCAAGTCCGCTGCCGATGCTGTTCTCGATCCCGGCTCGCTGGCTGAGGATCGCGCCACCGTTGCCATCGGGCAGTTGCACCGTTGTGTTCAGCCAGGTGGTGCTGGCCGGATCGCTGGCATTGGGAATGGCATTGAGCCAGATCTGGTTGTCGGGCGTGCTGCTGTTGCGCACATTGGCCAGCAGCAGATTGCCCTGAACGACCACAGGCGTGCTCGCCAATGCCGAGCTGATGCCGCTGTTGGCGTCGGTGAGGGTGGTGGTCTGCCAGTTGATGGCCGCCTCGCTGACATCGACGCCGCCATTGGCCGTGAAGGTCACGCCCGGCAGGGGCGTGCCACCGGGGCTAAGCAGATCGAGGCGGTTGACGCTGATCGAGCCATCGGAATTGGTGTAGGTGAGCACCAGGCCGGTGTCGCTGGTGGTGAGCACCGGCGCCGAAGTGATCGTGGGGCCGCCACTGGGAGCCGTGAACGTGGAAGCCAGCTGCAGGCTGCTGCTGCCTCCCAGGGCGCCATAGACGTTGATCACGCCGCCATCATTCACCGCCAGCACCGCCGAGGTGCCCAGCCAGGCGAAGGACGGAGCCGCGCTGGCTTCAATCGCCGTGCCACTGCCGCCCACCAGCTGCTGCAGCTGCCCAGGCTTGCTCCATGTGGACGTGCTGCTGCTCGGATCGGTGTTGGTGGAGGCCACCACGGTGCCGTTCTGCACCCACAGCACGCCGATGGAAATACCGCGATCCACCAGCTGGGGCCCGCTGGTGCTGCTGAAGTCAGCGGTGCCCGCGCCATCGCTGAGGGCGACTGGGGCCGACCAGGCGGAAAGATCGGTGCTGCCGGGATCCCAGCTGGAGAGCGACAGGGTGCCGCCGCTGTTGACGAAGCTCAGATAGATTTTGCCTCCGAAATTGAGCAGCGAGGGGCCGGTGCTGGTGCTGAAGCCGCTGTTGAATCTGGTGAGCTCGCTCCAGCTGTCCCAGCTGCTGCCGCCATCGAGGCTCTGCGTGAACCAGATGGTGTTGTCGCCGTATCCCTTGACGGCCGCATAGAGCGTGTCGCCGACGGCGATCACCGCCGGGGTGGCATCGGTGAGCCCCTGAAGGCCATCGCTGCCTTCCACCAGCAATCCGGGCGGCGGCGTCAGCGGCGCGCTGGTGTTCGGATCCACCGGCGCGATGTAGCCAAAGCCCGAACCCAGCGGCAGATCTGTGCTGGCGCGGCCATAGAGGATGCCGGTGGTGCTGCCGGCGCCCTGGTTGCCATCGGCGGAGCTGCTCAGGTTCTGATCGAGGAAAAGCACGATGTCATCCATACCATCGCCATTGATGTCTCCACCTGGGAGTACTTCCGTGCCGTTGGCGACCGTGAAGCTGTAGTAGCTATAGGGCGCATCGGCGAGGATTTCCTGAGTGTTGGCACCCAGCTCGATGCGCACGTTGGTGAGAAATGGGCCGGGATTGATGGACATGAAGTCGCCGTAGCCATCGGCGTTGAAATCACCGATCGAGCGCAGTGATCCCTCGGTGGTGGTGGCCAGCCCAGCGAGCAGGAAGCCGGTGTTGCTGGAGAGCTTGCTGAGCTGCAGATCGCTGATCGCTTCCAGGTAGGGCTGGCCCCAGGTGAGATAGCCCTTGGCGTTCGGTCCGGAGCCGAGCGGAACATCATTGAGGCCATTGGCGTTGTAATCGCCCGGCCCGTAGCTGCCCTGGCCGGTGATGCCACCGGCGCTGCCGAGTTCCGAGAGGATGGCCAGGCTGGAGCTGGTGCCGTTGCCGTACTCGATCGTGCCGATCGAGCCAGGGGCAAGGCTCATCAGGCCGGCATCGGTATTGCTGGTGCTGAGTTGATCACTGCCGAACAGTACATAGCCAATGCCCGCACTGCTGGCGGCGTTATAGGCCTGAATCAACACATCATCGATCTGATCCCCATTGACATCACCCAGGTTCACCAGGCCGCTGCCCAGATAATCCGTGGCTTCGGCGGCGGTGACGATGTTGGTGGCGGCCAGAACGGCCAGATGTTGATTGAAGCCCAGCGAGTTGTCGCTATAGCTGGCATTCGGATCGAACATGTACACCATGCCGCCACCACCACTCTGGCTGGCACCGACGATCAGTTGATCGCTGTTGCTGTTGGTGAGATCGGCGAAGCTGAGGCTGCTGCCGAAACCGCTGTCGCCGAGGGTGTTGTAGGGATTGGCGCCGTAATAGGTGCGCCCGTTCAGGGCGTTGACACTTGCCGCCGTGAGACCGGTATTGGCCAGGCTGTTGAGATTCGTGCCGCTTTTGAACACCACCACCGCGCCGATGGCGCTGGCCTGCACGGCCTGGTTGTTCTGCATCGTGGCCGGGACCACCGGGTTCAGCTGCTGCTCACGGAACGCGTTGAGGAAAGCCTTCTGTGTGGCGCTTAGCTGCTCGGCCTGCAGACCGGAGACGATGGTATATAGCGAGCTGTCGGCACCCTTGGTGGCATCGATGCTGCTGCCGCCCTGAAACTTGTAGATCAGGCCTTCCGCTACTTGCGGATTGGAACCGAAGTCGAAGTTGGTGTACTTCTGCGTCAGGGCTTCGGTGCCGGTGTAGACGATTGAGCCCACGACGCCGGGAGCGGACACCGCCAGCTGCCCATCGCTGGAGAGCGCCACGGCGGTGCCCAGCTGGGCCCCCCACCAGCTGGTGGAGGTGCTGTTGCCCGCCTTGGGAATGGTGACGGTGCCGCCGCTGCCGAGGATCGGATCGCTCAGCACTGTTGGGGTGGTGGCGTCCCAGCTGCCGGCGTAGGCGCTGGGGTTGTAGGAATACAGAGCGCCGATCGCCTGGGTGGACGCTTCCTTGTTGCTGGGATCGCTGTCGAGCGTGCGCAGATAGTTGGGCGCACCAATCCAGAGGGTGCCGGTTTGGCCGACGCCGCCGCTCTGGAAGGCCAGGGCAGAACCGAAGCCGGCGACGGTGGTGATGTCGGTGCTGGAGTCCACAGTGCCCGGCCGCAGCACGGTGATCCAGGGACCTGGATTGGAGAGATCGAGGATCGTCTGGCCGGTGCTGCTGGTGAGGTTGTCAGCGATCCAGGTGCCGTCGACGATCACCACAGCGCCACCACCATTGGCCTGGGGCGCGGCGATCACCAGATCGTCGGTGCCGTCGTTGTCGACATCGGCCACCAGCATGGTGGCGCCGAAGTTCTGGCCCCAGCCGGCACTCGCATCGGCCTTGATCAGCAGGCCGCCGACGCTGCTCTGATACAGCGCCGAATTGAGCAGCGGCAGGTTGGGCCGGTTGGGCGAGAAATCGGAGGCGGCCAGGGCGTTGAGCCAGGTGGTAGGGGCCTGGGCTGGATCGCTGACCGCACTGCTCAGCTGGTTGCCCTGGCTGTCGGTGCTGGTGGTGAACGCGCCCGCGAAATTGACCCACACCCGTCCGGCCGGGTCACTGACGGCATTGCTGGAGCGGGGCTGGGAGATCGCCAGCCAGCCGCTGTTGGTGCTGCTGCCGGTGTTGGTGAAGCAGCCGTAGACCTGGGAGTTGCCGAAGCTGCTGGCCGGTGTCGGATCGCTGGGTGAGTTCTGGCTGCTCAGTTGCACGCCGCTGTCGATGTATTTCAGTTGCAACGGCGCTGCCTCCAGCACATCGGCGGTGGCCAGGGCCTTGCTGTTGGCGATGCTGTCGGTTTTCAGCGTGGCGGCCAGGCTGGTGCTGAAGCCCAGGGGCACGACGGTGCCGGCGCTCTGGCCGCTGCTGGTGTTGCTGAGGCTGGTGCCGTCAGCGAACTGCAGCTTGACGCTGGCGCTGTAGGGGACTGTCGGATCAAGGTTATTGCTGTCGCCTGTGCCACTGGGCTCGCGGCTGATCAGTAGGTTCAGCGCCGGCGCGTTGGAGAGGAAGGTGTAGGCGAAGTTGGCGTCCTGCGCCTTGGGCTGCAGCGCCGCCAGCTCGGTGGTTCCGAGCAGCACCTCCTCGGTGCTGAGCTGGCGGATCACCGCCGTGCCGCCGCCTGTGGGGGTCAGCGTCACGGTGATCCCCTTGAGCGTCTGCCCAGCGGGGTTGGCCACCACAGCGGTGGTGGGAGCGGCATTGGTGAACCAGCCCTGCTGGCCCCAGGCCGTGGTCGCGATCGGGATCAGCAGATCGCTCTGGAGTGACGGGCTGCTGGCGCTGGCTGTGGTGGGCCTGATTGCCGCCTCGGGATTGAGGGTGGAGGCCTCACTCCAGCTCAGACCACCATTGGCATCAGGTAGCAGCGCCGAAGTGAAGGTGCTCTTGGCGGCATTGTTGGGATCAACGGTGTGGGCCAGGTAGTGATTGGAGATCGCACCGGGCTGCTGGCCGGGATTGGGCGTCTTGCTGGCCACCACGAAGCCGGCTTCCTTGAGCAGCGCCAGGGCCTCGGTGCTGGTGGGCATCGGCCAGTCGCTGGCCTTGGCCGGCGGCTGGCTGGTGGTGAGGGCCTGGTTGTAGACGGCCAGCAGATCGAGGGCGCCGCCGGCGTTGTCGCTCAGCAGCTGGGCAGCATCGTTGAGATTGGTGGGGCCATAGGGATTGACCACGTTGCTCAGGCTCACCACCTGCTTACCGTCGATATAGAGGTAGGCGGTGCCGACATTGCGGGGCAGATTCAGGGCCGTGCCGCTGGCTGAAACGGTGACGAAGTCGGGCAGGAAGGACGCCGCCACGTAGTGCCAGGCGTTGTCGCGGTAATCGATGCCGTCGGTGGAGACCAGCGTCACCCCAGGTGCCACATCGAAGACGATCTGACCGCTGGCGTTCACGGACACTGCCGGGCCGTTCTGCAGCACGAACTTGAGTTCGTAGCCGCCGTACTGTTCGATTTTGTTGGCCGACGGCAGGATGGGCGAAGGGCTTGGCGTCGGGGGAGCCGGCTGGGTGATCGGATTGAGGGAGAAGTTGACCTTGGCCTGGCCGTAGGTCTGCTCGAAATCCCACAGGGCATTGAGCATGTCCGTGAGGTTGGCGTTTGTGTTCGTCGCCGACTTGACAATGCCGCCGTTCATCACGTCGGTGCTGGTGTCGATCGCCACGCCATTGAGCGAGGTGGTGGGCACCGACTCACCAGCGAGGGCCTGATTGGGCCTGAAATCGGTGGTGAACTGGAACTGGGTGGTGGGCGAGGCGGCGATCTGGTTGGCGGGGGTGCCATCCAGGCCGATCAGATCGCTGCTGCTGAGGCCATAGGCCGCCAGGAAGCTCTCAACCCCCTCAATCGTGTCGCCGACGAGCAGATTGTTGAGCAGCAATGAATTGCGGTAGAGGTTGCTGCCGCCCGTTCCATCCATCGCCGTGGTGTTGGCGCCATCGGCCACCACCGCCCAGCGCCAGCCATAGAGATCGCTGGCCATGTTGCCGTTCAGGCTGGTTTCCAGGCTGAGATTGAGGGCGTCCTGCCAGGTGAGCCGCTCGACGCCGAAGCTGGAGCTGAGCAGCCAGCCTTCGGGCAGCTCAGCGGGCCGATCGGGGAGAGCGCTGTCCGAGGGTTGCCCCAGGGCGACCAGGCCTGCACCGGCCGGATTGGAGCCGGCATCGAGCTGGGTCCAGAACTCGAGCGTGTAGGGGCTGGAAGAGCCGCCGGAGCTGGCGGCCAGGCCATAGCTGCCGCCGGCGCTCTGGGGCCCCTGGCTGACGATCACCTGGGCGGTGCCGCTGTTGAGATCGAGGCTCTGCACCTGCTTGATCGTCGAGCCGCCGGGCAACCCCAGGCCCAGCACCTGATCGCCCACCTGCAGCGTTGCGCTCAGATTGGTGATGGCGAGGCTGGTGTAGCCATTGGCGCCGGCGCTGCCGCTGAAGCTGCCCTCAAAGCTCACCAGCGGCAGGCGACCCGTGGTGGGCAGGCTGCGCAGGGTGGTGGCGGCCAGGGTGGTGCTGCTGTCGGCGCCTGATGCGTAGGCGAGCGTGTACACACCGCTCTGATCGGCAGTGGCGGAGCTGGGCAGGGCGGCGATCGTGGTGCCGGCGGGGATGCCCTCACCCACCACCAGCTCGCCCACCGCCAGGGTGCCCTGGCTGACGTTGGTGATCGTCAGGCTGGTGCCGTTGATGGCGCCGCTGAAGATCGCCACCGGGCTGTCGGCCGCAATGGCCGGCGTCTGCGGCGTGTTGCGCAGCGCATCCAGGGTCGGGCTGTTGAGCGATCCCAGGCCGGTGGCCAGCACCCCCAGGCCCTTCACGTTCTGCACCGCGGAAGCCGTGGATTTGGGCAGGGCGCCGGCGATCGAGGTGTTGAGGCCGGTGCTGGAGGCGAAGGTTTCGGTGTTGGTGCTCGCCGAGCCGAGGTTGAGGCTGTTGATGCCGGCCACAAGGCCGCCGAAGGGCACGAACAGCAATGGCTGGCTGGAGAGCACCGCCTCGTCGTAGGGGGTGCGCACCGCCTCGCTCCAGCTGAGCACCGGCGTGGTGAGGGTCTGGCTGCTGTCGGGCGAGGGGGTGCCGGCCGGCAGGGCCAGCAGGGCGGCGCTGCCACTGCCGCTGGTGCTGGCGGGGCCGTGGTTGACCTGGAAGCTGCCCGCACCGCTGCCGGCATTGACACTGATCACGCCGGTGATGAAGGTGCCCGGATCGATCCCCACCCCGAAGAGTTGATCGCCCACCTGCAGAGCTGTGGCGCCGGAGCTGAGCGTCAGCGTGGTGTTGCCACTGCCGCTGAAGCTGCCGGCGAAGGCGATGGCAGTGCTGGCGATCTCGCCGCTGAGGGGCACGGCCGCCAGGTTGGTGCTGCTCACCGTCTGGCTGGTGTTCACCTGATAGCTGCCGGCGCTGCTGGCGCTGGCGGCCCTGGTCACGGCAGTGACGGTGGTACCTGCTTGCACGCCATCGCCAAGGATCAGATCGCCGATGGCCAGTGAGCCGGAGCTGAGCGGGCTGACGGTGAGCGTGGTGCCGTAGATCGTGCCGCTGAAGCGCGCCACCGCATCCACCTGCACCTGCAGGGTGGCGGCGCTGAGATCGGCGATCGAGAGGCCGGAGCCGCGATCCTCGCTCCAGGGGATAGGGTGGCGGCGCTGAGATCGGCGATCGAGAGGCCGGAGCCGCGATCCTCGCTCCAGGGGATGGTGGCGATCGTGGAGTGGCCGCCGGCGTCCTTGAACAGCTCATCCCAGGTGTAACCACCGGTGGTGGCGGCATTGGGATTGATCAGCCCCACCTTGATCACCGCCAGCTGGCTGGTGAGCAGCTCCTTGGGATTGGCCTCGGCAGTTTTGAGGGCGCTGGTCGGCACCTCGCTCCACACCAGCAGCGAGCGCTGCACACCATCCACTTCCACTTGAAAGCTGCGCAGATCGGTGATCAG
>JAPLID010000051.1 GCA_026389285.1 Cyanobacteriota bacterium
GGCCACCGAACTGCACGATCACCCCTTCGGGATGTTCGGCCTCGATCACATTGAGCACGTCCTCGAGGGTGAGGGGTTCGAAATAGAGCCGATCGCTGGTGTCGTAATCGGTGGAGACGGTCTCGGGATTGCTGTTGACCATCACCGTGGCCAGGCCCTCGTGGCGCAGGGCGAAGGAGGCATGGCAGCAGCAGTAATCGAACTCGATGCCCTGGCCGATGCGGTTGGGACCGCCGCCGAGGATCATCACCTTGCGGCGCTGCTCCGGCTGCACCTCATCTTCCGGGGCCAGGGTCTGCAGCGAACCGTCCTCGTGCAACCGCTGCAGCGGCCGCTCGTAGGTGCTGTAGTGATACGGGGTGCTGGAGGCGAACTCGGCGGCGCAGGTGTCCACTGTTTTGTAGACCACATCGACGCCCAGCCCCTGACGATGGCGGCGCACCTCCAGCTCATGGCTGCCGGTGGCCCAGCCGATCTGGCGATCGGAGAAGCCCAGCTGCTTGAGCTCCAGCAGGTCCGGCGCCGTCAGCTGCTCGAGGCTGCGTCCACTGAGCAGGCGCTCCTGGGCTGTGACCAGCCCCCGCAGCTTGGCCAGAAACCAGGGATCGATCGCGCTGAGCTGGTGGATCTCGGCGTCGCTGCGGCCGGCCACCATCGCCGCCCGCACGGCGAAGATGCGATCCGGCGAGGGCGTGCGCAGCTGGCGATCCAGGTCGCCGGCCTCGGGCAGCACCTGGTCGCGATCACAGCCCCAACCGGCATGACCCGTTTCCAGCGAGCGCAGGGCCTTCTGGAACGATTCCTCGAAGCAGCGGCCGATCGCCATTGCCTCCCCCACCGACTTCATCGAGGTGGTGAGCACGGCCGGGCTGCCGCGGAATTTCTCGAAGGCGAAGCGCGGCACCTTGGTGACCACATAATCGATCGTCGGCTCGAAGCAGGCCGGGGTGGCGCCGGTGATGTCGTTGGTGATCTCATCGAGGGTGTAGCCCACCGCCAGGCGGGCGGCGATCTTGGCGATCGGAAAGCCCGTGGCCTTGCTGGCCAGGGCCGAGGAGCGCGACACGCGCGGATTCATCTCGATCACCACCACATCGCCGTTGGCGGGATTGATCGCGAACTGGATGTTGCTGCCGCCGGTGTCGACCCCGATCTCGCGGATGATCGCGATCGACTGATCACGCAGGCGCTGGTATTCGCGGTCGGTGAGGGTCTGGGCCGGGGCCACGGTGATCGAATCGCCGGTATGCACCCCCATCGGATCGAGGTTTTCGATGCTGCAGACGATCACCACGTTGTCGGCGGTGTCGCGCATCACCTCCAGTTCGAACTCCTTCCAACCCAGCAGCGATTGCTCGATCAGGATCTGGGAGACGGGGCTGGCCTCGAGGCCGCTCGTGCAAAAAGCCCGGAATTCCTCCGGGTTGTAAGCGATGCCGCCGCCGGAGCCCCCCAAGGTGAAGGCGGGCCGGATGATGCGCGGGTAGGTGCCGATCGTGACGCCGACACTTGCAGCCTCCTCCAGGGTGTTGGCGATGCCGGAAGGGCAGACCGCCACGCCGATGCGGGCCATGGCCTCCTTGAACAGGAGCCGGTCCTCGGCCTTGCGGATCGCCTCCAGGTTGGCGCCGATCAGCTCGACCCCGAAGCGCTCGAGCGTGCCGTTCTCCGCCAGGGCCACCGCCAGGTTGAGGGCAGTCTGGCCGCCCATGGTCGGCAGTAGGGCGTCGGGCCGTTCGATCTCGATCACCCGCGCCACCACCTCGGGGGTGAGGGGCTCGACGTAGGTGCGGTCGGCTAGGTCCGGGTCCGTCATGATCGAGGCCGGATTGGAGTTCACCAGCACCACCTCGTAGCCATCAGCCCTCAGGGCTTTGCAGGCCTGGGTGCCGGAATAATCAAACTCACAGGCCTGGCCGATGACGATCGGCCCTGAACCCAGCAGCAGGATGCGCCTGAGATCCGTGCGGCGGGGCATGAAGTTTCGCTGGCCAAACGGTCCCAGCCTCTCACGGTGGGCGGTGCACGATCCAGCCGCCCCCTACCAGCCTCCGGCACGATCGCTAATCTGAATCGATACCCCGCTTCACGGCACACCCGGACGTCACCAGCGATGAGCGAACTCCAGCGCCTCAAGGGGCTGCTTCCGCCGGAAATGCAGAGCTGGGTGTTCGTGGAAACCTCGGCCTCGGTGGATCCTCCCCTGATCACGCTCGAGGAGATCGGCCGTGACGAAATCGAGATCCAGGTGGATCTGGAGAAATGGGATGCCCTGGCCCTCGATCACCGCAACCTGCTGTTCTGGCATGAGGTGGGACGGGTGCAGAATGACGCCGTGCCTCGCGACGGCTGGGAGATGGCGGCCCTGGCGATCGGCCTGGGTGGCGCCATCGGTGAGCTGTGGGTGCAGGACGGCCTGCTGCTGCTGATGGCGATGGGCCTTTCCGGCTTCGCCGGCTACCGCCTCTACCTCAAGAACAACTCCGAAAAACGCCTGCAGGATGCGGTGCTAGCCGACGAGCGGGCGATCGACCTGGCCTGCCGCTTCGGCTACAGCCTGCCCAATGCCTACAAGAGCCTGGGTGGCGCCCTCAAGGAGCTGGTGGAGCAGACCCGCAAGAAGCGCCGCCGGGCCTTCTACGAAGACCGCCTTGAGGCTCTACGCAAGAGTGCCGGCAAGGCCCGGGCCGAAATGGCCCAGCAACAGGGCTCCCGTCAATCCGTGAGCAGTGAGAACGTCTATGGCTGATTCAGGTTTCTCGATGTCTTCATCAGCCAGTGCGGATGCAGTTGTGGCTGATGGGGAACTTTCGCGCTCAGAGGTCGTGATCAGCGAGCGCACGCCGGAACGCCTCAGGGCCGATGCCGACAGCCGGGCCCTGGCGCTGCTGGCAGCCGAAGCCTGTGATGACCGCAAGGCGGTGGATATCCGCCTGATTCGGGTCGACGAGGTGTCGTCCCTGACCGATTGGTTCGTGATCTGCAGCGGCCTCAGCGAGGTCCAGGTGCGGGCCATCGCCCGTTCGGTCGAGGACTCCTTAGAGCTGGAGGCCGCTCGCCTGCCCCTGCGGCGCGAAGGTCAGAGCGAGGGCCGCTGGGTATTGCTCGATTACGGCGAGCTGATCTTGCATGTGCTCACCCCCCAGGAACGCAGCTATTACGACCTCGAGTCCTTCTGGGGGCATGGGGAACAGGAGCGCTACATCAGCCCTGTGCAGACCAGTTCGATGCAAGCCAGTCCGGCCGGACTGAACGCTTCATCCGCTCCGGGCGCATGACGACTGAGGCGGCTGCCGGTGACCCCAATCAGGTGCAGGCCTCGATCCCCTGCCCGGTGCCGCCGGATCAGCGCCCCCTGCGGGAATACGACCAGCTGCTGCGCTCCTGGTTCTTCGTCTGGCCTTCCGGCCAGCCCCGTTCGCTGCTGAAACCCCTGCTGATCAGTTGGTTGTTGGCCTCTGCCCCCAGTCTGCTGGTCGCCAGCGGCAGCCTCAGCCTGAGCCACGAGCCGCCCCGGATGGTGGTGGCCGCCGCCGCCGCCGCCCTGCTGCTGCCCCTGATTCTGTTGCTGCGCCAGTGGCTGGGCTGGAGCTACGTGCAGCGGCGGCTGGTAGCGATCGCTGTGGAATACGAGGAATCGGGCTGGTACGACGGCCAGGTCTGGGA
>JAPLID010000128.1 GCA_026389285.1 Cyanobacteriota bacterium
GGCGGCCTGGGGGTGTTCATCTTCCGGGGCATCGCCACGGTGGACAACGGCCAGATCCTGGCGGGCGCCCTGCCAGCGGCAGCGATCGCCCTGGCGGCCGATGCCGGCCTGGGGGCGCTGGAGCGCAGCCTGTCGCGGCCATCCAGCCGAATCGGCAGACCGCGCTGGCGACCCACCCGACCCGTGCAGGCCGGCCTGGCGCTGGCCTTGCTGGCCGTCGTGCTCGGCCTCGGCCTGACCAGCCTTCAAGGCAACGCCACCGTCAGGATCGGCTCGAAGGACTTCACCGAACAGTTGATCCTGGGCGAACTGCTGGCCCAGCAGATTGAAAGCGACACGACGCTCCGGGTGAAGCGCAACTTCGGCCTCGGCGGCACGGGCCTGCTGCACGAAAGCCTGAACCAGGATCGCCTCGATGGCTACGTGGAATACACCGGCACCGCCTGGACGGCGATCCTCAAACAGCCAACGCCCACCCCCGGGCCCGGCGCCGCCCAGCAGGTGTGGCAAGGCACCCGCAGGGACTACGACCAGCGCTTCGGGCTGCGGGTGTTCCCCTCCCTGGGCTTCGAGAACAGCTTCGCGATCCTGGTGCGCCAGGCCGATGCCCGGCGCCTCGGCCTGCAGACGATCAGTGACGCCGCGGCCCACAGCCCCGACTGGCACGCCGGCTTCGGCTACGAGTTCCTTAACCGGGCCGATGGCTACGCCGGCCTGGCCCAGCGCTATGGCCTGCGCTTCGCCGCCGCGCCCCGCAGCATGGATCTCGGGCTCACGTACCGCGCTCTGGCCGAAGGCCAGGTAGATCTGATCGCCGGTGACACCACCAACGGCCTGATCCCGACCCTGAAGCTGCAGGTGCTGCGCGATGACCGCGGCTATTTCCCGCCCTACGACGCCGTGCCGGTGTTCCGCAACGCCGTCCTGCAGCGCCATCCGCAGCTGGTGGCGGCGGTGGAACGACTGACGGGCCGATTGAACGCCGCGACGATGCAGGAGCTCAATGCCCAGGTGGATCTGCAGAAGCGGCCGGTGGCGGTGGTGGTGCGCCAATGGCGCCGGCAGATGGGGCTGGAGCCGCCACGCCCCCAAAGCTGATCGGCCCCTCAGAGACTGCGCAGCACCTGCAGATCCTCGGCATCGAGAGGGCTCGGAATGCCGTGGCGCAGCTGCTCGGCAAAACCGTCATCGTTGCTGACCACCGTCAGCAGGTAGAGCCGCTCCGGGCCGGGATTCTCGAAATCATGCAGGGAACCCTCGGGCACCACCACGCTGTCACCGGTGCTGGCCTCGATCGTGTCGCCGTCGACGTGGAAGCGCACCCGACCGCGCAGCACGAAGTAGAGCTCCACCGCGTGGGCATGGCGATGGGGCGGCACCAGCTCGGTGGCGTCGTGGATCTCGAGCATCAAGGTCGGCCCGCCGCTGTGGGTGGAGGGATCGGCGATCAGTGCCAGGCGGCAGTGATCGCTCTCGCTGAAGCGGTAGGCCTGCAACTGCTCGGGGTGCAGCGCCTGGGGCAACACGGGCATGCGGGCAGGGGTCGATGGCATCGGCGTCACTGTGCCAGCGATCCACCAGGACACCGGGATCGCGATGCCTGGATGGGGATCTGCGAACGCAAAGCTGTTGGCGGCAGCTCAGCCGCTGGCGCCCAGCAGCAACGCTGTCCCCATCACCACCATCATCAGGTTCTCGAGCACACTCACCGCCCCCAGCGGCGTGCGGGTGTTGCCGCCGACGCAGGCGCAATCGAGATCGAGCTTGTCGACATCAACGGCCTTGATCACCGAGAAGGCTCCCTCGAGGCCCATGGCGATCGACAGCAGCTCCAGCCAGGGATAGGCGTGGCCGTAGCGGGACCAGAGCTGGGTCAGGCGGTCGTACTGGCGGAACGTGGTGCGAAAAGCTCCCGGATCCATCAGCTTCAGGCAGGCCAGGAAAGCCAGGGCCAACCCCATGAAGCGATCCAGCACGCCCATCGGGCCCTGCAGCCCATGGCCACCGGCCAGGGCCACCAGCAGGGCCGTACCGAACACCACCAGCATGGCCCGGTAACTGCGCTCGCCGCTCTTTTCGGGCGTCACCCACAGCCGCTTGGCCAGATCGGTGTAGCCGCCGATCCGCTCCGAGCCGGCAAAGATCTGCGGCGTGGCCGCAACTCCATGCTGCCGCTTGAACGCCTCCACCGCCTCAGCGGTTTCGAGACGATGATCTTCAAAGGCGATAGCCCGGGCGTTGAGCAGCTCAACAGCCTTGAGTCCGTAAGGGCAGAGATAGATGGTCCGGGGTCCCCATCCGATAGAGACGCACGGGGGCGGCCAGGGCGGTGGATGAGGGAGTCATGGAGCCAGCCTGGGTATGGGTTGCAAGCCTGCCAAAGACCGACCCCCAGGCCAGTCCACGGGCCGTTGCCCCTGGCAAAGACCCTGCCACCGCGATGACCAGGCTGATTGCCAGCTCGATGACCAAAGCTGCTGGCTGCCAGGCCAGTGCCGCCAGGGTCACTGCTCAGCAGCGGACTCCGAGAAACACGCTCATCCAGGCGAGTGAAGTCCGTCGCGGCGACCCCACGGCGTCAGGCCTTCAGCCCGCGGAACCCTGTTGCCGCTGAACCAGCAGCGCCGTGAAGGCCTCCACCTCTAGCGGCCGGGAAAAGTGGTAACCCTGATAGCCATCGCAACCCAGCCCCTCCAGCAGGGCCGCCTGCTCCGCAGTCTCCACCCCTTCCACCAGGGTCTGCATCCCCAGTTCCCGGGCCATCGTCAGGGCCGTGCGCACGATCGCTCGGGCCGAGGCGCTGGTCGTGAGGTTGGCGGTGAAGTTCTGATCGATCTTCAGCTTGTTGATCGGCAGCCGATGCAGAGATTCCAGCGAGGAGTATCCGGTGCCGAAGTCATCGATCGCCAGGGTCACCCCCAGCGCAGCCAGCCGCTCGATCTCACCACTGACCCCGGTGATCGGCAGGATCCCCGATTCGGTGATCTCCAGCTCCAGCAGATCCGGCGCCAGCCCATGGCGCTCCAAGGCGGCCGCCACCAGCGTCGACATCGGCGTCACCGCCGCCAACAGCTGGCGCGGTGAGACATTGACGGCCACCGGCGGCGGCTGAAGGCCGGCGAGCTGCCAGCGGCGCTGCTGGGCACAGGCCTGCTCCAGCACCCAGCGGCCCAGGGACTGGATCAGGCCGGTGCGTTCCGCCAGGGGGATGAAGGCGGCCGGACTGACCTCGCCCCGCTCGCCATCACGCCAGCGGGCCAGGGCCGCATTGCCGATCAACTGGCCGTGACGATCAACCTGGGGTTGGTGGACCAACCGCAACCCTCCGCTGTCCAGGGCCTGCTGCAGCCGGCCCTCCAGGCTCAGCTCAAGCCGCAGGGTCTCGGTGAAACCGCTCTCGTAGAGCATCACCAGCCCCTGACCGGCGTCATGGGCCTGGCCGAGGGCGGTGGCGGCCTGCCGCATCAGGGTGTCCGCGTCACCGGCGTGCTCGGGATGGAGGCTGAGGCCGGCACAGAACCCGATACCAAGCCCCTCGGCACTGGGCAGCTGCACCCCGCAGACCAGGGAACGCTGCAGGTCCTGGGCCATCGCCCAGGCGCCGGCCCGGTTGCGCCAGCCAGTCACCGGGAGCCCGCCAGCCCCGCAGGTGATCGGCCACGGCGCAGAGCACCCGATCGCCGACCAGGCGGCCATTGGTGTGATTGACCCGCCGAAAACCATCGAGATCCAGCCACATCAGCGCCAGGGGGATGTCGCTGCGACGGCTGAGGTGATCGGCGAGAAAGCGCCGGCTGCTCTCCTCATTGCCCAGACCGGTGAGCGCATCGCTGAAGGCCAGACGCTCCAGCTCGAGCCGGGCGGCCGTCAGCTCGCTCACATCGCGGGCCAGCAGCATCGTGCCCTCGTGCTGCCCCTCGCCGTTGCGGCGGGGGATGAACTCCAGCTCCAGCAACCGGCGCCGGCCACCGGCAGCGAGAAAGCCGAACTGGCAGTGGCGATGGCGCCCCGCCAGCAGGGCCCCCACCTGCTGCTCCCAGGTGGCGAGATCCTCAGGGGCGATGAAGTCGCTCAGGCAGCAACCGCTGGCGGCCTGCCCGGCACACCCGAGCAGGGCTCCCATGGCCGGGTTGGCGAACTGGATCCGCTGGCCGAGATCGAGGAGGGCCAACCCATCGGTGAGCTGATCCACCAGCTCGCGGTAGCGGCGCTCACTGCCCCGCAGCTCGAGGATCAGTTCCCGCTGCACCTGCAGCATCGCCTCACTGGATTCCAGGCGTCGGCGCTCGCTGATGTCCCGCAGCGACAGGGTCCAACGGGCCTCACCGACCTCCTCGGCCGCCGAACGCTTTAGGCAGCGAGCTTCCAGTTCCATCGGCACAGGCTCGCCGCCGGCCTGGCTGACCTCCACCTCCATCCGCAGGGCTTCGCCGGCGCTGAGGGCCTCAAGGCGCTGCCGCAGCACCGACATCTGGGAAGGCAGAGCCAGCCAGCGCTCCAGCGGCAGGCGATGCAGCTCAACAGCCTGGAGGTCCAGCAGGCTCGCCAGGCAGCCATTGGCTTCCAGCAGCAAGCCCTCGCCATTGAGCAACAGCAGCAGATCGCCGCTGAACTCCACCATCTGGCGCAGATGGGGCAGCGTCCGCACCGCCTGGGCCAATTCGTATTCCAGGCGGAGCGCCCGGCGCTGAAGGCGACGGCTTTGATCCCCCTCCCCTGGATGGGGATCTGCCCCGGGGCCGTTCATTGGCAACCGGCACCGGGAGAGCCTTCGCGCAGGGCACCGAGCACGAAGGACTCCACAGCGCGGCGATCCTGAAGACCGAGATGGCGAGCGCCGGTGGGGGCGATCATGCAGGGGATGCGATCCAGCTCCTGCTGCCACCAGCTGGTGTTGGTGGCCAGCTCCTGTTCATCGAAGAAGGCTTCGTCATCGAAGCTGATGCCGGCGGCCTGCAGGGCAGCCTGCAGCTCGGTCTCGGCGGAGATATCGCGGCTCTGGCGCCAGAAACGACGGAACACTTCCCGGCGGAAGCGATGGGCCACTTCGGGGGCCTCATCTTCGAGAGCCGCCTGCACCAGCAGGGCCCTGTGGGAATTGATCCACACCGGTGGGAGGGTCACACCCACCTCCGGGGCCCGCACGCTGACATCACTGACCTCCTGACGCAGGGTGGTCAGGTCGTCAGGGCGATTGTGCTCACCAAAGCCTGAGGGCAGATGGGGCTTGTGTTCCACACCCACCCAGCGCACCTGATCCGCCAGATCCAGGGCGGCCAGCCATTCGTTGAGCGTGAAGCAATAGGGGCAGTTGAAATCGGAGATCACCACCACCCGGGCGCTGAGCAGAGCCGGCGGCACAGTCGCCTGAGCTGTGGGCAGAGGGCCGCCGCCGGACGCGGAACTAGCGGGTACTGGGGTGGAAATTGAAGGATCGGCCACGTAAAAGCAATGTTAAGGGACATTTTCGACCTTTTGATCGCCCGAGCCCATGGGAGGGTGAACGTCACCGTGGATGGTCCATGCGGCTCACCCGCCCCTCAACGCTGCTGAGCGCCTTTCTCACCCTGCTCAACGATCGGCTCGGAGAGAGCATCGTCTTTCCGCTGCTGCCGTTCCTGCTGGCCGGCTTCAGCCCGGACGGCCGCAATCTCGGCCTGACGGTCGGCCTGCTGGGGGGCTCCTATGCCCTGGCCCAGTTCGCCGTCACCCCCCTGATCGGCGCCATGAGCGACCGCTTCGGCCGCAAGCCCGTGATCACGGTCTGCGTGGCGGGATCGGTGCTGGGGCTCGGCCTGTTCGCCCTCACGATCAGCCTGCCCTGGCAGCAGCTCTGGCCGGGAGCCACGGCGGCGGGCCTGCCGCTGGCGCTGATGTTCGTGGCGCGCCTGATCGACGGGGTCAGCGGTGGCACCGCCGCCACCGCCGGCGCCGTCCTGGCCGACATCTCCGCGCCGGAGCAGCGGGCCCGGGCCTTCGGCCTGATCGGCGTGGCCTTCGGCCTGGGGTTCATCCTCGGACCGGCCCGAGGCCCGCATGGCCCTGCCGCGCAAGCGGGAACTGCAGCCGTTCAGCCAGCTGGCGCGGGTGTTCCGCAACATCGAGGTGCGCCGCCTCTGCCTGGCCTTCTTTCTGTTCTTCCTGGCCTTCAGCGGCTTCACCGCCGAGCTGGTGGTCTATTTCAAACAGAACTTCGGCTGGGGCCCGGGGATTTCGGCCGCTGCCTTCGTGGTGGTGGGGATCGTGGCCACCGTGGTGCAGGGGGGCCTGATCGGCCCACTGGTGAAGCGATTCGGCGAATGGCGGCTGAGCCTGGCCGGGGTGGGACTGGTAATCGTGGGCTGCCTGCTGATCCCCCTGGCCAGGCCGGAGCAGGCGGTGGCCGTGGTCTTTCCGGCGGTGGCGATCCTGGCCATCGGCACCGGCCTGGTCACCCCCTGCCTGCGCAGCCTCGTCTCCCGTCGCCTCGATGCCAGCGGCCAGGGAGCGGCCCTCGGCAGCCTGCAGGGCCTGCAGAGCCTGGGCAGCTTTCTGGGTCCGCCCCTGGCCGGCCTGGCCTACGTGAATCTCAACCGCCAGGCCCCGTTCTGGCTGAGCATCGCCCTGATGCTCGGCGTGGCGGTGCTGGTGGCCGGCGGGCTACCCGGTCAAGGTCCGTCGATACACGAGCCGGGGCGCTGAGATTGCTACGTTCGGCCCCACCAGAGTGAAGTGAAAACTGAGCACCATGACAAAACCGGTCGTTGCTCCTGAGCTGTACATCAACCGCGAGCTGAGTTGGATCGACTTCAACCATCGCGTGCTGGCCCAGGCTCTGGACGAACACACGCCCCTGCTGGAACAGGCGAAGTTCAGCGCCATTTTCAGCAACAACCTCGACGAATTCTTCATGGTGAGGGTGGCGTCGCTCAAATCCCAGCTGGAGGCCGGCGTCAACACCCGCAGCGACGACGGCCTCACACCCCGGGAGCAACTCGAAGCCATCCACGCCAAGCTGCGGCCCCTGCTGGAGCTGCAGCAACAGCACTACCGCTATTCACTCAAGAGCCACCTGGCCGAGTACGGGGTCCAGCTGATCGATTATCTGCGCCTCAACGAACAGCAGAAAGCCTGGGCCGACGACTATTTCAAGCGCTCGATCTTTCCGGTGCTCACGCCCTTGGCCGTGGATCCGGCCCACCCATTCCCGTTCATGAGCAACCTCAGCCTGAACGTAGCGGCCCTGATCCGCGATCCGGACACGGGCAATCAGCAATTCGCCCGGGTGAAGGTGCCCCAGAAAATCCTGCCCCGGTTCGTGCAGATTCCTACGGACCTCTGCGCCCGCATCCCCACCCCCTGCTTCACCGCCGTGCCGCTGGAGCAGCTGGTGGCCTTCAATCTGCAGATGCTCTTCCCCGGCATGACGGTGGAAGGGCACTATTTCTTCCGGGTCACCCGCGACGCCGACCTGGAACTACGCGATCTCGAAGCCGATGACCTGATGGAGGCCCTGCAGGAGGGTCTGCGCAAGCGCCGCATGGGCGGCGAGGTGGTGCGCCTGGAGGTGGCCGATGAGATGCCGGACGAAATCGTCCAGGTGCTGATGGAAGGTGCCGATGTGGACGCCGAAGACCTCTACCGCATCAATGGCCCCCTGGGGCTCGATGACCTGATGAGCCTCATCGGCATCCCCCTTCCCCAGCTACGCGACACGCCATACCAGGGCCGCACCGTGCCCCGGCTGGCCCGGGCCCAGCGCAGCCGCCTGGCCGATGGCTCGATCAAACAGGAGGAGTTCGAGAGCATCTTCCGGGTGATCCGCCGTGGCGATGTGCTGCTGCACCACCCCTACGACCTGTTCGCCACCTCGGTGGAGGAGTTTCTGCATCAGGCGGCGGAGGACCCTCTGGTGCTGGCGATCAAGATGACCCTCTACCGCACCTCCAAGGATTCGCCGGTGGTGGCGGCTCTGATCCGCGCCGCCGAGAACGGCAAGCAGGTCATGGCCCTGGTGGAACTCAAGGCCCGCTTCGATGAAGACAACAACATTCAGTGGGCCCGCCAGCTGGAGCACGCCGGCGTGCACGTGGTCTATGGGGTGATCGGCCTCAAGACCCACACCAAGGTGGCGCTGGTGGTGCGGCGCGAGAAGGAGCGGCTGCGCAGCTACATGCACATCGGCACCGGTAACTACAACTCCAAGACCTCAAACCTCTACACCGACATCGGCCTGCTCACCGCCCGGGAGGATTTCGGCCAGGACGTGGTCGAGCTGTTCAACTACCTCACCGGTTTCTCCAAGCAACAGAGCTTCCGCAAGCTGCTGGTGGCCCCTGTCACCCTGCGCAAGGGCATGGAAAACCTGATCCGGCGCGAGATCGAACACGCCCGTAACGGCCGCGGCGGCCACATACGCGGCAAAATGAATTCCCTGGTCGATCCGGCGATCATCGCCCTGCTCTACGAGGCCTCCCAGGCTGGCGTTCGCATTGAGCTGGTGATCAGGGGCATGTGCTCCCTGCGGCCAGGGGTTCCCGGCGTCAGCGAGACGATCAGTGTCACCAGCGTGATCGGCCGCTTCCTTGAGCATTCCAGGCTGTTCTGGTTCGGCAATGGCGGCCAGAGCGAAATGTTCATCGGCAGCGCCGACTGGATGCCCCGCAACCTGGACCGCCGCGTCGAGGCGGTCGCCCCGATCGAGGATCCCGGACTGCGCGGGCAGCTGGAACGACTGATCGAGCTTTACCTCGAAGACAGCGGCGCCTGGCACATGCACAGCGACGGGCACTTCGGCCAGCGCCAACTGGAAGGCGATCAACATCGGGTTCAGCCCACGCTCATGGAACGCTGGCGTGGCGGCCTGGTGAACGGATAGCCGGAGCGGCGCAATGTAATCAACAACACCGAAGCCAACCGTTGCCGAGCTTTATCAAGGAACTTTTCCGTTTACAAACGACACTTCTGCCACAGCGGTGCTACATTCCGCCCAAATTCATTTCGGAGGCCTGGGGTGATGGGGACACCTCTGCATTCCGCTCCCGACGCGCTGTACGCCCATGGCGTCAGCACGTTTGAGAGCAACGCAGTCGCCACTTCTGCCAACGCAACGGCCGTCAACACCGTTGCAGCTCCTTCCATTCATAGCGAAACCGCCACGTGCTCTCAGCCTGTTGTCAACGGGCAGCCTGCAGCCGAAAGCGTTGCTGTTCCAGCACCTGCTCCAAAAGTCAGTCTGAAAACCAAGGCTGCAGCCGCTATCAAGGCCGCTAACCAAAGGGCCACGGGGCGACTGAGCGCCGATTCAATCGGCTGGTACCTGAGCACAATCGGGCGGGTACCGCTGCTCACTCCGGCTGAAGAGATTGAACTGGCCCACCACGTCCAGGCCGCCAAACGCCTGACCCTGGAGATCGGCGAGGGCTACACAGCCAAGCAACAGCGTCAGCTGCGCATGGGTCAGCGGGCGCGCGACCGCATGATGGCCGCCAATCTGCGGCTCGTCGTCAGCGTGGCAAAAAAATATCAGAATCAGGGCCTGGAACTCCTCGATCTGGTGCAGGAGGGGGCGATCGGCCTAGAGCGCGCCGTCGACAAGTTCGACCCCGCCTTGGGCTACAAATTCTCTACTTACGCCTACTGGTGGATCCGCCAAGGCATGACCCGGGCCATTGATAACAGTGCCCGCACGATTCGCCTACCGATTCATATCAGTGAAAAGCTCTCCAAGATGCGCCGCATCACCCGGGAGCTCTCCCACCGGCTGGGACGCCAGCCCAACCGTCTGGAGCTGTCCCACGCCCTCGGCATGGCACCTGAGGAACTGGAGCAGCTGATGGCCCAGAGCGCTCCCTGCGCCTCCCTCGATGCCCATGCCCGCGGCGAAGAGGATCGCAGCACCCTGGGGGAACTGATCGCCGATCCGGCCAGCGGTGAGCACTTCGACTCGATGGACCGGCTTCTGCAGAAGGAGCATCTGGGCACCTGGCTCGCCCAGCTCAATGAGCGCGAGCAGAAGATCCTGAAACTGCGCTTTGGCCTGGAAGGCAGCGAACCGCTCACCCTCGCCGAAATCGGCCGCCAGATCAATGTCTCCAGGGAACGGGTGCGGCAGCTGGAAGCCAAGGCAATCATGAAGCTGCGGCTGATGAGCAACATGCAGCACGCCGCCTGACCCCGGTTCTCCTGGGCATGCCGAACGGCTGGTGGGGTCAACAGGTCTTCGGCGCCGCCGTCGTGCTGCTTTGGCTCCTGCTGCTTGCGGGGCTGGCTCTGGCGCTGCGCTCCCGCTGGCCGGATCAACCGGAATGGAGCCGCAAGCTCATCCACATCGGCGCTGGCCTGGTGGTGCCGATGGCCTGGGCTCTGGGCATCGATCGCTGGATCGCCATCGGCGCGGCAGGGCTCGTCACCGTGCTGGCCGCCATCAACCATCGCCGCGGACTGCTGCCAGCCATCGAGGATGTGGGCCGGGACAGCATCGGCACGATCGCCTATGGCGGCTCGATCACCCTGCTGCTGCTGCTGTTCTGGCCCGAGGAGGCCGCCACCGTGACCGCCGGGGTGCTGGTCATGGCCTTCGGCGACGGGCTGGCGGGCCTGATCGGAGCGAGCCTCGCCTCTCCCTGCTGGCGCGTGCTCGGCCAGCGACGCTCCTTGGCGGGAACCCTGACGATGGCGCTCACGAGCCTGGGGGTGCTGCTGGGAGTGGGGATGGTCAGCGTCGCCCACGGCCTGCCGGCGCCGGGCCTCGCTGCGATGGTCGCTCTGGCCCTGGCAGCCGTGCTGCTCGAGCAGATCGCCCTGCTGGGCCTGGATAATCTCACGGTACCGATCGGCGTCAGCCTGCTCTGGCACCTGCTGAGCCGCTCCTGAAAGGGGCGAAAGCTGCTAGGCCATGGGCAGACCAGACCCCCGGATTCAGAACCGGATTCAGAAGCAGTTCCCAGCCCAATCAAGGTAAACTATACTACGTTTAACCTAAACTTTTCGCCGATCCAGTAATATTCTGGCCCTCATACTTCGGAGGTGACAGATTACTGAACCCGGTCATCTTCGTCGCTCGCCCCGCTCGCAGCAACAGCGACCGATTCAGACCGCCGCCAACCGGCGCTCCCTCACTTCACGCACCGCCGCAGCCAGGTGTTCCAGCAACTCGAGCGTGGTGGCCAGATCAATGCAGGCATCGGTGATGCTCTGGCCATAGGTCAGCTGGGAAAGATCGCTGGGAATCTTCTGACTGCCCTCCACCAGATGGCTCTCAAGCATCACGCCCATCACGTTCATCGAACCGTCACGGACCTGCTGGGCCACGTCCCGGAGCACCTCGCTCTGGCGGCGGTAATCCTTGTTCGAATTGCCATGGCTGCAATCCACCATCAGCCGCGCCGGCAGGCCATCGGCAGCCAGCTGCGCCGCCGCCGCCGCCACCGCCTCACGCTGGAAGTTGGGGCCGCCCTTGCCACCGCGCAGCACCAGATGGCCGTCGGGGTTGCCGGTGGTGGTGACGATCGCAGCCTGGCCATCTTTATTGATGCCGAGGAAATGATGGGAACGGGCCGCTGCCTCCATGGCGTTGATCGCCGTGATGGCGCTGCCATCGGTGCCGTTCTTGAAGCCGATCGGCATCGACAGCCCCGAGGCCATCTCACGGTGCGTCTGGCTTTCGGTGGTGCGGGCACCGATGGCGGTCCAGGTGACCAGATCGGCGATGTACTGCGGAACCACCGGATCGAGCAGCTCGGTGGCAGCCGGCAGGCCCAGCTCCCCGAGGTGCAGCAGCAGGCCCCGCGCCTGGCGCAGGCCGGTGTTGATGTCGTAGCTGCCATCGAGATGGGGGTCATTGATCAGACCCTTCCAGCCCACGGTGGTGCGCGGTTTCTCGAAGTACACCCGCATCACCACCTCAAGGTCATCGCCATGACGGCGCTGGGCTTCAGCGATGACCGCGGCGTACTCCTTGGCGGCCGCCACGTCGTGGACCGAACAGGGTCCGACGATCACCAGCTGACGATGGTCACCGGCGTGCAGGATCGCCTTGACGCGTTCCCGGGCCAGCTGCACGGTGCGGGAAGCCTGCTCGCTGATCGGCAGCTCCGCGTGCAGAACGGCCGGCGGCACCAGCGGCCGTGTTTCCACCACGTGGAGATCGGAGGTGGGAATCATGCTGCGGAAGTGAGCAGGAGGGCCGGATGAACCAGCCTATGCGGCGAGCCGAGTCGCCAACCCGGGCCAACCCCGGACTGCAGGGCTTCCCGTCTGCAGCCCGCGGGCTGTTCCTGGGCAACGGACCCCCGGTGAGCGGAATGGGAAGCCTGAACACCGAAGCCTGGGAGCCATCGCCGGCAGGCTGGCTGTGATCTCCGGGCTGCTGGTGGGCAAGTTGATATCTCTCACCGGCCAACGCCAACAGCCCGATCTGGATGCGGAGGAGTTCCTGCTGGAGTGACCCTGCCAACAGGCGCACGGAGCAGCCGGCGGCCCTCTGAGCCCACAGCAGGGAATGGATCGCCCAAGACCCTGAGACAACCGGTGGCACTCACAGGTTGACCCTGCAGCGAAGCCCCCGGGCCACTCAGGCCAGGGGAACCCCGCCCCGAATAGCATGAAACGAAGACCCGACGCTCAGGCCTGGTTCACGATCAGCGCGGCGCTGTTGCTGGGCCTGATCACCTTTTTCACCAGCTACGACCATGTCGATCTCCCCGGAATCGGTTCCGTTGAAATATCGCAGCAGCTCGGATTACCTTGCCTCGCTGCCGCCGTGGCGGCGGCTGCTGGCGAGGCTCAACTGGCATCCCGTGCGCGAGATCGAGATCGAGACCGAGCGGCTGAAGGCGAGGAAGCTGCGGCTGAGGAGAGAAAACGAGCTACTGAGGCAAGAAGCGAGCATCAGGAAGCAGCGCGACTTGCAGATCGAAGCACTGTTCTCATCGGACGCTTCCTGCTCGAGGCGAGCCGCGACAACCGACGACGACTCGACGCCTTCGTGAGCCTGCTGGAGAGCGGACCACTGCAGTAGCCCCCGGTTCCAGCGCAAGCAAACCTCACGGTCAAAAGGAGATTTCCAGGCCCATCAGCCGTCCACTTCCGCTTCACCCCCTCAGCCTGAACAGAAACGCCGGAACCAGTCCCTCCCCATTCCCTTGAAGAACCCCAACAGGACGACTCTGCGACTTGGAAACAGCCGCTAACGCCTCGATCCCCAGCTGAAGGCAGATCCCTGGTCGGCGGTTCTGCAGGCAACCTGCGCAACTGGAACAGACCGCCTCCCCACAAGCCATCACACAAGGAGGATCCGGCCCCAACCTGTCGCCATTGCCACCAAGGGGGGTACCGGCCAGAGCGGAAAATAGAGCCCTTGCCCCGAGCCGGACCGAAAGAATGACCACCGCCCCCCTCTCCCCCGCCGAGCTGCTGCCCGCCTACAGCGCCGCCGCGGCCGAGCGCGAGGCCATGGGGGTCCCCGCCCTGCCGCTGGATGCCGTCCAGGCCCAGGCGCTCACCGAACTGCTGCAACAGCCCCCCTCCGGCGAAGAGGCCTTCCTGCTGCAACTGCTGAGCGAGCGGATTCCACCGGGGGTCGATGAGGCCGCCTACATCAAGGCCACCTGGCTGAGCGCGATCGCCCAGGGCAGCGCCACCAGCCCCCTGGTGTCCCCGATCGACGCGGTGCAGCTGCTGGCGACGATGATCGGCGGCTACAACGTCGCAGCGTTGATCGCCCTGCTGTCCAGCACCGATCCGGCCATCGCCGCCGCCGCGGTCACGGGCCTGAGCCGCACCCTGCTCGTCTACGACGCCTACAACGACGTGCTGGAACTGGCCGAAACCAATCCTTACGCCAAGCAGGTGGTGGACAGCTGGGCGGCGGCCGAATGGTTCACCGCCAAACCCGAGCTGCCGGCCGAGATCACCGTCACCGTGTTCAAGGTGGAGGGCGAAACAAACACCGACGACCTCTCCCCCGCCACCCACGCCACCACCCGGCCGGACATCCCCCGGCACGCCAACGCGATGCTGGAGACCCGCATGCCCGGCGGCCTGGAACTGAT
>JAPLID010000009.1 GCA_026389285.1 Cyanobacteriota bacterium
CCCGAGATTGCACCACGTTCCAGCCGCTGGCGAGGTTGCGGATCTGCTCCCGGAAGTTCGTCTCCCAGTGCTGGTCGTTGACGACAACCGGCATGAGCGTGCCCAAAACGTGCCCAAAATTAGCCCTTTTGGGCCGGACAGGGCAAGACAGCGCCTCCCAGAACCCTTGCTATGACAGGATTTCCCAGATGACCACTGAGCCAAGCTTTCGCTTTGGGAGCACTAGGTCGCAGGTTCGAATCCTGTCGCCCCGATTGACTTTTCAGGGAATGGCCAGGGGAGATGGGAGAGATTTGGGGAGAGATTCCCTCTCTCGTCCTCGCCCGGTGGTCTCTCCCGCCCGAAGTGGGAGAGAGTCTCTCCCCTTCAGCCTCGGGTTGGAGTCCTCAACACAGCTCCATCGACCGGTACCTATCAGCGTTGTTGTCCGCTCAAGGTGCATGGGTTGAGCACTTGAACGCAGTGTACTGCGCTCTGTTGTTCATGGGCCACGCATCGATAGATGGCGCAGCATCTTGGTCTCCGTTGCGTGGTGGTTGCGCCGGCCCCTGATCGCGGCTGTAGCCGATGTCGCCTCAAGGGGGGCGTCATCGGACAGCCACGGGGGGGCTAGACTTATATATTTAAAGCGACCGTTATTTCCCCGGCCGCGGATAATTGATCTTGACGCTTTCTGGTTGCTTCCAACAGCGTGGAGGACGGCTCCAGCGACGTGGATTCTCCATGAGAGCCTTGCTATAGGTCTGCTGCCTAACGGCGCAGATAGCATCGGCTTCTCCAAAGTGCCTTTGGTTTGGGGTCACATACTTAATGCCGCTATGGCGATGCTCGCAGTTGTACCATTCCACAAAGCTTTCAATCCAGCAGCGCACGCTATCCAGGTTGCGAAATCTTCGTATTGGGTAGCTTTGATGGTATTTCATCGTTTTAAACAGTGACTCGGCATAGGCGTTGTCATTGCTTACACCTGGCCTGGAGAAAGACAGTGAGATGCCAAGCTCCCGCATTTTTGCCGCCAACCTTATGGAACGCAACTCTTCGAGAAGCCTGCGGCTACGGTGCACCGTTGTCGGAATGTAGAACAGCAGCGGCATCAGATGTCAAACCTTCATCTCGGCAGATTCGATCAAAGAACTCGCTCGCCAGTTTGCTGCATTCCACGTCATGCACCTCTGCACCCAGAATACGTCTACTCCATACATCCATCACCATATAAACGTAATAATATTGGCCTTTGACAGGGCCGGGCACCAGGGTGATATCCCAGGCCAGCACTTGATGGATGCCATTGGCCTCCAACATTGGCACTGCTCTTGGCTTACGGGGTTGGCAGGCTTTGCCTCGATGATTTAGCAAGCCTTCTTCTCGCATGATGCGATAAATCGTCATCTCGGATCCAACGTACTGTTGTTCCTCGGCTAAAATCGCCACAATCTGGCCAGGTGGCAGATCGGCAAAACGAGAATCATTGACGGTGTCAATCACTTTCTGACGCTCTTGAGCGGTGAATTTGTGGGCCACTTTTCTCGGAGCACCCTTACGGCGATCGCGGCTGAATCCCTGCCCACTGATGTCAAGCCGCCAGCGCCGTAACGTTCGCCGACAGACACCAAGAAGATCGGCAATGACCTTCATTGGCAAGCCAGCTGCTACGCCTTCATTGAGAAAAACTATCGCATTAGCTCGATTTTCCATTGTAATCAAGTCTCCTCGTTTTGCGGCCAGAGGAGATCGCGCTTTTTTATGAACAACCGCTTCGCGGAAGCGTTCCGCTACAGCAGCGTTGCAGCCTCCGCAAGGGCCTTCTCCTTTTTCTGTAGTTCACGTTCCAGTCGTCGATTTTGTCGAATCAATTCCTGGTTCTGGCGCTGCAGCTCTTTCTGATCGCTCATGCTCGGTGCACTCTGGTTGTTGGCATCCTCTGCCAACTGCCGCCAACGGGCAAGCTGTTTGGGAAACAGTCCCCGCTCACGGCAATAAGCGCCCAGATCAGCTCCGCTCAATCCCGCAGCCTGGATCACGGCTGCAAGCTTGTCGGCAGGTCTCCATTGCTCAGGTGCCTTGCTGGTAGCCGGTACCAACTGGCCTTCCTGCTTCCAGCGATGGCGCCAGCTGTAAAGGGTCTGGGCATTTACCCCTGTGCAACGGGCGATTTCAGCCACGCTTTCTCGGTTAGGCGGGCTCATGCGCTGGCGGATCTCAGCCCGCAGCGCGGGGTCGTAAGGCGATTGCATCACTCATGGTTTGGCCCCCTGGTGGATCGGTCGGACTGGGCGGACAACTTTGCTGGTAGTGGGGGAGTACCGCAGCAGTGGCAAGGGCATCGGTGCCGACTGGCGGCAGATCCGGATGCAGGTGCCGGCCCTGCTGGCCGACATGGCCTATCAGGTGGAGCACCGGGTGGAGCCGGTGGATCAGATTGCGGTGCGTTTCCATCACCGCCTGGTCTCCATCCACCCGTTCCCCAACGGCAACGGCCGCCATGCGCG
>JAPLID010000056.1 GCA_026389285.1 Cyanobacteriota bacterium
ATCACCGCGGGGGTGTGATGCCCTCACTACTGCCAGATCCCTGAGCCGGTTGTTAACGATCGTGGTGTCTGTGGTCGCTCGTTGATTAACAATCAGGGGTGGAATGCTGCGCTGCTGCGTTACGGCCCCTGAACGGGTACAAGCTTTCATACAGTTCAGTGCTTCTTAGGGGGGCTCCGGTGTTTGAAAGCTGATTTAGTCCGAGCCGTCTGCCCAGAAAATACCGTACGGGAAAAAGAGCCAGATTCGCCAGTGAGGAGGGGGTCTTGATGTAATTGGTGAACCCGAATCCCCCGCCGCCCGCGCTTGGGGCGCCAGATTGGGCGAACACCGTTGGCGCTGCGGCAGGGGCTGCTGCCCCCACCAGTGCCGGGCTCGCGGCCAGTAGCCCGGCGCTCTGCAGGCCCTGGCTGGGGGCAGCATTGGCGGCCAGTGCGGCCCGTGACAGCTGGGTGTTGCCGCCGAAGGCCGGCGCCGGTGTGGCGGGCGTGGGGGTGGGGGTGGCCGGCGTCAGCGCCCAGATCTGGCTGTTGGGGCTCAGTCCCGGGGCGCTGAGCTGCAGGGCATAGCCGCCATTGCCGTTGTTGTTGATCTGCACATCGCTGACGTACAGATCGCTGTCCTTGCGGGCGCCGCTGGCCAGCGCGTCGAGTTGTTTGGCCAGCAGCGCTGATGGGTTCTCAGAGAACTGGGCCAGCAGCTCCTGGGGCGAGGCCGTGGCCTCCCGCTTCTGCAGCACCAACTTGAACGTGCCGTTCGCCGCCGGCACCAGCGCGAAGGCCTCATCGCTGCCCTGCTGGCTGCTCAGCGGTTGGGCCTGGGTCCAGCTGAGGCTGCCGTCGCTGCCCCACGCCCCGAAGCTGGCCACCACCTGGGAGCTGGCGCCGTTGCCGATCCGGTAGGCCAGCACGATGCCCTGGGCATTGCCCGGCACCGCCCCGGTGCTGCCGCTGCTGGGCCAGAGGTCGTCCACCACCAGCGCCTGCAGATCGCGGGCACCCTCGCTGCCCGGCACCACCTCGCCCTGGTCCCAGCGCTGGGCCTGGGCGTTCCACTGGCAGGCGAACAGCAGGCCGTTGTCGGCCAGAAAGGCGTGGGCGGCGCCGTTGGCGTCGTTGACGATCTGGATATCGCTGGAGTACGGCATGGTGGCGGGGGGGGGGGGGGGCACGCGCAGAGCGCAATAGCTTGGACAGACGGCCAGGGCCACCGGCGGCTCGGGGTGCTTCGCTGCTTTTCAGCCATTCTTATGGCTTGATCCGCGGCGGCGCCACCCTCCATTTGGAGGGTGTGACCTCAAGGGCTGGCTGGCAGAGGTTTTGGGCCGTTGTTTCCGCCGCAGCGCAGGCCTCTCAGAACAGTGATCCGGCCTGAGGCCTGGGGCTGCAACGTTCCTGTCGTCACCTACGTGTCTGGGTCCCCTGAGCCGCTGGTGACAGCTGGTTGACGGCTGCCTGGTTGGGGATTGACGCTGGTTTCAGCCGGGGGGAGCTCGTTCCGCAAATCAGGCACAGCCGTGCTTGGGGTGGTTCGGGGGCCAGGGATCGCGGCAATGGAAGCCCGCGGCTGCTGTTGTCTGTCTTCAGTCTTCAACTTTCAGCGGCTTCCACCAGCCGCAGGCTGCGCCCCAGCCGCCTGCCGACGATCAGCAGCACGGCGGCCGTGGCGCCTAGGGCGACGACGCGGCCGGCGATGGCCAGGGGGCTGAGGCTGCCGCGGCTGGCCTCCGCCCCCACCGCCCCGGCCAGCACCAACACCGCAAAGCGCGGAATCAGCACCAGGCAGGCCAGGGCATAGGTGCGGCCCGGCGTGGGCGACAGGGCGCAGCTGGCATTGACCAGATTCATCGGGATCAGGGCCAGCCGCAGCAGCAGCATCAGGCGCAGGCTCGCCGGGGTCTGCAGCAGCCGTCGCAGGCGCCGGCCGCGCCGCTGGCGCTCCAGCCAACGGCTGATCCGGGGTCGCAGTAGCCCTCGGCAGAGCTGCCAATTGAGCACCAGGCCGGCGGCCTGGCCCGCCAGCACCACCGCCAGACCCAGCCCGCCGCCGTAGAGCACGCCGGCACTCACCACCAGCACGCCGCCTGGCAGGCCCAGTCCCACGCAAGCGCTGAGCAGCAGGCCATAGAGAACAGGGGGGAGCGGGGCGATCAAGGGCGGGCCATCAGCGCCGGCAAGCTAAGGCCCAAGACCGTCTGTTGTTCCATCCATTCCCCCGCTGATGACTCGGGTCAGGCCTTCAGCCCTTTCAGCCACTGCTGCAGGGCGGATGCCGCGCTGAGATCGAGCAGGCTGAGGCTCAGGCCCTCCCCCCTCTGCCAGGAAAGATGACGCCGCTGCTGCCGTTGTCGCTGACGCCGAAACGACGCCAGCAGTTGAACAGGCGAAGAGCGCTCCATGGCTGAGGCCCGCTTGAGCAGTTGGGCGAGCCCGTGCCTCCTGATCAGGAGACAACAAATGTCGCGTTACCGGAATTGTCGACGGCGAGGGTGCCGTCAGTGAAGGAAAACAGCCCACCACTGGCACCACCGATCTTTTCAAAGCCGGTGACGTTCATGATGCCGGTGATCGTGCCGCCGGTGATCTCGTAAACGCCTTCACCGAACAGGATGCTGTCAGTGCCATCACCCCCATGGAAAGTGCCGGTCCCGAAGCCCTTCAGGGTGTCCTTGCCAGCACCAAGATTGATTGTTCCATTACCACCGAATCCCCCCTGAAGGGCATCAACGGTGTCGTTGCCTGCGCCGGTATTGATCGTGCCGTCGTTGAAGATGCCGGTGTTGGAAATTCCGTCACCGCCGACGCTGCCCGTGATGGAGTCATTGCCAGCGCCGGTATTGATCGTGCCGACGTCGCTGTTGAAGATGCCGATGTTGCCGCCGCTGCCCGTGATGGCGTCATTGCCAGCGCCTGTATCGATTGCGTCGAAGTTCTCGATGCCGAAGCTGCCGCCGCTGACTGTAATGGAGCTGCCGCTGCTTCTGCCTGTGATGGTGTCGTTGCCAGCACCGGAATTGATCGTGCCGAAGTTGTAGATGCCGCCCCCACCGCTGCTGCCCGTGATGTTGTCGTAGCCAGCGCCGGTATTGATCGTGCCGAAGTTCTCGATGCCGAAGCTCCCTGCCGTACCCGTTACAACGTCATTGCCAGCTCCAGTATTGAGGGTGCTGCCGACGGCGATGCCGATACCGTTACTGGTCGCTTCCACTGCCGTACCCGTTACAACGTCATTGCCCTTGCTTGTGTCGAGGGTGCTGCTGTCGCTAATGCTGATGCCGTAGAGCCCTCCGGTAGTCGTAGTCGTCCCCGTTACAACGTCATTGCCAGCGAGGGTGTTGACGGCTTGGCCGCCAGTGACCTCCCAGCCATCACCTGACAAGGCCGTGTCACTTTTGTAGGTGAAGGGGAAGAGCGCAAGATTGGCCAAAACAGCACCCGCAAATTTTGCGATCTTACGCCAGATGCTGGGGGCATTCTCTGGAAGCCGTTAAAAACTTTAACCGCAGACACTTTTTGTCGCAAATGTGGCGCTCCAGATGAGATCAGCACACCGTAACTATCTGGACCATCACTACCGTCAACATTGTCCGCAACGGTGCTGCCAGCTTCACCTGGCAAAACGGTGGCACCCTGAGGACCCTCGCGGCGAATCTGACAGTTGTTCGACGGGTGCCGCGCTACATCGCTGTGAGCCTTAGCCCGGTTGATACTCGCTACCGAGGGCGCACAGAAACGGCTTCTGGTTTTGGTCGTGATTTCCGAGGCCCCTAACGCTTCTTCGCTGGTTCCGTTGACGGAGGCGGCTGCCCGATCTGGCCTGATGAATCGGCCGCTTCTGGCCCAGGGGGGAGCAGCAGGCGGATCAGATCCGGTTCCGCCTGAAAGACCGCAAAGAACCAGTGGTCGCTAGGCACGGGTGGAGCGAATCCGCCCGGAAACGTCACCCACAACCTCTGAACTCAGGGACTGCTGCTGTTCAGTCCGTCGGCGCCCGGTAGCAGCAGGCCCAGCTCCAGGGCGGTGCGCACCACCATCGTGCGGTTGCGGCAGCCGAACTTCTGCAGCAAGGAGCCGGTGTACTCCCGTGCGGTGCTTTCGGCGATCCCGAGTCGCTGGGCAATCTGGCGGTTGGTCAGGCCATGGGCCAGTTCCCGCAGGGTTTCCAGCTCCCGCGGCGTCAGCTCGGGCAACGGCGTCCGGTTGTTGTCCGAGAGGGTGCGGAGCACGGCCGGATCCACATAGCGGTGCCCTCGGCTCGCGGCGGCCAGACCGTTGATCAAGGCACCGCTGCCGAAGCTGTGGGTGTGCAGCACCACCTCGACCCGATCAATCGGGTAGGCGTTGGCCCGCAACCACTCCTTGCTCTCCACTAACAGCACGATCACCGGTGGCTGGGGCAACTGGCGCAGCTGGGCCACCAGGGCTTCGCCGTGGTCGGCGGCGATCGAATCCACCATCACCAGCAGGCAGCGCTCGCTGTGGCTGCCGATCAGATCGAGCACCTCCGCGGGCGTGACGCAGCTGCCCACCATGCGTTGGTCCTCGGAGGCCAGGGCGGCGCGGGTCATCAGGTGCGCCTCCAGCCAGGAACCCGACGCTCCCACCAGGGTCCACTGGCTCAGATGGGCATTCACCGCTTCGCTGCGGGCGCGGAACCCGGCGTCCTGGGGGTCGAAACGGGCCAAGCAGCCTTGGGGACAAGGGCAGATCGGTTCAGCCTATTGGGGTGGATACGGCGAGCGGCCGGGCTGTGCAGGATCTGCGATGACCAGGCCATCCCCGCCAGCGTCCCATCGCGGCAGGATCATCCACCGTCCCGCCTGTGAGGCCACGGGAACACCATCGGGGCTTTAACCCGCCCCCCGTCAGCCCGCCAGCGCCAGTTCAAACTCGCGGCGATCGGTGGGCAGGGCCCGCTCGAACACCTTGCAGAAGGTTTTCACGACCCGATCGCCGGAATCGATCGTTTCGAGCGGGTCTTTGCGCAGGCGGTGGCGCAGGCAGCAGGCCACCACCCGGGCCACGTCGTCGTCGGTGACTTCGGTGCGGCTCTCAAACGCGGCCAGGGCCCGGGCCGCCCGGTTGGTGACGATGTCGCCGCGCAGCCCGTCCACATCGAGTTCGCCGCACACCGCGGAGATGCGCACGCGCAGATCGGCATCGATCTCCACCTGGGGCAGCCGTTTCTGGGCCTCCACCACCCGCGCTTGCAGGGCCTCCTGGGTGGTCGCCACGGCGCTGTTGAAGCCGTCGGGATCGTCGTCGAAGGCGGTGCGTTGATCCACCACCTGCACCCGCAATTCCGGTTCGCGCACGGTGCG
>JAPLID010000169.1 GCA_026389285.1 Cyanobacteriota bacterium
CCCGGTTGGTCTGGCCGATGCGGTAGGCCCGGTCGGTGGCCTGGTTTTCCACGGCCGGATTCCACCAGCGATCGATGTGGAACACATGGCTGGCGCGGGTGAGGTTGAGGCCCACGCCCCCGGCCTTGAGCGACAGCAGGAACAGCTGGGGGCCGCGGGGATCGTCCTGGAAGCGATCGACCATCGCCTGGCGCTCGGTCTTGCTGCTGCTGCCGTAGAGGAAGGGCACCTCCTGGCGCCATTTGCGTTCCAGATGGGCCTTGAGCAGCAGGCCCCATTCGGCGAACTGGGTGAACAGCAGGGCCCGGTCGCCCGCCTCGATCACCTCCTCGAGGATCTCCTCGAGCCGCTGCACCTTGGCGCTGCGGGCGCTGAAGTTGCCATCCACCTGGGCTTCCTTGAGGGCCAGGGCGGGGTGGTTGCAGATCTGCTTGAGCTTGGTGAGCAAGGCCAGCACCTGGCCGTGTTTCTGGCCCAGGGGGGCGCGGGCGATGGCATCGAGGCTGGCCTGCACGGTCTGGTTGTAGAGCTTCTTCTGCTCGGCACTGAGGCCCACCCACTCGCGCAGCTCCACCTTTTCGGGCAGGTCGGAAATGATCGAGCGATCGGTCTTGAGGCGCCGCAGGATGAAGGGACCCACCCGGGCCTTGAGATCGCGCAGGGAGCTCATGTCGCCGTAGCGCTCGATCGGCAGGCGATAGCGCTGGCGGAAGAAGGCCTCCTCCCCCAGCACCCGCGGGTTGAGGAAGTCCATCAGGGCCCACAGTTCGCTGACCCGGTTCTCCACCGGCGTGCCGGTGAGGGCGATGCGGAAGCGGCTTTGCTTGCCGGGGCGGCCCAGGTCACGCGCGGCCTGGCTCTGTTTGGCCGAGGGATTCTTGATCGCCTGGGCCTCATCGATCACCACCCCCTGCCAGTCGATCGCCTCCAGCAGCTCGCTGTCCCGCTGCAACAGGCCGTAGCTAGTGAGCATCAGGTCGACGCCTTCAAGCGCTTTGCGTAGTTTCGCCTCGGTGGAGGGGCGCCGGGGGCCGTAGTGCTCGCGCACCGACAGCTCGGGGGTGAAGCCGGCCGCCTCCCGCTTCCAGTTGGTGAGCACCGAGGTGGGGGCCACCAGCAGCACGGGCCGCTTGAGCTCCTGCTCGGCCTTGAGATGCTGCAGGAAGGCCAGCAGCTGGATCGTCTTGCCCAGGCCCATGTCGTCGGCGAGGCAGGCGCCCTGGTCGAAGCGGTGCAGGAAGGCCAGCCAGCCCAGCCCCCGTTCCTGGTACGGCCGCAGCTGGCCGCAGAAACCCTCCGGGGCCGGCAGCGGATCGGGCGCCTTCTGCTGGTGGTACTGCTCGAGAACCGCCTGCAGGCGCGGGCCGGCGAGGAAGCGATGCACCGGCAGGCGCACGCCCGGCGTTCTTGAGATCGCTGGGGCGCAGCTCGATCCAGGCCCCCTTGTGCTGCACCAGCGGGCTGCGCTTGGCCTGGAGCCGCTCGAGCTCCTTGAGGCTGAGCGTGACCCCGCCGATCATCAGCTCCCATTTCCAGTCGAGGTCCTCACCCAGGCTGAAGCCCTTCGAACGGGTCGGCAGTTCGGCTTCGATCGACAGGCCCAGCCGGCTGGCCAGGCCGCCGCTGAGGCTGGGCGGCAGCACCACGCCCACCCCCACATCGCGCAGCTGGCTGGCGGCGGTGCGCACCAGCACGAAGGCCTCCGCCGGTGTGAGCTGCATGGTCTCGGGCGCCGCCGCATCCAGGCCGCGGGTGATCGGTTCGAACACCTGCAGAGCCCGGCCCATGCCCTCCAGCAGCAGTTCGCCCGGTTGCTCCACCTCCACTTCGCCCAGCTGCAGCGGCGTGTCGCCCCGCGCCCAGACCGAGCCGGCGGGCAACCTCAAGCTGGGATCGGCCTCGGCCTGGAGGCTGAAGCGCAGCTCCCACAGGTCCGCTTCCGGTGGCGGGGTCAACAGTTCAATGCAGGCCCGGGCCGGCGCCACCCGGCCCGCGACCGCCTCCCGCCAGTGGTGGGTGGCGATCTCCAGCCGTTCCTGCTCCTCCTCGTCGAGGCCGAGTTTGCCCTCGCCGGGGCCGAGGGCCTTCTGCCAGGCCTCCAGCAGGGGATCGAGTTCGCCCCGCTCCGGCCGGAACCCCGAGCGCAATTGCCCAGCAAGCAGGGACTCCAGCAGGCTCGCCACCCGCAGGCGGCCGCTGCCGGGCCGGCGGCAGGCCAGGGCCGCCTCGCCGTAGGGATCGGCGGGCATGGCGCAACAGGCCACCTGGGGCAGGCCGCTGGCCAGGTCCTCCAGCCGGCGGCGATCGCTCTCCCGGTTCAGCAGCGGTAGCCAGCGGGCCTCGCCCTCCTCCACTTGGGGCAGCCAGCGCCCGCGGGCAATCAGGCTCAGGGCCCAGCGCTGCAAATGGGACCACCAGCGCAGATCATCGGCCAGTTCGGGATGCTCGCCCGACAGGGGCAGACGGCTGAGCCATTCGGCCGCCGCGCCCGGGTCGAGGGCCAGACCCTCGACCCGCCAGGGCCACCACACCGGCTCCTTGGGAATCGGTTCCCCCGCCTGCATGGGCAGACCACTCCAGCCGGCGCCATTGGTCTTGCGGCGCCCCTTGGCGGTCTGGGTACGGCTTGGCAGGGTCAGGCTGGCGCTGGCGGGTCGCAGGGCTTCAGACCAGAGATCGTGCTCCTCCAGCCAGTCCGCCAGGGCGGCTTCATCGAGGCTGAGCGGATGCTCGGGGGCGCCGCGGCCGGGCACGGTCGGCTCGGACACGCGCCAGGTGTCGGCCCACAGCAGCAGGCGGCCGCCCGCTCCTGCGGGGGGAAACAGCCAGGTGGCGTGCAGCAGGCTCATGGTCGCGAGAGACGGGGTCGCGTAAGACGGGGTCGCGGGAAACCGTGCGAACGCGAACGGAGGTCGGATGGTGCGGTGCTGATCGACCGTTGGCCGAGGCCTGACAGCGAGGTCAGGGCCGCAGGACGGGGATCAGCCGCTGGGCTCCGCGCAGCACCAGGGCACTGCCGATCAGAGGCAGCCAAAGTGGCAGCCACCCCTTGAACGCCAGCATCATCGCTGAGAGCAGGCTTGGCGCCAGGCCCCCCCGATCCAGGGCGGCGCCGAGGTCGGCCATGCCCAGGGGAGCGCCGAGGCTGCGCAGTCCGCAGATGGCCCCCACCAGGCCCGCCTGCAGATGGGAATCGTCGGGATCGACCCGCTGCAGATGGAAGGCCAGCAGGCCATAAAAAAAGCCGCCGCCGCCCGAGCGCAGGGCCGCATCCAGGCCGGAGGGCAGTGAGCCGCCGCCAGCCAGGGCCTGGCCCAGGCTGATCAGCAGAGCCACCAGGCCGGAGGTGACAGCCCAGCTGAGCGACTGCAGCCGCAGGGCATGGCGCGGGTCGGCGCTGAAGTGATTGCGGCTGGCAGGGGCGATGGCAGCCTCGGGAGACGTCACGACGGGACGGCGCGCTGGGGATCGAATCATGACGAACCGTCGCCGGCCGCCAGAGCCGCTGGTCTGGAGCTGCGCAGCCCCTGGGGGGCAGGGGCTGAATGCTGGCCCTGCAGGCGCTGGGGGATCATGGAGATCTGCGGCCTGTGCGCCGCCTTCCAATCCCGCCGTTCCGCCATGACCGCCGTCCGCCCCCGTACCGGCGCCGAGATCCGCGCGGCCTTTCTGGACTTCTTCGAGCAGCGCGGCCATCGGCGCATGGCCAGCGCCTCCCTGGTGCCTGAGGACCCGACGGTGTTGCTGACGATCGCCGGCATGCTGCCATTCAAGCCCGTGTTTCTGGGCCAGGCACCCCGGCCGGCGCCGCGGGCCACCAGCAGCCAAAAGTGCATTCGCACCAACGACATCGAGAACGTCGGCCACACGGCGCGGCATCACACGTTCTTCGAGATGCTCGGCAACTTCTCCTTCGGCGACTATTTCAAGACCGAGGCGATCCAGTGGGCCTGGGAGCTGAGCACGGGGGTGTACGGCCTGGATCCCGCCAACCTGGTGGTCAGCGTCTTCCGGGAGGACGACGAAGCCGCCGCCATCTGGCGCGAGGTGGTGGGGGTGAACCCGAAGCGCATCGTGCGCATGGATGAGGCTGACAACTTCTGGGCCTCCGGCCCCACCGGCCCCTGCGGCCCCTGCTCGGAGATCTACTACGACTTCAAGCCCGAACTCGGCGACGACGCCATCGACCTAGAGGACGACAGCCGCTTCATCGAGTACTACAACCTCGTGTTCATGCAATACAACCGCGATGCGGCCGGGGCGCTGACGCCCCTGGCCAATCGCAACATTGACACGGGCATGGGGCTGGAGCGGATGGCCCAGATCCTGCAGGGGGTAGCCAACAACTACGAAACTGATCTGATCTATCCGCTGATTGAGGCCGCCGCGGCCTTCGCCGGGGTGGATTACAAGGCTCTCGATGGCCAGGCTCAGACCAGCCTCAAGGTGATCGGCGACCACAGCCGCGCCATCACCCAGTTGATCGGCGACGGTGTCACCGCCTCTAATCTCGGCCGGGGCTATATCCTGCGGCGCCTGCTGCGCCGCGTCGTACGCCATGGTCGTCGACTCGGCATCGACAAGCCGTTCCTGACGGCGATGGGCGAGGCGTCGATCGCGTTGATGGCCGAGGCCCATCCCGGCTTGCTGGAGCGGCGTGAGGCGATCCTGGTGGAACTGGAGCGCGAGGAGGCCCGCTTTCTCGAAACCCTGGAGCGTGGGGAAAAGCTGCTGGCCGAGGTGCTGGCGGCGCGTCCCAGCCAGATCTCCGGTGCCCAGGCCTTCGAGCTTTACGACACCTATGGCTTCCCGTTGGAGCTCACCGAGGAGATCGCCCAGGAGCATGGGCTCAGTGTGGATCTTGCCGGCTTCGAGGCGGCCATGGATGCCCAGCGCCAGCGGGCCAAGGCGGCGGCCGTGAGCATTGATCTCACCCTGCAGGATGCGATCGGGCAGCTGGCCGCCGAGCAGGAGGCCACCCAGTTTCGCGGCTACGAGGAGCTGGAGCATCCCTGCTGCGTGCTGGCCCTGGTGGTCAACGGTGAACCGGCTTCCTCAGCCAGGGCCGGCGACGCGGTGCAACTCATGCTCGATACCACTCCCTTCTATGGCGAGGGTGGCGGCCAGGTGGGCGATCGCGGCCTGCTCAGCGGTGCCGGTGCCAGCGGTGCTGGTGAGGGCGGAGCCGAGGACGTGATCGTCATGATCGAGGCAGTCAGCCGCAATCGCAGTGTGTTCGTGCACAGCGGGCGGGTAGAACGGGGCCAGCTGGCGGTGGGTGATCTGCTCCAGGCCCGGGTGGATCGGGCCTGTCGTCGCCGGGCCCAGGCCCATCACACGGCCACCCATCTGCTGCAGGCAGCCCTGAAACAGGTGGTCGATCCGGCGATCGCTCAGGCCGGCTCGCTGGTGGATTTCGATCGACTGCGTTTCGACTTTCATTGCCCTCGAGCGATCCAGCCGGCTGAACTGGAGCAGATCGAAGAGCTGATCAACGGCTGGATCGCCGAGGCCCACGCCCTTGAGGTGGAGGAGATGGCGATCGAACGGGCGAAGACCGCCGGCGCCGTGGCGATGTTCGGCGAGAAGTACGCCGAGGTGGTGCGCGTCGTCGATGTGCCCGGCGTGTCGATGGAACTTTGCGGCGGCACCCACGTCGCCAACACCGCCGAGATCGGTCTGTTCAAGATTGTCAGTGAAACCGGTGTAGCCGCCGGCATCCGCCGCATCGAAGCCGTGGCCGGGCCGGCGGTGCTGGCCTATCTCAAGGAACGGGATCAGGTGGTGCGCCAGCTGGGGGATCGCTTCAAGGTGCAGCCCGGCGAGATCGTCGAGCGGGTCGCGGCCCTGCAGGAGGAACTCAAGGCCAGTGGCAAGGCCCTGGCGGCGGTCCAGCAGGAACTGGCGGCGGCGAAGGCGGCGGCTTTGGCGACCCGGGCCCTTGGGGTCGGTGCGTTCCAATTGCTGGTGGCCCGGCTCGATGGGGTGGAAGGAGCTGGCCTGCAAAGCGCGGCCCAGGGTCTGCAGGAGCAGCTCGGTGCCGGGGCTGCGGTGGTGCTGGGGGGGCAGCCCGACGCCACCGATGCGGGCAAAGGGTGCTGGTGGCCGCATTCGGTCCCGCTGTGATCGCCTCCGGTGCCAAGGCCGGTGCCTTCATCGGTGACATTGCCCGGCTGTGCGGCGGCGGCGGTGGTGGGCGCCCCAACCTGGCCCAGGCCGGTGGCCGGGACGCCGCAGCCCTCGAAGGGGCGCTGGTATCGGCTGAACAGAAGCTTGGCAGTTTGCTGGCAGGAGCCTGATGCTCGAGCTGGTCAACTCAGTTCGCTTGCGAACGGAGTGTTGATGCGGCCGATGGATTCGCGCCTCGAAGGTGGTTGCTATTCCGTCCCGCAGAGCGAAGGGCGGTAGCCCGGCTTAGTACTGGGTGCTCGTCGGCACGGTGCTGCCATGCCTTTGCTGCAGGGATTGAGATGTTGTCGGCTGGTCTTTCAGCGCTCTCCTGAGCTGTGGGCAGTGTTGGATAAGGCGACCATTTCTCCAGGCATGCTCTCAAGCCGTTGCGCTGATCGGATGGTGAAAGTCATGCATCCAGCCGTCTCCGTCGTCATCGGGGGCTGGAGTAGGTAGGAGCAGTCGTCATTCATTGATCGCTGCTTCCAGAAAACCGTGCGACAAGGTGGCCCGTTGTTCGATAGAGTTCGGGGGAACTGTTTTCTGGACTTCATCATGCTCAAAGGCTCCGATCTGCTCGCCAAGGTGAAGGAACTCGGTGACGTCTCCAAATCCGAGCTCGTGCGTGGCTGTGGTTACGTCAGCTCCAAGAAGGATGGCACCGAGCGTCTGAACTTCACCGCCTTCTACGAAGCCCTGCTGGAAGCCAAAGGTGTGAGCCTGGGTGATGGTGGTGCTCAGGGTCGGGGTAAGGGCGGTCGCAAGCTCAGCTATGTGGCAACTGTGCAGGGCAATGGCAATCTGCTGGTGGGCAAGGCCTACACCGCCACGCTTGACCTGGCACCTGGTGATGAATTTGAGATCAAGCTGGGCCGCAAGCAGATTCGCCTGATCCCTGCCGGCTCCTCGGACGAGGAGGAGTGATCCTCCCCCTTGGAGCGTTGGCCTTGGTGACGGCAGCTTGAGCAGCCCGACCCATCGCCATGCGGAGGCATCCGCTCGGCTTGGAGCCAGAACGGATGCCCCTGGATCGCCACCCTGGAGCCCAGGCAGCCGGCATCAACTGGCTCCGTCTAATGTGCTTAAGGCGTCCTGGGCACGATCTTCTGGACTTTTCTGCCGCCTTTAATCTTTTCCTGTTGCTGGCGATGGGCCACTTTGTTGGCGACTTCGGGCTCCAGGGCGACAAGATGGCCTGCGAGAAGTGTCCAGGCTGCGGTCGAACCCTCAGTTGGCAATGGTGGCTGGCGGCCCACGGCGGCATCCATGCTTTTCTGGTCGCCCTGATCACCGGCATTCCCCTGCTCGGACTGGCCGAGTGGATACTCCACATGGCGATTGATGTAGCCAAGTGTCGAAAGCTGTCAAGTATGCGCATGGATCAGGGCCTGCATTTTGCCTGCAAGGCCCTTTGGGCGTTTATTGCCGTTGCCGTGGCTTCTCAGCCAGGCTGGTTGCACTGAACTTTCACTGCTTTGTGGAGTTCGTACCCATGGCTGCTCATCCGATCGCCGTTCCTTCAGTTCCCGGTCATCGGGTACCTGTTGCCCTGTCCCGCCGCAAGAGCCCAGACCTCCAGCTTGACGCTACCGGCCCTGGGTCCGGGCATCACATTGTTCCGGCGGCTGGCTCTGAGTCTGCTTGTAGGTACTGCCAACCCCGAGGACGCCAAGATCCAGAAGTCGCTGCAGAGCCTGCAGCGACTTCTGTAGCAGTACCGTCTCCCGCGCCGAGGTGGCCAGCAGCTTCGGCCTTGCCGATGTGCTGACCAGCGACTGGCCTGAGCGGCTGCCGGTGAACTGCCCCGGCTGATCACAGGTCATCAGCCGGGCTTTAGCGCCAGAAAAGGTTTTTCATGGTTTCGAGCAGGATGTTGGACTGGACCAAGACCTGGTCCTGGCCCAGGCTCTCCAGCTCAGCCTTGCGCGCACTGACCAGGCTGGCGATCCGCTCGAGCAGGGCAGGGTTTTCCTGCAGCAGTTCGCGCACGATCGGTCGGCCGACCCTCAGCAGCAGGCATTCGTCCAGGGCTCTCACCGTGGCGCTGCGGGGGGAATCGAGAAACAGGGTCATCTCGCCGAACACATCGCCGGGGAGCAGTTCGCGCACGGAGACCTGCTGGTCTTCCGCCACCTGTTTGAGCACTTCAACGCGCCCTTGCAGCAGGTGATACATCGATTCGCCCTCGCTGCCTTCCATCACCACCGCTTCACCCGGGCCGTAGTGGAGTAGCTGGCTGCCTGACACCAGCTGAGCGAGCTGGGCGGCGTCGAGCTCGGCGAAGACGCCACGGCTGCCCAGGGCCTGACGGCAGGCTTCGCTGCTGGGGGGGTGGGCGAGATCGGCGGGAACCTTTCCCTGCCGACGAGTGAGCTCCCGGATCGGGTAGGGGATGGTCTGGCCTTCGCGCCTTAGGGCGTACCAGATCTGCTCCAGCAGCTCGCTGCGCAGATCCATCATCGCCCGATCACCCGGCTTCTTTTGCCAGGTCTGCAACTCATAGTTGATGCAGCTCTCGTCGAAGGCCTTGATCCGCACCCGGGGGGCTGGATCCCTGAGCACCGCGGGATGTTGCTCCACCACCTGCTTCAGCAGGTTGATGGCCCGGGTGGGGGGGAAGGCGTAGTCCAGGCCGATGGTGAAGCGATCACCTGAGGAGCCGTAGCGAGAGCGGTTGGTTTGGATATCGGCGGTGAGTTTGCTGTTGGGTACCACCAGCAGATAGCCATCCATGGTGCGCAGGGTGGTACTGCGCCAGGTGATCGAGGTGACAATGCCCCGCAATCCCCCGGGAACCTCCAGCCAGTCGCCGATGGTGAAGTCGCCATCGAGCTGCAACTCCAGGCCGGAGAACAGATCCTTGAGCGCCTCCTGGGCCGCCAGGCCGATCACGGCCGTGAGCACGGCGGAGGTGGTCACCAGGCCCACCAGATCGAAGCGGGTCGATTCGCGCACCAGCAGCACGGTGACCAGGCTCCAGCTCCCCAGGGTCAGCAGCTGGATCAGCAGTTTCGGGGGCGGGCTCCACCATCTCAGGCCACCCGGCAGCTCCAGCGTCGCCCAGATCAGCAGCTTGACCGCTGCGCAGGCCAGCAGCAGATCGTCGCTTAGTTCGTACCAGGGTCGGTAGGTGGGAGCCAGGGGGGGCAGGGGAAGGCTGCAGATCAGCGCCCAGACCAATACCGCTACCAGCGGCAGGCGCAGCGGTGGAGGTGGCAGCTGCCGGGCGAGGCAGGCCCGCCGGATCAGTAGCAGCCCGGCGATCAGGGCGATCGCCCGGATCCAGATCTCGATGAGGGGCATACTGGCCGCGCCGGCGCTCGGTTGATCCCATCTTGTCGGGCCTGGTGGTGGTGCTGCAGCAGTGGCCACCCGATCGTGGCGGCCCTGGGCGGGCGTGATCAGGCTGGAAGTCGTGCTGCCCCTGGCTCTCCATGTCGATCGTCCGCAGTCTTTTGTTCAGGGTTTCGCCAGTGCCCGGCGCCGCAGGCATCCCATCGGGCGGCCGTCCACGGTTGCAGGCATACCCGCTGGCGCTGGCGATGGCCCTCGCGGCCGTCGCTCTGCCGCCAGGCCCGGCCGCCCGGGCCGAGGTGCAGTTGCGCTGTGATGGCACCCAGCTGGAGGCACGGGGCAGTGCCGAGCAGATGCGTCCCACCCGCAGGCTGCAGGTCTCGCTGGCGCTGGAAGCGGAAGCCGCCAGCGCCGATGGCGCCCTGGCCACGCTGCAGCAGCGCCTTGCGGCCGTGCGTTCCGCTTTGCAGCGGCTTGGGGTGCAGGAGTTCCGGGCCAGTTCCCCCGGAACCTGGCAGCGTCCCGCCGAGTCGGGGCGGCCGGCGATGAGTCAGGCCAGCCTTCAGGTCACAGGTCGGTTGCTGCCCCAGCGCTTGCAGCCCCTGATCCGGGAGGTGGGCGCCCTGCCCGGGGTTCGGCTCTCGCCGGTGAGCGCCGAGGCCGATCCGAGCCTGGATGACGGGGTGCGCCGCGAGCTGTTGCGCCGGGCCTACGCCGATGCCCAGGCCCAGGCCCGGGAGGTGGCAGTCGTGATCGGTGCCCCCCGGCTGCGCCCGCTGGAGGTGACGCTGGACGGCAACGAGCTGCGGCCGGTGATGATGCGGGCGGTCGCCGCTGATGCCGCTCCTCCTCCGTTCGATCCGGCTGAACTGCCAGCTCCCCGCGATCGCCTGTCGATGTTGGTGCGTTTTTGTGCGGAGTGACGACCGGCCTGGGGCGCTCAGAATGGGCGTCTGCCGATGTTGTGCCATGTCCAGGGTCCTGAGGAGCTCCCGCCGTTCGGTTCGCGCCGGATCCACGCGGGCGGTCATCTCTCGCCTCGGGCTCCTGCCCGGACTGTTGGCCCTGTCGCTGCCGATGCTTCCTGCCGTCCGGGCGGCGGAAACGGCGGTGGTGCAGGAGATCCTTGATGGCAAGGAGTTCTACATCGATCAAAAGCAGGCCCGGGTCAAGGAGGAGGCCCGGGCGCCCCAGGAGATCAGCACCCAGAACAGCCGCGGTCAGATCCGTTTTGAGGCCGGTGCGGTGGGCCGGCTCAATCGCTTCTCGATGTTGCGGCTGGGCCAGGGCTGTTTCCTGGTCAATCGCGGCCAGATTCTGGTGTCGGGCAAGCAGAGCGGCTGCACCCGCTCCGCTCGCCTCAGCGTGCGCGGTACCAACTATCTGCTGGAGGTGAAGGACAACGGCGATTCCGAGCTCTCCGTGCTGGAGGGGGAGGTGGAGGTGGAACCGCTGCGCGATGGCCAGCCCACCGGTGCGGCACCGACCAAGGTCAATGCCGGCCAGCGCCTGCGTCTTTCGCCCGAGGGTGTGGTGCTGACCCTGCTGGCCCTAAGTTCGGGCGACTACAGCAGCATCCTCAGCGGTCCTTTGTTCGAGGGCTTCCGTCTGCCGCTGCCCGCTGCCCAGGCTCTGGACAGCTACCTGCGCTCCTATGTGCCTGGGGTGTCCCTGCCGTCGGTGCCGGTGAGCCTGCCCTCACTGCCGATCAGCCTGCCCCGCTTCTTCTGATCTGAATGAAGCAGCTGGTTCCGCCCGTGTCTGCTGAACGGCCTGCAGCGCTTCGTCGTGGAGGCCCCGGTCGGCGTGCCATCACGCTCTGGATTCTCAGTGTGCTCGTGGTCGGCTGGGCTGGGGTCACGGCGGGCTGGCCCGGTCCGCGCTGGCGGGTGTGGGAGCGGGGCCTGGAGGATCAGCTGCTGATGCTGCGGGGTCCGCGCCGGCCGCCCCGCCAGGTGCTGGTGGTGCCGGTGGATGACGCCACCCTGCAGCAGGGAAGCTGGTTTGAGCAGAACCGCCGGATTCCGGACTGGGCCCGGGGCATCGGCACGTTGCCCTGGCCGCGGGCCGCCTACGGCAAGGTGGCAGCCCGGCTGCTGGATGCCGGTGCTGCGGCGGTGGCGATCAATGTGGTGTTTGAGGGGCCGAGCCGCAATGGCCCCGCCGACGACGCGGTGATGCAGGCGATCCTGCGGGCCCATCCGGGCCGGATCGCGCTGGCGGCGGAGATGCTCGAGGCCTCGGATCAGCAGGGCTCCGGTGCCCTCACCCTGGTGCGGCCGGAGCTGTATGTGGACGCCATCGGCGGTCAGGCCGCCCTTGGCCTGACGAATACACCCCTGCGGGGGCAGGGGGAGCGGTCGCTGCACCCGGAAGCCTATGGGCGAGGCATGCTGCCGGCCCAGGGGGTTCAGCCCTTCCCTTCGCTTTCTGCGGTGCTGTTGCAGCGGGCGGGTCGCGTCAGCCGTCAGCCGGATGCAGGGACGGCGCTCAACGTTTACGGACCCGAGGGCAGTTTTCTGCGTTTGCCGGCCTGGGAGGTGCTCGATCCCAACCGTTGGCGCCAGCATCCGCAGCGGGCGGCTCTGGCTGGGGCGCTGGTGGTACTCGGGCCGGTGGTGAGCCAGGGCGACGATGGCTACCCCTCGCCCTTCGGGTCGCTGTCGGGGCTGGAGCTGCTGGCCACCGCCACCGCCAACTCTCTGCAGGGGGACGGGCTGCGCCCCTGGCCAGCCGCCAACCGCGGGCGGGCCCTGCTCGCTGCCTTGACCCTGCTGCTGGCGGCCGGCCTGGCTTTGGCTCGTCGCCCCCTGGGTTGGCGTCTTGGGGTGATCGGCGCGGTTCTGGTGTTGCAGCTGGCCTTGGCTGGGTTGGCGTTGCAGCAGCGACAGCTCTGGTTGCCGTTGCTGGCGCCGGCGGCCGGCCTGGTGCTGCTGGCCTTGGTGTACGGCACCGACGCCTACCTGACGGAGGGGCGGGAACGGCGCCGGCTGCGCCGCACCTTCGAGCGCTACGTGGCCCCCGGGGTGGTGGCGGAGATCCTGGCGGATCCCGAAGCGGCCCAGGGCATCCTGCGGGGCCGGCAGCTCGATGTGACGGTGCTGTTCTCCGATCTCAAGGGCTTCACCGAGCTGACCCGGCAGCGCAGCCTCGCCGGCCAGAGCGAGCTGCATGTCCGTCAGCTCAACGCCTATCTCGGTGCCATGGTCGAGGTGATCACGGCCCATGGCGGCACCGTTGATAAGTTCATCGGTGATGCGGTGATGGCTGTGTTCGGGTCGCCGGTGGGCCGTGGCGTGCTGGTGGAGGCCCGCGCCGCTGTGGCTTGTGCCCTGGCCATGCGCCAGGCCTTGAGCGAGCTCAACCGAACCTGGGATGGTCAGGGCCTGGCGCGGCTCGATAGTGGCGTGGGCCTGGCCAGTGGCCAGGTGGTGGTGGGGCAGATCGGTAGTCCCCGCCGCATGGAGTTCACGGTGATCGGCGACACGGTGAATCTGGCCGCCCGGCTGGAGGGGTTGACCCGCAAGCTAGAAACGCCGGTGCTGTTCGACCGGACCACCGCCGAGCGCCTGGTTCCGGCGGTGGCCGCACCGGTGTCCCTGGGGGCGCAACCCGTGAAGGGCATGGGCGAGATCGAGGTGTTCCGGCCTGCCGCTCCGGTCGTGGCCGGGGAGCAACGGATGTCCGGCGAGAGCGCCGCCCCGGGCCCCTGATTCAGAACTGATACTGGAGCATGGCGTAGACACCTTTGGCCAGGTTCCAGTTGGTCCAGATGCCGAGGTTGTCGTGTGGTCCGGAACCGCTCCACCCAGCTCTATCGGCACGCTCTGGTACGTCGATGATGTGGTGACGCCGGCCTACCCAAGGCCGAGTCCCTTCAGCCTTCCAGGTAAGTGGTCTGCTCGAGGCTGGCCTTGAGGTGGGCCATCAGTCGGCGTGAATCGCTGATCGATAGGTCGCCGCTGGCAATGGCGTTTTCGCTGGCCAGGCGCAGCCGTTCCAGCAACTGGGCCGGGTCGTGCTCCATGGCCTGCAGCACCTCGGCGTTGGTGTCACCCCGCACCACATGATCGACCTGATAGCGACCGCCATCGGCCAGACGGATGTGTACCGCATTGGTGGTGCCGAAGAGGTTGTGCAGATTGCCCATCACCTCCTGATAGGCACCGGCCAGAAACAGGCCGATCAAGTACGGCTCTCCCTGCCGCAGGGGGTGGAGTTCCAGCAGCGGTTTGCTGTGGCCGCGGTCGATGAAGCGAGCCAGCTTGCCATCGGAATCGCAGGTGAGGTCCGCGAAGCTGCCCAGGCGCGTGGGCTTTTCGTCGAGGCGGTGGATCGGCAGCACTGGAAACAGCTGATCAATGGCCCAGGTGTCCGGGGCCGAGCGGAACACCGAGAGGTTGGCGTAATAAGTGCCCGCCAGGGCTGAGGCCAGGGCCAGCAGCTCGTCGGGGATCGCGGTACCGGCCGGCAACGTCTCCAGTTGGTTGGCAATCGCCTGGCAGCAGGCCCAGGTGAGCTGTTCGGCCCGGGCCCGCTCCGGCAGGCTCAGGTAGCCGAGACGGAAGGCGGCCAGGGCGTCGTCCTTGAACTTGAGGGCGTCGTTCCAGGCTTCCTGCAGGCGCTCGATCGAATGGGCTGGGATCTGCCCGTTTTCGCTGCTATCAGCACCGCCAGCACCGCCAGCACCGCCCTCACCTCTATGGCCGGGGGCCATGATTGTCGCGTGGGTGTCGCGCAGGTTGCGCAACACGAGCGGCTCCTGCTCCGCCGGCTGCGGCACGCCGCCGGGCAGGGCGCCGGCGCCGAGCACGTCGAACACCAGCACCGAGAAATGGCTGGCGATCGCCCGGCCGCTCTCGCTCACCAGTGTCGGCACGGGGATGCCGTGGGGCTCGCAGCATTCGCGCACGGTGGCGACGACATCGTTGGCGTAGTTCTGCAGGGAGTAGTTGGTGGAGGCGGCGCTGGCGGTGCGGCTGCCGTCGTAGTCGATGCCGAGGCCGCCACCGACATCGAGATAGCCCATCGGCGCCCCCAACCGGGTCAGTTCCCCGTAGATCTGGCCGGCTTCCTGTAGGGCGTCTTTGAGCACGGCGATGTCGTTGATCTGGCTGCCGATGTGGAAGTGCAGCAGGCGCAGATCCTCCAGCAGGCCAGCCTGGCGCAGGGCCTCCACCGTGGCCAGCAGATCGGGGATTGAGAGGCCGAACTTGGCGCGATCACCCACGGAGCTTCCCCAGCGGCCGGTGCTGCGGGTTGAAAGCTTGGCGCGGATGCCGATCAGCGGGGCGGCGCCCAGCTCGCGGCTGGCGGCGATGATCCGCTCCACTTCGTCGGCCTGCTCGATCACCACCACCGGCTTCCTGCCGAGGCGGCGGGCCAAGATTGCGGTCTCGATGTAGCGATGATCCTTGTAGCCGTTGCAGATCAGCAGGGCGTCCGGGTCGTCGAGCAGCGACAGGGCGATCAGCAGTTCGGCCTTGCTGCCGGCTTCAAGGCCGAAGTGCCAGCGCCGGCCGGTTTCCACCAGCTGCTCCACGACGTGGCGCTGCTGGTTGCATTTCACCGGGAACACCCCTTGGTAGCCGCCGGCGTAGCCGTACTTGGCGATCGCCCGCTCGAAGGCGGTGTGCAGGCGCTCCAGCCGGTCTTCGAGGATGTCGTCGAAGCGGATCAGCAACGGCAGCGACAGGTCGCGGCCCTGCAGCTCCTTCACCAGCTCCACCAGATCCAGGGTGCCGCCGCGATCGCCGCGGGGTTGCACCATCACGTGGCCCCTGGGGCTGACCGAGAAGTAGGGCTCACCCCAGCGATCGAGGCCGTAGAGGGCGGCGCCGTCGCTGGCGCTCCAGGAGCCGCTGCCGGGTATGGGGACGGCTGCGGTGCCGGAGGGATTGGCGAGCACCATCAGGCTCTGGACGGCGGCGGTTGGGATGGGGGGAATCTAAGTGTTCGATTCAGGCGGCTGGATCGTCGCCAGGCCGTTTCGCCAGATGGCGAGCGGCTCCTATAGGTTTGCGCGCATAGCCATGCCATAACCGGGAGTGCCCCTTGCCGTAGCGGCCCGCGAGGCGCTGTCCGCCGCTCTCCCCCGACCGTCCCGTTTCCGAGCCCAGCCCAACGCCGCCATGCCGGCCTGGGTGCTCAGCTTTCTGTTTTGCGGGTTGTTGGCCGGCTTCGATGCCGCCGGGGCTGGCGCCGAGCCGCTGCCACCACTCCCCGAGCCGGTTGATCCCAAGGGCGTGTACGTCAGTCTCGGTGCCGGGGCCAGCTGGCCCCAGCCGGTTCAGTACGACGACGATCAACTGGGGCCGCTGCTGCCGATCAAAGGCACCGTGCTGGCCGATCCCGGTTTCGCCGCCGATGTCGGCCTCGGCTACGACTTCGGCCGCTGGCGCACCGAACTGAGTTATGTGCATCGGCAGGCCACGATCACCTCGTCGACCTGGACGGTCGGTCCCTATCCGTTGACCGCCGCTGTGGCGGATCCGATGGTGAGCAGCAACAGCGTCTTTGCCAGCTTGTATGCCGACCTGCCGCTCAACTCCCGATGGGTGCCCTACGTGGGAGCGGGCCTCGGCTACACCGTGATCCATAGCGCTGCCACCACAATCAGTCTGCGGAGCGGCAGCCAATCCTTCGGTGGCGGTAGCAACGGCATGCTCGGCTATCAGGCCAAGGCTGGCATCAGTTTTCGGGCCTCCCCCCGTACGGATCTGTTCAGCGAGGTGGTGTTCCAGGGGGCTCCGGCCCGCAGCAGCGACAGCCTGGAGCGCGGCGCCCTCGCCAGCTGGGGCCTGCGGCTGGGTTGCCGCCTGCGCTTCGGAGCGGTGCGGGCTGCGGCTGCGGCCACTCCCTGAGGCGTTGCCGCTTTGATGGTCGCTCGTTAGTCGGGGAGAAACTGGTGGACCTGCTGCCTATTTTCAGTAGTACCCGCCGCCGTTAGCCTTCTGCGGCAAGCTGGGTCTTGAGCAGCGAGATCCGCCTCAGTGCCGGCTTCGCCTCGGCCCGGCGGCTGCTGTTGCTGGGGTTTTTCAGACTGGCGCTGAACAAGCAGCGCCTGGCCTTCATGGTCACCACGGAGCAGGATGCCCTGGAGGGCCTGGCCCGCGCCAGACCAGGACTGCTGATTGTCAGTAACCAGCTGGAGCAGGGCAGTGGGCTGGCGCTGGTGGAGCAGGCCCGTGCGCTGGTGGAGGACATCCGCACGATTCTGATTGTTGATGGTCAGCAGAATGATCTGGTGGCAGCTGCTCAAAGCAGTGCCGATGCGGTGCTGGCCGAGGCGGATTGCTTCACCGAAGCCAAGCCCGTGATCGCCCTGAGCCGCAGCCTGGCCCTGGGCCGGCGCTACCGCTCGCCCTTCGTGCAGGCGGCGCTGGAGGCCGCTGCCGTCGATCGGGCCCCCTGGCGCGATGAGCCCCCGCAGCTCAGCCCCCGTGAACTGGAGTTCCTGGCGCTGCTGGTCGAGGGCAGCGGCGATCGGGAGATCGCTGGCAGCCTGGGGATCAGCTATGAAGCCGCCCGCAGCCGCAGCAAGGCCCTGCGCCGCAAGCTCGGCGCCGGTAACCGGGTGCAGGTGGTGGCCAAGGCGTTGCAGCTGGGATTGGGGCGCCTGACGGGCCGCTGAGGGGCGGGCGGCAAGGGGAGGGCTCAGGCCACCGGATGGGCAACCTGGACGCTCCATGGGCCCACTGGGTTTCCCATCAGCCTCCGCAGCCCAGGCCGGGGAGATCCCCCTCGCCGACCTTGCACCGCTCCCGCGCGATCGAACTGACCCGAGCGACAGGTGGCGGAGTGCATGGGGTCATCCAGAGAGCCGACCAACCCGGGCCGGGCTGCAGCCCGTGCGGGTGCCGGTGCCGCCTCTTGGCCGCAGGCCGCAGCTGGCCTCGGGCGGCGTTGTGGCGGGAGAATTGGGCGGCTCAGGGGGGAGCCTGTCCTTGTTCTTTGGATCCCCTGGCGGAACACACCATCCAGCCGGCGCCGTGGCTGTTGCAGGCCTCAACCCTCACCACAGGCTCTGCCCATGGGGATAGTCCCGGATCCAAGGGTTTGCCGTAGTGGAGCACCGAACCGCGCAGCAGCTCCAGGGGATCGGCGGTGCGGGACCGAGCGGGCGGTAGGGGCGCACCTCCGGTGCGGGCCGGCCGTGATCGGTGACCACCAGTGATTCGCCGCTGGCCTCGATTGCACGGAACAGTTCGAGGGCATGTGCCGGCCTTGAACTGGGATTTGGAGACCCGGCGTGGCTGGGAGGGGCCCGGCAGGGATCTGGGATATTTGCCTGGCACCTGAGTCTCGTGTGACTAGGTCCATAAGACCAGGGTCATTCGGTGCTGGTGGGCCGCCGCCCGGCTCGACTGCGGGAGCGCCGCTTGCCCCGAGTGACCCTATCAGTCATGCTGATCTTGTGGGTCCTATGGATCGTGTGGCCATGATCAGCGAAGCCAGTGCCGTCAGCTTTCGCCAGAACCTGGGCGACATGCTCAACCAGGTGCAGTACCGCCACGACAGCATTGTGATCAAGCGGGATGGCA
>JAPLID010000061.1 GCA_026389285.1 Cyanobacteriota bacterium
ACGCTCGCCAGGATCGACATCCCGGCCTTCGCTGCCCCGTTCAGGACGGCCGGCAGGGGGCTCGCGCCGGGGCCGATCCCAGTCTTCAGGTTGTCCGCCGCCGCGGCTGGCGGCCCTTTCGGGAATCGCAGCTCGACTGGCGGCGCGGCGGGGCCGGTAGAAGTCCTCGGCTTCATCGTCTCGGGTGGGGATCCGGCGCCGGATCGGCTCCGGATCGGCGAGGCGTTCGTTCTCCGGATCCCAGTCCCTGCCTCCGCCCAGCCCACCTCGGGGGCGGAGGGGAGAGGGTTCTTCATCTTCAAAGAAGGAGGAGCGCCTGGCCTGTTCGGTGGTGACACCGCGAAGGCGCACACTCTCGTAGGCGAAGAAGACGGTGGTGCTGGCGAGCAGGAACTGGCCGAACTGCAGGATCGGGTCGAGGCGCCAGCCCTGGAAGAACAGGATGCCGCCGCAGAGCAGGCCGACGGCGGCGAAGAAGACGTCGTAATCACGGGCCAGGGCAGGCTTGAAGTTCCTCATGAAAAAGAGGAACGCCCCGCCGACGGCTAGCACGATGCCGACGATGCTGGCCCAATTAAGAGAGGCATTGACCAAGGTGGTTCCCTCAGCGGCGGATGCGTCAAACCACTCTAGGCAACCGAGCCGGGGAGAATCCAGTCAGCCGAGGCTTCAGGAGAGCCGCCGGTTCAAGGGCTCAGTTGATCGACAGGCGCTGCTAAGCGCACAAAGGTGATGACCGCACAAAGCAGCTGACCGCAAAATGCGGCCGACCACAAGATCCGGCTGATCGCAAGAGGCTGTTGAGCCACCAGGGCTGTCGCCGGATCAGAGGCGCCGATCGAGCTGGTCGTTCTGGCTGATCAGGACCAAGGCAATGCTGATGGGCACGACCACGATCACGGCGCCCCAGAAGAGACTGCTGAGGAAATTGGCCAGGGATGGGGTCATGGCGCTCAGACGCGGCAACTGGTTGGGGCGATCTTAGGCAGTGACCCTGACTTCCTACGATTAACGGGCATCTGCTTAGAGCTTTGTGACGGCCCCGGCCTCCTTGTTGCTGGCCCTGCTGCCAGGGCTGCATCTCACCCTGGCCCTGGGGCTGGCCGTCTGGACCCTGTTGTTCCTGTTCCGCATCGTCCTGACCTGGTACCCCCGCGTCGATCTCAGCCAGGGGGTGATGCGCCTCGTGGGCGCCCCGACCGAGCCGGTGCTGGCCCTCACCCGTCGCCTGATTCAGCCGATCGGCGGGGTGGACGTGACGCCGGTGGTGTGGGTGGGGCTGATCAGCCTGCTGCGGGAACTGCTGGTGGGCCAGCAGGGGCTACTCACCCAGGTGCTGCTGCGCACTCAGGCCTTGGCCTGACTTCAGCCCTGCTGGGGCAGCATCTCCTGCTCCACGAACTTGGTGTGCACGTCGCCGCGGATGAATTCGGGGCGATCCAGCAGGGCCAGGTGGAACTCGATCGTGGTGGGAATGCCGGTGACAGCACATTCCGACAGGGCGCGCCGCATGCGCCGCAGGGCGTGATCCCGGTCCACTCCCCAGACGATCAGCTTGCCGATCAGCGAGTCGTAAAAAGGTGGGATTTCGTAGCCGGTGTAGACGTGGCTGTCGACCCGGACGCCGGGGCCGCCGGGCGGCAGCCAGCCGGTGATCCTGCCGGGGGCTGGCCGGAAGTTATGGCGGGGATCCTCCGCGTTGATGCGGCATTCGATCGCGTGACCGGTCATGCGCACCTCGTCCTGGCGCACGGAGATCGGCTCGCCGCCGGCGATGCGCAACTGCTCGGCGATCAGGTCGATGCCGGTGACCATTTCGGTGACGGGATGCTCCACCTGGATGCGGGTGTTCATCTCCATGAAGTAATAGCCGCCGTGGCGATCCACCAGGAACTCGACGGTGCCGGCGCCCTCGTAGCCGATCGAACGGGCGGCGGCCACGGCCGCCTCACCCATGCGGCGGCGGATCTCGGGGTCGAGGCCGGGGCTGGGGGCCTCTTCCAGCAGCTTCTGATGGCGGCGCTGGATCGAGCAGTCCCGTTCGCCCAGGTGGACGACGTTGCCGTGGCGATCGGCGAGCACCTGCACCTCCACGTGGTGCGGCCTGTCGATGAACTTCTCCAAGTACAGGCCGGGATTGCCGAAGGCGGCCTCGGCCTCGCCCTGGGCCGCCTTGAACAGGTTCTCCAGCTGCTCGGGACCGGGCACCAGCCGCATGCCGCGGCCGCCGCCGCCGGCGGTGGCCTTGATCATCACCGGATAGCCCATCTGAGCGGCCAGGGCCGCGGCTTCAGCGGGGTTGGCCAGCAGCCCTTCGCTGCCGGGGATGGTCGGCACGCCGACCCCCTGCATCGTCGTCTTGGCGGTGGACTTGTCGCCCATGGCCAGGATCGAGGCCGGCGAGGGACCGACGAAGGTGATGCCATGGTCGTGGCACTTCTCGGCGAAGTCGGCGTTCTCCGCCAGGAAGCCATAGCCGGGATGGATGGCATCGGCGCCGCGGGATGTGGCGGCCGCCAGGATGTTGGGAACGTTGAGATAACTCTTGGCGCTGGGGGCCTCGCCCACGCACACGGCTTCGTCGGCCAGCTGCACATGCAGGGCGTTGCGATCGACCGTGCTGTACACAGCGACGGTGGGAATGCCCAGTTCCCGACAGGTGCGCAGGATGCGCAAGGCGATTTCGCCACGGTTGGCGATCAGCAGTTTGCCGATGGGCATCCGGGCGGAGCGGCGGGGACCGGGACAGGCCGCTGGGGACTGTATCAGCGCTTACACGCGAGCCTGTTGCGCTTCAGCAGAGCCCTCGGTGAGGGGACTGCCATGGGCGGAGCTTTCTGGCCCAGCCGTTCAGCGCTGTTGAACGACCGTTTGAGGGTGTCTTCATGGCCTGATGGCCTCCCTCCTCTCCGGTGCCGCCGGGCTGCTGGCTCGAGCCTGTTGCGCGGCGATCCCGGGACTGTCATCCAGGGGACTCTCCACTGAGGCGGGGGTCGAGGCGAGATCCAGCGATGGGTATATTGCTCTTGGTTATGGCTTTTAGCCATAGCTGCAGCGGCTTTCGCCGCGACCACGCGGATGTGGTGGAATTGGTAGACACGCACGTTTGAGGGGCGTGTGGCTTCGGCCTTGCGAGTTCAAGTCTCGCCATCCGCATTCTTCTTTACCCCCCGCTGTGGGCCAGAAGCCAGGCCACCTTCCCGCCAGCGGCCAGCGTCCTGACCCTTCGCAGACGCAACCCCAGCCACCGGCGCCGGACCTGGCTGCGGCGATCGTTCTGGTGAGCAATGGCCCCGGAGAGCTCAGCACCTGGGTGCGGCCCCTGGCTGAGCGGCTGCATGGCCAGCTGCCGCTGCGGCCGCGCCAGCCCCTGGCCAGTACCACCCTGCGCCTGGTGCTGGTGCCCTGTCCCAATTCCACCGGGCAGGAGGATCGGGTGGCGCGGAGCTGGAATCTGTTCGAGCGGGTGCTGCCGGCGGCGCGCTTCTGGTGGTTGCTGTTGCGGCCCGCCCGCCACGGTCCCTGGCCGCGGCAGGGGGTGGTGGTGTTCCTGGGCGGCGATCAGTTCTGGACCGTGCTGCTCTCGGCGCGGCTGGGTTATCGCCACCTCACCTATGCCGAGTGGGTGGCGCGCTGGCCCCGCTGGAACGATCGCATCGCTGCGATGGGGCCGGTGGCGGCGGAGCGCCTCGGTCGACGCTGGCGCCAGCGCTGCGAGCAGGTGGGCGATTTGATGGCTGATCTCTCCGAATCGGCGCGCCAGGCTGCCCCCCTGCCGGCCGGGGAGTGGGTGGCGCTGCTGCCCGGTTCGAAGCGAGCCAAACTGCAGGTGGGCGTGCCCTTCCTGCTCGAGACGGCCGATCGGCTGGCCGCCCTCAGGCCTGGCTGCCGCTTTCTGCTGCCGGTGGCCCCCACCACATCCGTGGACGAGCTGCTCGCCTACGCCGGGCCCGGCAACCCAATGGCCCACCACTACACCGCCGGAGTGCCCAGCCGCAGCGGCGCGGTGCTGCTGACCGCCGCCGGCACGGAGATCCATCTGCGGCAGGAGCATCCGGCCCATGGGGCGCTGAGCCAGTGCCGCCTGGCGCTCACCACGGTCGGGGCTAACACCGCCGAGCTCGGCGCCCTGGGCCTGCCGATGATCGTGCTGGTGCCCACCCAGCATCTGCATGTGATGCAGGCCTGGGATGGCTGGCTGGGACTGGTGGCTCGCCTGCCCCTGTTGCGCCGTCTGCTGGGGGTTGTGCTGACCGCCTGGCGGATGCGGCATCGGGGCTTTCTGGCCTGGCCGAACATCTCCGCCGGCAGGGCCGTGGTGCCCGAGCGGGTCGGGGCGATCGAGCCGGCCAGCATCGCCGCCGAGGCGGCCGAGTGGCTGGCCCAGCCCCTGCGCCTGGCCGGCATGCGGGACGATCTGCGCAGCCTGCGCGGGCGGCCCGGCGCCGTGGCGGCCCTGGCGGCGATGGTGCAGGAGCTGTTGCCGCGCTCCATCCCCGGCTCAGGTTTTGCCACCGAAGATCTCCTACGCGAAGAGCCACCAGCCGGAGAGCATCCAACCGGGAATCTCCTCAGCGCAGGATTGTCGGCGACAGCTCAGGACACCGATCGCTCTCACTGAACAGCTGTTGCGCTGAAGGCGTGTCTTGCTTGCCCAGATCACTCGGTGGGGGGCATGCTCAAAACTGTGCCCAGCCCAGATTGGGCTGAATAAGCTCCGCGGTCATCGCGTGAAAACGTGGCGGAGCTTGATAGGAACCTGCCGCCCTGTTGTTCGCTCGGATGCTCGGAAGCCGTATCGAGCTTCTGTGATGGGAATCTCGAGAACCCGCATTCCCTGATGTCTTGAAGATCGTGAAGAAGCCACTCGTCAGCTTCTCGAGGCAGGCAAGTGTGGGCCCGCCTATCTCTAAGGCTTGATGGACGATGATTGCTTCCACTGTTATGCCGGATTGCTGCGACGGGTCAGCCGTTTGCGCTGGCTTGGCTTGGCGATGGAGGTCAACCCGCCCGGAAGGTAACGCAGAGTGCCCAGAAACAAATCTGGCACAAGGGTCAAGAGGGTGCATAAGTCCCCAGATCCTTCTCTGCCTCCTGGATCTACGCCAGCAGGTCTCCAAGCAACCTTCTGACCCGTGGTGACTGCTCTGGGTTCCGACTGGCATTGATCGCCAGGACCGTGACTCCTGTGGTGATTTGCTCAAGGGTGAGCAGGGTCTCCTGCAGCAGGTCAGAGGCGATGCTGTCGGTGGTCAGGGGCGTTGCGTTTGCTTACGCCTGCAGGACCTGGGGGGCACTTCCCTGTTCCGAAAGCACTTGGAGGGCAATCCAAACCAAAAGGAGAAATTGAGTAAGACCATTCGCAAATCTGGGCGTGGAGGTTCAGTAAGAAAAATGCGGGCAATGGAAGCACGGTATAGTTCCATCAAATTCTAAGATCAGAGGATGGCGGTAACAGGTCTAGGGACTCCCAATACAAGTGGCGCAGGAAAAAGCAAATATCGCCCCGAGATTGATGGTCTTCGGGCGTTTGCGGTGGTTGCCGTCATCATCAACCACTTCAACAAGGATCTGCTGCCAAGCGGGTATTTGGGGGTTGATATTTTCTTTGTAATCTCTGGGTATGTGATCACTTCCTCGCTTGCAGACAGGCAGTCAAAGAACTTTCTGGATTTCTTGACGGGGTTTTACGAACGGCGAATCAAGCGCCTGGTTCCGGCGCTGGTGGTGTTCGTCCTGATCACCAGTGTTCTGATCTGCTTGTTCAATCCTGATCCTGGAGTGGCACTTGGTCTTGGATGGAGATCGCTGTTTGGAATTTCCAATATCAATCTCTATCGGGCATCCACTGACTACTTTGCCGAATCAACAGAACTGAATCCTTTCACACACACCTGGTCACTCGGGGTGGAAGAGCAGTTCTACCTGCTGTTCCCATTCCTGATCTGGTTCTCGGGGTTCGGACAGCAGACGGCAAAAGGCACACGAAACCTGTTCTTTTGGGTTGGAGCACTGACGATTGCTTCACTGATCGGATTCATTTATCTGTATCAGGTCAATCAACCTGCGGCATACTTTCTTATGCCTTCCAGATTTTGGGAGATGGCAGCAGGATGCCTCATTTTTATTGGATTTCAGAAGCGGGCAAGGATTGAGCAAGCACTGGAGCAAGTTCCTCCACTTCTGGTTGTGGCAGCGATGGTCGGGGTGATGTTCCTTCAAGTATCAGCGGCAGTGCCAGCAACTATTGGCGTTGTGGCGCTTTCAGTAGTATTGATTGCCTCTCTGAAAAAGGGAACTGCCGCCTACAAGTTTGTACCCATTCAGGGGTCGGGACAGCTCTCCGTAAACTTCATCCCTGCTGAACCCTTGACGGCGGCCTGATTCCCGTTTGCATCTCAAGCAGAGGTTGGTTGTGATGGGCACCCCACCAGCTGGGATTTCAGAAGC
>JAPLID010000130.1 GCA_026389285.1 Cyanobacteriota bacterium
ACCAGCTCCGGCTCCAGCAGCCTTTCCGCCCCCACCCCTGCGGCCGTGATGGATCCCGTCAGCACCGCCTTGCCGGTGACGATCCTGACCGGCTTCCTCGGAGCCGGGAAGACCACCCTGCTGAACCACATCCTCACCAATCAGGAAAGGCTCAAAACGTCGGTCCTGGTCAACGAGTTCGGCGAGATCGGCATCGACAACGAGCTGGTGGTCGCGACCGGCGAGGACATGGTCGAGCTCAGCAATGGCTGCATCTGCTGCTCGATCAACGGCGAACTGCTGGAGGCCGTCTACCGGATCCTGGAGCGGCCCGAGAAAGTGGATTATCTAATGGTGGAGACCACGGGCCTGGCCGATCCGCTGCCGGTGGCGATGACCTTCCTGGGCAGCGACCTGCGCGATCTCACCCGCCTCGACTCGATCATCACCCTGGTGGATGCCGAGAACTTCGGCGATGAGGTGCTGGAGGGCGAGGTGGCCCGCGCCCAGATCGTCTACAGCGACATGATCCTGCTCAACAAATGCGACCTGGTGGAGGAAGCCAGGCTCAACGAACTGGAGGCGCAGCTCAAAGGGATCAAGGCCGAAGCCCGCATCCTGCGCTCGGTGAAGGGGGAGGTGCCACTGCCGCTGCTGCTGAGCGTCGGGTTGTTCGAGAGCGACAAGGTGGTCGCCCAACAGAGCCATGAAACCTGCGACCACGACCACGGCGTCTGCGTGCACGAGCACGGAGCTGATGGCGAAGGGGCTGGCGGCGCCAGCCATGCGGACCATGGGCATGGGCATGGGCATGGGCATGCCGAACACGACCACAGTCCCGGTCACGCCGATCACAAGCCTGGCGATCACAGCCATAGCGATCACGGTCATACCGATCACCAACACGCTGCTCACAGTCACGCAGGAGATCACGACCATGACCATGACCACAGCCACGATCACGGCGCCCATCCTGATCACCAGGCGATCGAGGGGTACACCTCGCTCTCGTTCCAGAGTGATGGCCCTTTCTCACTGCGAAAGTTCCAGAATTTCCTCGACAACCAGATGCCCCAGGGGGTGTTTCGCGCCAAGGGGATCCTCTGGTTCAACGAGAGTGATCGGCGCCACATCTTCCACCTGGCAGGCAAGCGCTTCTCGATCGACGACAGCGACTGGCCAGCGGCCCCCAAGAACCAGCTGGTACTGATCGGCAAGGGCCTCGACCACGCCAGCCTGCGCCGCCAGCTCCAGGCCTGCGTGGCCAAGGATGCGGGCAAGGGTTTCGGCTGAGACCAGCGGCTCCAACGCGGCCACCGGGTCCCGAGAGCCGCGGATACAGGCCCAGGCCGCCTGCGCGTGGATACTGAGGGTCAACGGGTTCCCCACGCTTGTGAGCGGGGAGGCAACGAGGAAAGTCCGGTGCGGTCCTTTGGGCCCACTCCGGCGTTGTCCCGCAGCTGTGATGGTGTCCTGTCCGGCCGCTCCCCGCGGCCCCGGTCCGCCTCAGTCAGAACGCTCGCCCGCCCCATCCCCTCACGTTCCGGCGCGGACCGGATCACCACCATGACCTTCTCCCCCCGCTCCCTTGTACCGGCCCTGGCCGCCGGCTTCGGCCTCAGCCTGCTGTCGGGCCTGCCAGCCGGCGCCCATGGCCTGGCCTCCGGCGATCTGCTGACCGGTGGCCTCCATCCCCTGCTGGGCCTGGACCATCTGCTGCTACTGGTCGGGGTCGGAGCCGCCGCCGCCGGCATCGATGGCGCCGTGTTGCTGTTTGCCCTGGCCGGCGCCCTGCTGGGCGGCTGCTTTGGGGCCCTGGGTTTCGGGGGGCTTGGTTTCGGGGGTCTCGGTGGCGCAATGCCCCTGGCCGAAGTGCTGGCCGCCCTGGCGGTTTCAGCGGTGGGGCTGCTGCTGTTGCGCCCGCAGGGGCGGGATCGCCGCCTCGGCCTGGGCCTGCCCGGGGGCGTGATCGCCGCCGCGGTGGCCCTGCACGCCCTGCTGCACGGCCAGGCCGCCACGGGCGAACTGGGCTGGTGGCTGGGGGCCGGGGCCAGTTCCGTCGCGGTGGTGCTGGGCTCCATGGCCTGCTTCAGCCGCCTGGCCAACCCCTGGCTGTCACGACTGGCGATGGCCCTGGTGCTGGCTGGCGGTGTGCTGGCCCTGGTGCCGCTGGGGTGAAACCCGGCGACTGGCGGTGGCGATCGTGACGCCGCACCGGTGAAACCCGGCTAAGTTGTCTCCAAATGGAATCAACCCATGAGTGAACTCGTCCTACTGGGTGGCTTCTTCGGAATCCTGGGTTTGATCATCTGGCTGGGTTTTGACTCCGACGACGACAACGGTGGCGGTGGTCTGATGCAGCCCAGCCTGGTGCCGATCCCGGTGCGGCGTCAACGCTGATCACCCTCATTCAAGACTCGGATTCTACCGATTGTCTTTTGATTCAAGTTCTCTTTCGTCCCCGATCGTGATGACGTCCCGATCGGGTTTTTTGTTGTAGAGGTGGACGCCGATCCAAGGCGGGCCCCGTGACATTTCATACGTTCCACGGGCTCATTGAGCCGCCCCTGTGGCGACCCTGAGGCCTAGCTTCCGGGAGATACCGCTGCCCAGGCAGCGCCCCAGCTCCCCATGTCGATCAGCTCCGCCCGCCCGTTCCGCCCGCCGCATTTCCAGGAGCTTCGCCGCAGCCTGCGGCGACCGCAGCCGAAAGCCGCTCCCCAGCGGACCTGGACCCTGGCCGGCACGCTGCTGCTGGGCCTGGTGCTGAGCGGCTGCAGCCAGGGCCCCGGCGCCACCAGTCTGGGGGTGTATTCCGGCCGCCATTACAACAGCGACAAGCAGCTCTACCGGCAGTTCGAAGCCCAGACCGGCATCAAGGTGAATCTGCTGGAGGGCAAGGACGATGCCCTGATCGAGCGGCTGCGCAACGAGGGCAGCGGCAGCCCGGCGGACGTGCTGGTGCTGGTGGATGCGGCCCGGCTGGCCAAGGCCGCCGATGCGGGCCTGTTCCGCCCGATCGATTCGGCCGCCCTGCGCCGCGATGTGCCCGCCAACCTGCGCGATTCGAAGCAGCGCTGGTTCGCCCTCACCCGCCGCGTGCGCGCCGTGGTGGTCAACCCGAAACAGGTGCCCCCCCAGAGCATCCGCAGCTACGCCGACCTGGCCAGCCCGGCCCTGCGGGGCAAGCTCTGCCTGCGCAACAGCCTCAGCGTCTACAACCAGTCGTTGGTGGCCGACCAGCTGATCCAGCGGGGTGAGGCGGCCACCGAGGCCTGGATCAAGGGCATGGTCGCCAATGTCAGCCAGCCGTTCTTCACCTCCGACATCCCCCTGGCCCGGGCTGTCGGCAAGGGCCGCTGCGGTGTGGGCCTGGTGAACACGTACTACGTGGCCCGGATGCTCTCGGGCAAGGCCGGCGCCGACGACCAGGCCGCGGCCCGCCAGCTGAAGGTGATCCTGCCGGATCCGGCCCACGTCAACATCAGCGGCGCCGGCGTCACCACCAGCTCGCGCAAAGAGGAGGCCGCCCGCCGGCTGATCGAGTTCCTGGCCTCCCCCACCGGCGGTCACGGCTACGCCGAGGCCAACAACGAATACCCACTCAGCGGCAGCGGCTCTAATCCGATCCTCAAAGGCTTCGGCCCGTTCCGCGCCGATGGGGTGACCGCCGAAGCGATGGGGGCCCGCAACAAGGAGGCGGTGCGCCTGATGCGGGCCGCCGGATGGAACTGAGCCCCGAGCCAGCCCTGTCAGGGCGTGGTGGGCTGCTGGCGGCGGCCCTGGCCGTGGCCGCGCTGGCCCTGCTGCCGGTGCTGGCGCTGGTGAGTTTCGCCATTCAGGGCCACGGCAGCGGCCTCGCCCTGGGGGCGCTGGGCCTGGAGCAACTGGCCAGCACCCTGAGCCTGGTGATCGGCGTCGGCCTGGCCGGCGCGGCCCTGGGCACGGCCAACGGTTGGCTCTGCGCCAGCTGCCGCTTCGGGGGCAGGCGCTGGCTGCGGATCGCCCAGCTGCTGCCCCTGGCCACGCCGGCCTACCTGCTGGCGGCCACCCTGATCGATCTGGGCAGCCGCTGGGACCAGCCGATCGGCGGCCGGCTCTGGGCGATCGCCGTGCTGACCCTGAGCACCTACAGCTACGTGTTTCTGCTGGCGACCGAAAGTTTCTCGGCCAGCGGTCGCCGCCTGCTGGAGGCCAGCCAGAGCCTGGGGGTGGGCCCCTGGGGCAGCTTCCGCCGGGTGGCCCTGCCGATGGCCCTGCCCGCGATCGGCGCCGGCATCGCCCTGAGCGCTATGGAGGTGGTCAACGACCTGGGGGCGGTGGAACTGCTGGGGGTGCCCACGCTTTCGGGCGGCATCCTGCAGCGCTGGCAGAGCGAGGGCGATCCCCAGGGAGCCGTGGGGCTGGCGCTGGTGGCACTGCTGATCGTCAGCCTGCTGGTGGCGGCCGAACAGCAGCTGCGCCGCCGCAGCCGCCGCTGGACTCTGAGCTCCGGCGGCGAAGCCCGCCAGGGCTGGGAGCTGGGCGGCTGGCGCGCCTTGCTGGCCCAGGTGCTGACGGCGGTGCCACCGCTTCTCAGCCTGGGGCTGCCCCTGCTCTGGGCTGTGTTGAGCTGGGACCAACTGCAGGGGGAATCGACGGCCGAGCTGGCCGGCCTCAGCCTGCGCAGCCTCGGCCTCGGCCTGGGGGCGGCCGTGATCACCAGCGCCTTCGCCCTGATCCTGACCCTGGCCCATCGCTGGATTCCCCTGGCCGCCGTGCAACGGCTGAGCTTCGTGGCCGGCATGGGCTATGCCCTGCCCGGGGCCGTGCTCGCCCTGGCCCTGCTGCTGCTGGGCGGCCCGCTGCAGCTGGCCCCGCTGTTGCTGCTGGTCTGGGGCTACGGCGACCGCTTCCTGGCCGTGTCCCGGCAGGGGCTGCATGCCGCCCTGGAGCGCCTCCCCCCCAGCCTCGATGAGGCCGCCACCGGCCTGGGCTGCAGCTGGCGAAGCGCGGCGTGGCGGGTGCAGCTGCCGCTGCTGCGGGGGCCGTTGCTGGTGGGAGCGCTGCTGGTGTTCGTCGATGTGGTCAAGGAGCTGCCGCTCACCTTCGCCCTGCGCCCCTTCGACTTCGACACCCTGGCGGTGCGCGTCTATCAGTACGCCAGCGATGAGCGGGTGGGGGCGGCCCTGCTGCCGGCGCTGTTGATCCTGCTGCTGGGCCTGGCCGCCTCCCTGGCCCTGATGCCCGGCCTGGATCAGGCCGCCAGGGGCGCCGATTCCACCAGGGCCGGCGCCAGCCGCAGGCCGGGTTGATCGCTGGGCACCGCCAGCAGCTCCTCCTGGCGGATGCGGGAGATCAGGCGGGTGGTGGTCACCCGGGTGGTGCCGATCAGTTCGGCGATGCGGTCGTGGGTGAGCCGGAACGGCAGATCGCACCAGGCGCCGCAGCGACGGCCCAGGCGCCGCACCAGCAAGGAGAGCAGGGCATGCAGCCGCTGCTCGGCGCTGCTGAGATGGCGGATGCGCAGCAGCTGCAGCGTCCATTCGTTGACCGCATCGAACCCCTGACCCGGCTGGGCCTGGCCGTCGCTGCGAAAGCTGAGGGGCGTCAGGGCCTCAAGGCACACCCCTTCGCTGCAGAGCCGATCCGTGCAGAGATGGTCGCCGCTCTGCAGGAACGCCAGGGTCATGCCCCCGGTCTCCTCACAGGGGCAGAACACCCGGGCAACACCCTCCAGCACCTCGAGCGTGCTGCCAGTAGGGCGCAGGCTGGGATCAATCAGCACCGCCTGAGCGACGCGCAGCCGCACGATGGCGCCGCCATCGCTGGCTCGCACTGGGGAACGCAAGGGGAGGGGCGACAACACAGGCTCAGGGCTTGTTGAGAATTGATCGCAACATAGATCCGTTGGCCGTCGTTTTGCAAGCGATTCTCATTAGCGGCAAGGCGGGGGGCCGCTGGCGCCCGGGGGGAGCCCCTGCCAGACCCACAAGCCTCAGATCAGCAGCAGGCGATCGATGAACTGCTTCCAGCTCAGGCCGACGCTGAGCTGCTCGCCGAACAGGTGCTGCTGCTCCCCGGGCTCCAGGGGCGGCTGGCCGACGCTGAGCAGCAGCCGGTTCAGCTCCCCGGGATCTAGCCGGTCATCGCCGTCGGCATCGATCGGCAGCAGGTAGTGCAGCAGCCGCTCCTCGCCATCGCGCAGGCGCCGCAGCCGCAGCATCAGCTCGCTGAACTCGACCGCATCGACCTGGCCATCCCCATCGAGATCAATCGCCGCCAGCACCGCAGCCAGCGCCTCCGTGCCTCCGCCAGCACCCGAGGCGCTGACACCCAGACCCTGCGCCAGTTCGGCCACGCTGAGCCGGCCGTCGCCATCGCGATCGAGGCCGGCAAACAGATCCTCCAGCGCCGCCGCCTCGGCCGGCTCGGCCTGGGCCAGCAGCGAGGGGTAGCGATCGCCAGCCAGGGCAGCGCGCAGCTGGCGGCGGAAATCGCCCAGCAGCTGGCGAGCGACGTCGTAGCGGCGGCGATGCTCCTCGGGGGTGAGGATCGAATGCAGGGCCACCGGGATCAGGGCCGGCACGGCCCGCCTCAGCAGCAGGGCCAGCATCGTGGCCAGCACAAACGGCAGGGTGAGCAGCGGCAGCGGCGCCCCCTCGATCGGCACCAGATCCAGCAGGGCCCCCAGCGGCCCGCTGATCAGGCTGGAGAAGGCCGCCGCCAGCAGCCCGGCCAGCAGGCTCCAGCGGGTGAGCGGATAAAAGACGCCCGCCACGGCGAGGGCACAGAGCACGCCGTTGTAGCTCCACAGCCCCTGGGCCACGGTGGCGAGGGGAGCGCCGAGCACCAGGCCGGTGATCGCCGCCACCAGGCCGCCGCCCAGCCCCACCAGGGCCGCCAGGGGGCTGGCCGCCGCCACCGCCGCCAGCACCACGCTGCCGCTGAGCAGGCCGGGTAACAGGAACACCTGGCCGAAGCCCCGCGGCAGGGCCTGCAGCAGGGCGAGCCCGAGCGAGTCCACCTCAGGCGGTGGCGCCGCGGCCGCCGCCAGGGGCAGGCTCGGATCGGCCAGAACGGCGGCGATGGCCAGCAGCAGCCAGGTGACCAGGCAGAAGGGCAGGGTGAGGGGCGGCAGGCTGAAGTGCCGCACCAGCCAGCGACCCAGTCCATGCACCAGCAGCGTGGTGAGGCCGGCCCCCAGCACCACCAGCAGCAGCCAGAGCCACGGCCTAGCCGGCTCGGCCAAATTACCGAAACAGGCCACGGCGCTACCCACCAGGGCGCCGTTGAAGCCGTAGATCCCCTGGCGCCGCGACTGGCGATCGACGCCGATGGCCCGGGCCGCCAGATGGGCCGCCACGATGCCCAGCAGCGTCAGCGCCGCCGCCCAAAACGACTGCAGCGCCATCGCCAGCAGCAGCAGCAGACCGCTGAGCGGATTGTTGATGAAGATCACCTGGCCGCAGCTGCGCAACCAGCCCACCAGGGAATGGGCCGGGGGCCGGTGCCCCCCCAGGCGCGTGATCTGTGGAAGGGTGCCGCTGCTGGGTAGGAGCCGCTCCAGCCGCGTCGGGGCCTGGGGCTGGGGAACCAGGAAGCTCTGCAGCAGCTCGTAGGCCATCAAGGAGGGGGGAAGGGGGGAGCAGGCCTGGCGGCGGCAAGCTCTGCTTGGACCGCTGCGTGATCCACTGCATGATCCCGTAGCCAGGACGCATTACCTGGCGCTACTGCCAGGAAGAGTGGCCCGGATCAAGCAGGGTGGGGCCGGGCTGAGGCGGCTGTTTCAGATCAGCTTCACATTATTTTCAGATCATTTTCAGATCAGCCCATTGGACACGAGCCCCGCGGCCGGGTCAGCCCCCGGCAGCTGATTTCGTCTCAGAACTTTCGACCCGGAGCCTGAGGCTGGCGGGCTCAAGCGGGCTTCACAGCCGCTGCTCCAGCTCTTCCAGCACCCCCTGATAGATGCTCAGGGACACTTCGGTCAGGGTGTTGAGGGTGTCGAGATGGGGGTTGATCTCGCAGATCTCCCAGCAGCAGACCCGTGGATCGCGCAGCAGGGTGCGGTTGATCTCCAGCGCCTCATGGGCCCAGAGGCCGCCCAGCACCGGCGTACCGGTGCCCTTGAACACCGTGGCATCCATGCAGTCGACGTCGAAACTGACGTAGATCAGGTCGCAATCGGCGAGGTACTCGAGGCAGCGCCGGGCGGCCGCCTCCCCACCGATGCGCCGCACTTCATCGGTGCTGACGATCGGCAGGCCGTAGTCGCGGATCGTCGCCTCCTCGGCCGGTTCGGTGTCGCGGACACTGACATAAATAATGTCCCGCAGCTGGATGGCCGGCTTACCGGTGCCCGGGAGGTTCTGGCACCAGCGCCATCGATCAGCTGTCACCGCCTCCGGTTGCTGGATGGCGTGGTGGGCATTGTCGTGGCCGGTGGCGACCGCCAGCGGCATGCCGTGCATGTTGCCCGTCGGCGTGGTGTACGGGGAATGGATGTCGGCATGGGCATCGATCCAGACCACGCCGATGCGGCTGTCGGGGTGGGCGCGGCGCAGCCCGGCGATCGTGCCGGCGGCGGTGGAATGATCGCCGGCCAGCACCAGCGGGAACAGGCCCCGCTCGCGGGTACTGGCGACCAGCTCGGCGGTCTGGCCCATCACCCGGGAGATCTCCTGAATATGACGGGCATGGGGGGTGGTCTCAGCGCCACTGGTCTCTTTGGAGCGGGCACCGGAGCGCTGCGGGTTGATCTCCTCGATCAGGTAATCGCGGATGCTGCGCAGATCCTTCTGGCGCTGGGCCGCCTGCTTGAGCAGCTCGATGCCCGCACCAGCCCCGGGAATGCCGGCACCGAGGTCGCAGTCCACCTCCACCAGGCCGATCTCGGGGCAGCGGCTGCTGGTGGTGTAGTGGATCAGCGTTTTCTTGAGGCGCTTGAGATCGGCCAGGGAGAGGGCAATTCCTTTCTGATCGCTCAGCACATTCAGAAATTCGTCGTAGGTGATCGTGCCGCTGCCATCGGCGTCATGGGCCTGCATCAACGCCTGGAGATGCTGGGCATCGAGGCTGTCATCGAACACCGAGAGCATCACGGCCAGCTCCTCGAGGCTGAGGCAGCCGCTGCCATCACGATCCACCAGCTCGAAGATCTCGCGCAGGGTTTTCCCCAGATCGAAACCCGGCTGGACCAGGGCCCAGATGGTGAAGTCGTGGATGTCGAGCGAGCCGCCGCGGCGGGCCATCGCCAGCAGCTCCAGCCCCGCGGCGGGTGTGATCGTGTCGCTGAGATTGGCGAGGGCCCGCTCCGTCTCCGCTACAGAGATCTCGCCGTCGCCGTCGGCGTCAAAGAGGCGGAAAATCACCTCGAACTCCCGGCACTGCAGTTCGGCCTGCACGGAATCGATGCCAGGAGAAATCATCGGCGAGCGTTGATCAGACACAACTCCTATCCCCTTTAGTCGCCTTTCCGCTCTGACTTCAGTTCAGATTGAACATCCTCGAACTCCGACTGCTGATGGCTCGATCCGGGCCTGACGGGGGCGGGCCCGACCGGTCGCTCAGCGCGATGCCAGCCGCTGGCCCAGGCTCCTGGCGATCGCCTCCGGCGGCAGCACCTCGATCGCCCCACCAAGCTCGACGGCCGCCTTGGGCATGCCATAGACCGCACAGCTGGCCTCGTCCTGGGCGATCGTGTGCCAGCCGCTGCGGCGCAGCGCGAGCATGCCCTTGCCGCCGTCGCGGCCCATGCCGGTGAGCAGCACCGCCAGACCGGGATCGCGCCAGTGCTTGACCAGACTTCCAAAAAACACATCCACCGAGGGCCGGTAAGGCTCCTCCAGCGGCTCGCGCTGATAGGCAAAACGACCATCGGCCTGGATCACCAGATGGTCATTGCTGACCGCCACCAGCACCGTGCCGGCCTGGGGCATCTGGCCAGCTTCGGCGGCCCGCACCGGCAGGGCGATCTGGTCATCGAGCCAGCTCACCAGGCCAGGGGCGAACTGGGCATCGATGTGCTGAATCACCACCACGGCATGGCCCATCTGGCAGGGCAGGGGAGCGAGCACGGTGGCCAGGGTGCGGGGGCCGCCGGTGGAGGAACCGATGGCGATCAGGGGCGGGCGGCGGCGGGCCACCGGCGTGGCGGGGGCCCCGCCGGGGCGGGCCGGGCGGGGCACGACGCCGGTGCGGCCCTGCAGGCGCTCGATCGTGGCGATCTTCTGCAGCAGCTGGCGGCCGCTCACCTCCGGGGGCTCTGTGAGCACCGGCACATTGACCACATCCAGGGCGCCGTGGCCCATGGCTTCAAAGATCAGCCCCGAAGAGCGCCCCGCATCGGCGGTGACGAGCAGAATCGGGCATTTCGAGATCTCCCGGATCCGCTTGGTGGTCTGGACGCCATCCATCAGGGGCATCAACAGATCCATCAGCACCAGATCGGGCTCATCGGCGACGAAACGGGCCATGGCGTCCTGGCCGTCGCGGGCGACCCAGGCGATGCTGTGGCGCCCTTCGTGCTCGAGCACCCGACGGATCGACGTGACCGCGAGGGCCAGGTCGTTGACGATCGCAATCCTCAAGTGGCGCTGCTCAAGCGGGTCCGATCAGTTGATGAATGGCGTCTAACAGGGTTTCGTCCTGGAAGTTGCTCTTGACAAGATAGTAGTCAGCGCCGGCCTCCATGCCGTGCAGGCGATCCTGCTCGGAATCGCGGGACGTGGAGATGATGATCGGCAGGTGCTTGAAGCGGGGCTCCTTGCGCAGGGCC
>JAPLID010000080.1 GCA_026389285.1 Cyanobacteriota bacterium
CGAGATCAGCTTCGACAAGTTCTGGAATCCGGGCGCCCCCGCCGGCTGCCTGGGCCTGGTGGAATCCCGGGCGCTGGAAACCCTGCCCCAGGTGGAGTGGAGCAGTGCCATCGCCCTGCTCTGGAGCAGCCTGGCCGCCCACCTGCTGGAGCCGTCCCAACGCCCCAAGGCCCTGCGGGAATGGGGCCCGGAGCTGCACGACCGCATGCTGCTGCCCAGCCAGCTGTGGGCCGATCTGGAGGCGATCCTGGCCGAGCTGGCCGCCGACGGCCTGTTGCTCGATCCCACCCCCTACCGGCAGATCTGGGAGTGGCGCTTCCCGCCCCTGCTGGAGTGGCGGCAAGGCGACGACTGGGTGGTGCTGCGGCCGGCCCCGGAACCCTGGCCCCTGATCTGTGACACCCCGGTGCAGGGGGGCTTCACCAGTCGCTTCATCGATGGCTCGCTGCGCCGTATCGAGATCAGCGTCAGCGACAGCTTCCGCCAGCACGGCAGTCTGCTGCTCAATGGCCGCCCCCTGCCCCTGCAGGGACAGGCCTTGGCGGTTCGCTACCGGCACCAGCGCCTCTACCCCTGCCTCCATCCCGCCATCGCACCCCAGCTACCACTGGCGCTGGACCTGATCACCCCAGCGGGCCACAGCCGCTTCCAGCTCGCAGAGCAGGACCTCACCTTCCTGCCACTGCCGGCGGGCAGCGAATTCGAGCCCACTCCTGGGGCAGCGGCCTGGAGTGGCCGCCAACGGCCTGGCGACCTGACCATCGATCTGCGGCTGGATTGAGCACCAGGGCTGATCTTGATGCCACGGAGGGACAACTACTGGACGCCTGGCCCTACCAGCTGACGCCGTGCAGCTTGGGCAGGGGCGCGGTGCGGAAGGTGGTGGCGAACAGACGCGGAATCAGGCGGCTGTTGTACACCCGGAACTCCCGCACCACATCGGCGCCCGCCTCACGCACAGCCTGGTTCAGCACCACCGAGCCATCGGGATCGGAGACGGAGCGATGGAAGGTGCCGGGGGGGATGCGCAGGATGTCGCCGCCGGTTTCGAGGCGAACAATGTGATACGGATAGTTCCAACCCAGATTGACCAGATAGAAGGTGCGGCCGCCGTGGAGCGCCAGCAGGTTGTCTTCCTGATGCGGATGCAGATAGAACTGCCAGGCCCCGGTTTTCTCCTCATCGGGAGGGCTGATCGCCGGGCCGCTGTGAATCACCAGATCGCGCGCATTGGATTCGGCAACGGTGATATCGAAGAAACGGACAGCCGGGGTATCGCGGAACTTTTCGTAGGGGACCAGCTCGAACATCGGCGCCGGACGGGGCGCCCGCTGTGGACTGGGGTGCGGATGTTCGCTGCTGGGGAGGCTGGCGGTCATGGCGAAGGCTGCGGGTTGGCAGCCCAGAACTGAAGGTTGCTCCAGTGAACCGAACGCCCTCCCCAAAGGCCGTCGAACCTGCTACCGAATTGCGCAACACCTAGGCCACTTTGTGGATTGGTGAGACGGGGGCGACGGCCCCAATGCAGCTGCGGCCACTGGTTCAAACGCGTTCTGATTGCTTGAATGAACCCCCCAGATCAGGCGATTCGATGCTGAAGCAGCCCCTCGCGTCCCGCCTCTCGGGCCTGCTGCTGGCCGGACTGTTGGCTCCCCTGCCGGCCGCCATCGCCCAACCCCGAAACGTCGGCGCTCAGCCCGGCAGACCCACCGTCTCGGTGCCCGACTTCAAGAACACGGTGACCCAGCCCGCCTGGTGGTGGCAGGGGCCCGTGGCGACGGATCTCGCGGCAGCCCTGGCCAATGAACTGCAGGCCACCGGCACCCTGCAGGTGGTGGAACGCTCCAACCTCGGTGCGGTGCTGAGCGAACAGGAACTGGCCGAGCTGGGCATCGTGCGCAAGGGCCCGACCGCCGCCCGCAAGGGCCAGATGACCGGCGCCCGCTACATCGTGCTCGGTACGGTGACCTCCTACGACTCCAATGTCGAGGAGAAGAGCAGCGGCAGCAACTTCGGCCTGATGGGCTTCGGCACCAACCAGCAGCAGCTGGAAACCAAGGACTACGTGGCGATCGACATCCGGGTGGTGGACAGCAGCACTGGCGAGGTGGTGGGTGCCCGCACGGTCGAGGGCCGGGCCAGCAACATCGCCGAAGCCAAAGAGCAGGGAGTGAGCCTGCTGCCCCTGGCAGGAGCCGCCCTGCTGCTGGCGCCCAACATGGGCCGCACCGGCCAAGTGCTGACCGGCGCCGCCGGCACCCTCAGCTTCGGCAACAACCGCTCCCAGGCCCAGCGCACCCCCGCCGCCAAGGCGATCCGGGCCGCCCTCACGGAGGCCTCCGACTACGTCAGCTGCGTGCTCGTGCCCCAGGGGGACTGCCTGGCCCGCTTCGCCGCCAAGGACCAACTGCGCCGTGAGCGCAACCAGGGGGTGCTGAAGCTGGATTGAGGTTCGCTCAGAACGGAATCGGCATCGTCACATCCGCAGGCTCAGGCGCACAGAGCGGCACCCGCTGATTCACCACCTCGCCGATCACCACGATCGAGGGAGAGGCAAAACCCTCGGCTTCCACCCGCTGGGCCAGGTCCGCCAGAGTCGCCAATAGAGCCCGCTGGCCCCGCACGGTGCCCTGCTGGATCACGGCGGCGGGCGTGGCGGGTGCCAGGCCACCGGCGATCAGCTCCGCCACGATGCGGGCCAGGTTGTGCAGGCCCATGTAGATCACCAGGCCGTCGCTGCTGCGGGCCAGGCCGCGCCAGTCGACACCGGGCCGCCCCTTGTCGATCTCCTCATGGCCGGTCACAAACGTGACGCTGGAGCCGGCCTTGCGATGGGTGACGGGGATGCCCGCATAGGCCGGGGCGGCGATGCCGGCGGTGACCCCCGGCACCACCTGCACCGGGATGCCCCGCGCCGCCAGATGGGCCGCCTCCTCGCCGCCGCGGCCGAACAGAAACGGATCGCCGCCCTTGAGCCGCACGATCGTGCCGTGGCGGCCGGCCAGTTGCACCAGCACGGCGTTGGTGCTGGGCTGGGGCACCGAGTGATGGCCGCGGCGCTTGCCGACAAAGTGGCGCTCGCAGCCCTGGGGCACCAGATCGAGAACAGCCTTGGGCACCAGCGAGTCGTAGACGAGGGCATCGCATTGGCGCAGCAGCCGATGGGCCTTGAGGGTCAGCAGTTCCGGATCGCCGGGCCCTGCCCCCACCAGATAGACGGTGCCTGGGCGCTGCGGCACCGACAACGAGTCGCCCGCCCCGGCAACGGCAGGAGCAGCCGTGGCGGGCTCAGCAAAGGCGGCATCAGAGCCACCGGCGTCCAGACGGGTGGAGTCCGGGATGCCAGCTTCAGGGCTGGTGGCATCGAGATAGGCGGGATCGGGAAGGACCGGCTCAGCCATGGCTGCGGTGTCACGGCTCATGGCAGCGCGACCAGGTGCTCAAGCAGCAGCTGGCGCAGCCGGGGTCGCTCCAGCAGCGGCGCCGCCTGGGCGCGGCCGAGCCGGGGCTCGAGCCGCTCGGTGAGCCGGTTGGCCGCCAGGGACAGGGGGAGTACGGGGCCGTCGATGGCCAGGGCAGGCTCCTCGGAATCGGCTGAACTGTATGGAGCCGCCAGGCAGCGGCAGCCCAGGCGTCGCTGCAGATGCTCCAGGTAGCGGAGGGCCAGCGGGCCCTCGAGCGGATGATGCAGCAACAGGGGTGGCGCCTTGACCCGCCCACCACTGACGGAGGAATCGGCCAGGGCGGCCAGCTCGGCGGCCAGGGCGCTCTGCCAGGCCGGCCAGGCCCCGAGAAAGGGCAGGCGTCGCACGCCGGAGCCTGGAGCCAGGAGTCCGGCAGCGGCCGTTGATCGCAGCCGCCGGGCCAGGGACGGCACATCGACGCGGGCGTGGTTGCCCGGCAGCAGCAACAGGGGCACCAGGGTCAGCCCAGGGCCCCACAAGGCAAGCTCCTCGCCGGGCGCCGGCAGTGGCACCGGCATTGGTGCCGTCAGGGCCCGCAGGCCCACCGGCGCCTGACGGCGCTGCTCCAGCTCCCGGGCCAGCCGCTGGTACACCTCGGGAATCACACCACCCGTGCGCCCATGCACCACCAGCAGCAGGGGAGTTGCCATGATCCGCTGCTCCACCTGCGCCGGGCTCCGGACCGAACCCCCATGCTGCCTCCCGAACCGGGCGATGGGCTGATCAGTGAGCGGCGCGCCCGCCACAGCGCCGAGCTCGGCGCCGAAGCCCTGCGCTTCCGGGAGCTGATCGGCAAGCTCGGCAGCGGCGAGCGCACCAGCACCGGCCTCAGCCGCGAGGAGGCCGCCGAAGCCCTCGATCGGCTGCTGCAGGGACGGGTCAGCGATGCGCAGCCGGCCGCCTTCCTGATCGCCCATCGCCTGCGGCGCCCCGAACCCCAGGAGCTGGCCGGCCTGATCGACAGCTACCGGCGCCAGGGACCAACCCTGCAGCCGGCGGGGCGGCGGGTGGTGAGTTTCGGGGTGCCGTTCGATGGCCGCTGCCGCACGGCGCCCGTGCTGCCGCTGACGGCCCTGCTGCTGGCCAGCGCCGGGCTGGGGGTGGTGCTGCACGGCGGCGAGCCGATGCCGGTGAAATACGGCCTCAGCAACGGCGAAGCCCTGGCCGCCCTGGGTCTGGAGCTGCGCCAACTGGACTGGCCGGCGGTGCAAGCCGGCTTCGCTGCGTGCGGCCTGGCCCTGCTGCACCAGCCGCGCCACTTCGCCGCGGCCGAACGGCTGATTCCGATCCGCCGCCAGATCGGCAAGCGCCCGCCGATCGCCACCCTGGAGCTGCTGTGGAGCTGCTGCCCCCAGGCCAATCTGCAGGTGAGCGGCTTCGTGCATGCCCCCACTGAAGCCCTGGCCTGGGAGGCCCTGGAAGCTGTGGGGCAAGCGGAGGTGCTGATGATCAAGGGGCTGGAGGGCGGCGTCGACCTGCCCACCAGCCGGGTGGCGATCGCCGCCCATCGCCGCACCGGCCAGGACACACCGGAGCGTCTGCTCCTGCAGGCCCGCGACTTCGGCCTGCGGGTGCCTGAGGTGGAACTCACCAGCCTGGAGGCCTGGCGCGATCAGGCGCTGGCAGCGCTGGTGGGTGAGGGACCGCTGCGGCAGAGCCTGATCTGGAACGGCGGTTTCCAGCTTTGGCGGGCCGGGCTGGCCACCTCGTTGGTAGAGGGTGTGGAGCAGGCCGAGGCGCTGCTGGTGGAAGGCGCGGTGGAGCGCTGGCGCCAGTCCTGCATCGCCAGGGCGTAGCAGCCGCAGCGCTGCTGGCTTCCTGCGAACAACTGGGACTGCCGCTGGATCCTGGCTCGAACTCGAGGAGCTGGAGCGCTTCGCCTTGCTCGAGCTCAGGCATCCGCGCCACGAGCACCACAACCTGCCGCGGCGAAGATGCTCCCCAACAGAATGTTGGAAACCGAGCTGACCAGAAAAGGACATCACGGACCTGGTTGTTGGGAGCCAAACGACAGGGCAGTACCCCTTGGTTACCAGAGAAAGTGGTGGCCGTCATCGGGATCAGCAGGGGCCTGCACATTGAAGAGGCGGCGCACCTCCTCGAGGGGCATGGGGGCGAGGGAGAAGTGATCCACCAAGGAGAAATCCCCGCTACAGCGGCTACCGCGGGCCATCTCCTGGGCCAACATCTGGGCTGCCAAAGGGGCATCCAAACTTGCCCTGCTCGGTTGAATCGCGGGGTTGACACTCACGAAAACGGCTTCATGGGTGATCAGCGAGGCCAGCAACGCACTTTGGTTGATCGGGTTGTCCTGCATCGCCAGCTGGAAGGCACTCAGGGCGATTTCCCCCGCATCGGTGACGGCAATTCCTGCAATCACGTGGGTGCTGTCATGAGCCACATACAAATGGTTCAACGCACAGGGCTCCAAACCAGGAATGGGAATGCCAAAACGCTCGTAATAGTGCATCAGCCCCCGACCCAAGGAACCCTCCGGAAGCTCCGAAAACGCCTGAATCCTGCGGGCCAGATCCAACTCCGGTTCTGTAGTGGAAATCGCCTCCTGGGCCAGGGCCGGCTCCGAGCGCAGCGGCAGAAACCTGTTGAAGGTTCGGGCCACATCGGCAGCCGCTTTGTCGATCCCTTCATGCAGGAGATCATGGGCCACACTTCGGACAGCGCTTGATACACCCAGGGCCATGGCATAGGTCTCGCCCAACTGCAGCTGCTCTGGGGTCTGGGGATGACGGCAGAACTCCAGCGTCATCTGAAGTTGGTGAAAGGTCTGGCGATCTTGGGGATCCACCAAACAAGTCAGCAGCTCCGGGGGTCCGAGCGGCTCCAGACCATCAACCATCAGATCGGGCCGGCTCCAGAGGTGACTGACGAATGCCTGCAACAGCCTCCGCTGCTCAAGAGTGGGGCCTTCGTTAGCCGAAACACTTCCCAGCAAGCCGCGGGCCACCGGCTCCACAAGGGACGGCGCAACGATCAGGGCCATGGGCTGCCAAGGGTGTTCAGGCCATTGTCTCCCAACCCCATGCCCGTGCTGGGCGGGGTCATCAAGACCGCCATGGGCTCTGGCACGAAAGCTGGGCCGAAGCGCTCGTGCGGTGAGCCACCTGGCGGCACGGCAGCAGCGGAAGGCGACGGCGGCCCACGCACCCGAGGGGCTTCACCTGGCCCGCGACGGCCTCAGCCTGCAGAACTGGCTGAGCGCCCACCCCTGCACCCGGTGCCGCTGGATCCCCGGGTGCTGCACAACGTCAATCGGCCGGCCGCCACCCGGCCGGACTGCAACGGCCCGGAACGCGATCAGGCGGGCGGCTGGCGGTCCGCCAGAACGACCCCAGGCGCAGGAGAGGCCGGCGCTCTGGAGGCTCAGACCAGCAACGCATCCAGCTGACCCTGCCGCTCCAGCCGGTGCAGATCGTCGCAACCGCCGATGTGTTGCTCGTTGATGAAGATCTGGGGCAGGGAGCGGGAACCGCCGGTGCCGCGCTGCACCATCGCCTGGCGGGCCCGTTCATCGCCGTCGATGACGTGTTCGATATAGGCCACGTCCTTGCGATCCAGCAGCTGCTTGGCGCGGATGCAGAAGGGACAGGCTGTCCAGACGTAGATCTCGACCTTGGCCATGGCGGAAGGATGGGAAACTTGGGGTAGACCCCCGCGGATAGGGCAGGGCCTGGCTCGCCTCCGAAAGCCCCGCAAGGAGGTTTCAGTGTGAAAGCCGGTTGGAAGCGCAGAGTATGGCGAGACGCAGCCGGCTCCGGCGTCAGGGCGCAGGAAAAGCACCGTTCCTGATGGCCACCCAGCCCAGGCAGCAGCTCTGCAGGCTGCTGATGCCGACCAACTGGAACGACAGCACCCTCAACTTCAGGAGGAAGGAACCGCGCGATTAGCCACCTCAACAACACCCAATGCCCAAGACCCCGATGTCTTGATCATCAACAAAAAGCAAAACACGACAGCGATTGCCTCGTACAGCAGTTGCCTCGTACAGCAATTGCCTTGTCGAGAAATTACATCCCGACCATCAGAGCAACGAGGCGCCGAGGCGCACTGCCGACAACAACAGCTTAAACTCTGGCATGGGTGGAGCCACGAGATTGATCGATGAAGCTGCAGGCACGAGAAATTTCAATTGATGCCTCACTGACTTCGGCAAAAGTCGAAAGGCATTCCTGCCATGCAGGTAGATACCATCTGATCACGGATCTTGCCAGAAAAGGGCCCAAGCAAATCAGCCTTTTCCTCGATAGGATCAACGCAGTCCTGGCAGCGAGCAACGCCTCAAGCCAGCATTCAACCCATACCGCCCAGTCCGCACAAGCCAGGGCCGAACGGGTGGAGTTGTCGTTGATCACGGTGCTGGCCATCGACGACGCAGACCTGAGATCGCCGCCTTTCCCGCTCTTTGACTTCCTGGGTATCAAAGCAAACACCGATGACGGTGGATCAGAGGAGGCCTATGGCGTGATGCTTTCAACCTACATCCACGATCTGGACCGAACAGCCATTGAACATCTGCATGAGCGCAGCGATAACTTCAACGACTCTCGCCAGCTGGTCGACTCACTCTTTTTCCCGTCCAAATTCAACGGCGACGAGCCTCCATTTTTCGAAAGGTTTCCCGTATTCGCGTTCCCCAGCCGCCCAACAGCACCACTGCCGGCACCAACATCCCCTACAGATCGCTACATGCACTGCCTGGGCTTCGACTGCACCATCGTGCATCGCCCACAAGGCAAAGCCCTACGAAGTTATACGCATCATTGCGATTCTAAAACCCGAGACAGCTTGGCGATGAACTCAGCGATTTTAGCCGTGGGCCAGGTCTGCGCAGAGATGGTTGAACCCAGCCTGTATAGACAGCTGGACTGCAGCCCCACGACATTGGAACGTCGCCCACAGCCCTTTGATCGATCAATGTTTAACGCAACCCTCAAGCACCAACAGAAACAAGCGATGCAGCAGTGGCTGGCCAAGCATGAACATCTCCTGGATCGTTCACAGAGAACATCCAGCCAAGTCAATCAGGCCGGATCGCCAGTGATCTCCAGCAACTGATCGTAAAACTGCCGGCGCACTGACAAGACTCTATCCATACCCGCCACCAGATCAAGGGCCTCAACCGCATGGCTCTGATCGACCTGAACGGCATAACCCTTGCTTCCCGGAAGCCGCCCCAGAAAACCATCAATCAAGTCGGGCAGATGACGCTGTTCATCATGCTCAATGTGATCGACAAACAACAGCAAACGTTCAGGCCTGGCCCCATCCACAAGCGCAGGAAAAGCCGTGGTGAAGGCATCCAGAAAAGCACGATACTCAATCGCAATACACTTTTCTGCAGCCATCAACATGCCAACAATCAGGGCAAGGCTGTCCCGACTAGTTGTCGGATACGGATCCCACAGAGGAAAACCTAGGCGAGTGAACTCACAGGCAGAATTGCCAGGGGGATCAACCTCATTCAAAGCAGCGATGAACCATTCCGCCCATTCGTGATGGGAGCCACGACCAGTCGGCAGACCCGAAACTGGATCCAAGCCATTTTCGTCACAGATATTCTCGGTCAAAGCCCTGGTGAGTTCCGGTCGAGCAGCCATTTCAGCCATCGATCTGGCCTGGCTCAGCAGAGGCATGAAGGTGTCGACAATGGCCTTGCGTCTTCGGTAAGCCCAGGCAACAACGGCTGGACTGTAGAGACCGTCGGCAAGCCGAACCAGTAATGGATGACGAGCCAATTCATGGGCGCGCTGGCTGAGTTCACGATGGATAGCATTATCAGAATTGGCAAGAAACTCACCCTTCGCAAGACTTGGCGCAGAACGGGAAACCATGTGCATGCATTCACGCGATTGCATTATTCCTCAGAATAGTCTGACCGGCTGACCAGCCCGGGCTGCAGAGAGGCCCGCGACTCAACACCAGAGGGAACCCGAAAAGAAACGGGACCGATCCAGGGATCCAGCAGCTCCTGAGAGCCGCCAGAGTGTGGATCAAGACGTCCGCCGTCACTCCCTTCGACGACGCCTGCTGACGGCCCCCATGAGTCTGGCGATCGAGATCCTGCAACGCAGCGGTGAACATCTGCTGTTGGTGGCGATCGCCATCGGCCTGGCCCTGCTGATCGCCCTGCCCCTCAGCCTCCTGATCCAGCGCCGGCCCCGCTGGGCCACGCCGGTGCTGACGCTGGCCAACACTGTGCAGACCATCCCCAGCCTGGCGATCTTCGGGCTGCTGCTGACGGTGCCCCTGCTCGGCGGGATCGGCATGACGCCGGCGGTGGTCGCCCTCACCCTCTATGCCCTGCTGCCATTGCTGCGCGGCATCCTCACCGGCCTGAGCCAGGTGCCTGCGGGGCTCAAGCAGGCAGGCCGGGCCCTCGGCCTGAGCCAGGCCCAGGTGCTGCGCCACATCGAGGCGCCCCTGGCCCTGCCGGCGGCCATGGCGGGCCTGCGGGTGGCCACCGTGATCAGCGTCGGCGTGGCCACGATCGCCGCCGCG
>JAPLID010000166.1 GCA_026389285.1 Cyanobacteriota bacterium
CGGAACGGGGTTCCGGTCGACCAGATCCTGGGCCTTTTTCCCACGCTCTGGTGGGCTGATGGTCATCGAGAGGTTCCTCGAGGGACGGAATCGAGGTGGGGGGTCCACCCCTTCGACGGTCTCGCGACCTGACGCCTGCGGATGCAGGCTGCCGAGCCGGAGCCGCCATGGGCCCCATGGCCAGGCCGACCCGAAGGACCGACCCGAGACCACGGGCTCCAGTCAGGCTTGGGCGAAAGCCCTTGCCACGACTGGGGCATTGGGCCCCGAAAGGGGACCGCTGGCGAAACTATAGGGGCCGAAAACAAGCGAATCAGGCGACCAGTTACAAAGGTTCAATCCCGGCGCACCCCAGACTGCGACTTGTATCTGAACAGGGCTTGTAATCATCGCGATCAGAACAAGTACGGGCAGTTCATTAGGCTTTCAACCGCGAATCCCGGCAACTTGCCAACACGCATGCCCAGGCCACCCCTGCTGAGCAGAATGGCCCCATCCCTTAGGACCGGAGCGGCGTGATCGGCAGCAGGGAGCCCAGACCCCAACCGAGGGGGGCAGAACGCCACGATCTCAACAGCCCGCTGAGGCGACGGCTGGGCGGGCTTCTGAGTGTGTTGCTGGCCCTGGGCCTGCTGCTGCTGCCAGGCAGCGTTGATCCAGGCGAGGCACTGGGCCTGCCTGGGCGCAGCCCCGGCCCGGCTCCTTCCTCCGGCCTTCCACTGGCGGCATCCGCCCCGAGCGGTCTGCAGGAAGTGGCGCCCCCGCCGGCCGTACAGCAGCTGCAGGAAGCCCTGGCCGGACGGGAGCCCCGGGTGGAGATCCTGGCGCCTGCCGATGACACCATCCTCCCCCCAGGCCCCTGGACCCTGCGACTGCGCGTTCATGACTGGCCCCTGGTGGATGCGGGGCCGCTCGGCCTCGGTCCCCATCTCGTGGTGCAGCTCGACGACGAGCCGCCGATGCGGCTGACCAGCACCGACATCTCCCTTCCGGCCCTGACACCCGGCAGCCATCGCCTCACCGTCTTCGCCGCCCGCCCCTGGGGGGAGGCGGCGAAAAATCCGGGAGCCTGGCGTCAGATCCGCCTGCACCGGAGTGCCGCCAATCCCCTGGCGCTGCCACAACCGGGCCGGGCCCAGCTGATCGCCGTCAGTCCGCCGGCCGCGACGGCGGCTGAGCCGCTGCTGCTGGACTGGTTGCTGCTCGATGCCCCGCTGCAGAACCTGCGCAGCGATGACGGTCGCTGGCGACTGCGCGTCACCATCAACGGTGATGGCTTCGTGATCGATCGCCAGACCCCGCTCTGGCTCAGGGGCTGGATGCCTGGCCGCAATGCGATCCGACTCGAACTGCTGGACAGCCGGGGCGAACCGCTCAATCCCCCGTACAACAGCCTGGTGCGCGAAGTGGAGCTGGGCCCGTCCCAGCCGGCGGCCCGATGGCAAAAGGGTCCGCTCAGCGCCGGGGAGCTAGCAATTCTGCTCGGCGAAGCGCCAGCCGAGGTGGACCAGGGCCCTTCAGGCGCCGAAACGGAGCCGCCGATCAGCGGTGAGGAGGGCAGCGCCCAGTCCGGGGGGCTGGATCCGGCTCCGGTAGCCACGCCTGGTGTCGATGTCATGGCCGCAGCTGCAGCGTCAGCCACCGGCAAGGCAACCGCGACGAGAACGGGCCAGGCTGAGCCAGCAGCGCAGACGCCTGCGCCCGCACCGCTCACTCCGGCTTCCGAGCAGGCCGAAAGGCCGGACCTGACGGCGCAACCTGATGCCCTGGGGGCCAAAGAGGGCGGCGCCTCCTCGTCCTTCCCGCCACCCCTCGCGCCATCGGCTGCCCCCTCCGAACCGCTTCAGCCAGAAGGCCTCAGCAACTCACAGGTCTTCGGCGCCGAGGCCGGTCGCAGCCCGGAGGCTCCAGCCAGATCAGATGTGGCAGACCTATCCGCCAGCGCCCCGTTGTCGTCACGGCCCGACATGGCCCGATCGAGCCTGCCGGAGAACGGATCGCGGCAATCAGGGACGGCAACGGCGAGCCCGGATGATCGCTCGCCAGCACTGAGCCCCCGGAGCACGACGCCGCTGACGCTGTCCGGTGGATCCGCAGCCGGGCGTCAAGCCGCGGCCAGCTCTGCTCCCGGAGCCGGAGCCCTGCCGGAGTCATCCCAATCTTCCCCGTCCAGCGGCCTGAACCAGCCGTTCGCTGCGCCTGAACCGAGCACTTCGGACAATCAGCGCCTGCGCCCCAGCAGCAGCATCGGCGGCTCAGCCCGGGAGCAGGTCAACCCCGACGGCACGATGGTCAGGCCCCCGCGCCGTGGTCCACTGGCCGGATTGCGGGAGCAACTGCTGCCATGACGTCCTCCGAACGCCGGATCGTGGCCATCGGCTTCAGCCCGGCGGCCCTGTCGGTGCTGCAACAACTCGAGCAGGCCGGCCTGCTGGCTGCCGTGCGCTGGCCCCAGGGCAGCGCTGATGTCACCAGCCAGGACAGTGACCTGGCTGGTGGCGAAGGCCGTGCCCCGGACCGCATCCACAGAATCCCCGATGACAGCGGCGCTGCATCCGCCTCCTGGCTGGCCCAGCAATGGGGCAGCGCCTCTGCGGTGGTGGCCGTGGGGGCCTGCGGCCTGGTCACTCGGCTGATCGCCCCGCTGCTGGGCAGCAAGGATCAGGACCCAGCCGTGATCGTGGTGGACCCCCTGGGGCAATTCGCGGTGCCGCTGCTGGGCGGCCACCTGGCCGGGGCTGACCAGCTCAGCCGCGAGATCGCCGCCTTGCTCGGGGGGCAGGCCGTGATCGGTGGCAGCAGCGGCTCCCTGGGCCGGCTCGCCCTCGACGCCTTCGGCCTGGCCTGGGGTTGGCGGCGAGGTCGCGGCGACTGGCGGGAGTTGATGCTCGCCATTGCCGTCGATCGCAGGCCCCTGTTGCGGCAGGAGAGCGGCCTGGTGCTCTGGCAGGGGTTGGAGGCCATCGATGGCCTGCTCTGCCCGGCCGACCACGCTTCAGGCAACTCCGATCCAACAGGCTCTGAATCGGGACATCCAAACCCAGTCGACAACGCTGCTAGCCCCGCACTGGTGATCGGCCCCTGGCTGGGGGAGGGCTGCCGCTGGCATCCGCCCTGCCTCTGGCTCGGGATCGGCTGTGAGCGCAACACCAGCCTGGCGGTGCTGGAGCGACTGATCGAGAAGGTGTTGCACCAGTCGAGCCTGGCCGCAGAAGCGGTGGCTGGCCTGGCCAGCATCGATCGCAAAGGCGACGAGCCGGCGCTGCTGGCCCTGGCGGCCGCGCGAGGCTGGCCGCTGAAGCTGTTCAGCGGCGACCAGCTGGCCTCCGTGGTTGTGCCGAACCCCTCCGAGGCCGTGGCCAGGGAAATGGGCACGGCAAGCGTGGCCGAGGCGGCGGCCTGGCTGGCGGCGGTCGCTGCGGCACCGGCTACCGGCGAAACCGACGCAACCCGGTACCTGGTGACCAAGACCATTGAATCGGCAGGTCCCGGTGAACAGGGGGCGGCCACCCTGGCGGTGACCCTGGCCCCGCGGCAATGGGCTCCGCAACGCGGCGAACTGCATCTGGTGGGCAGCGGTCCGGGGCGGCTTGATCTGCTCAGTGGCGATGCCCGCCGCATCCTCGCCGCCGCCAGCGTCTGGGTGGGCTACGGCCCCTATCTCGACCTGTTGGAACCGCTGCGCCGGCCCGACCAGCTGCGCCGCGACGGCCAGCTCACCGAAGAGCGGGCCCGCTGCAGCGAAGCGCTCGAGCTGGCCCAGCAGGGCCTGAATGTGGCCCTGATCTCGTCCGGCGACAGCGGCATCTACGGCATGGCCGGGCTGGCCCTGGAACTCTGGCTGCAGCTGCCCGCCCAGGATCGGCCGGGCTTTGACGTGCATCCAGGGCTGTCAGCCCTGCAACTGGCAGCCGCCCGCGCCGGCGCACCGCTGATGCACGACTTCTGCACGATCAGCCTCAGCGATCGTCTTACCCCCTGGGAGGTGATTGAGCGACGCCTGCGCGCCGCGGCGGAAGGGGACTTCGTGGTGGCTCTTTACAACCCCCGCTCCCGGGGCCGGGACTGGCAGCTGGGGCGGGCCCGGGAGCTGCTGCTGGCAGGCAGACCCGCAGGCACCCCGGTGGTGCTGGCCCGCCAGCTCGGTCGCCCTGAGGAGCAGGTGAGCCTGCACAGCCTCGAGAATCTGCCGATCGAGCAGGTGGACATGCTCACGCTGGTGCTGATCGGCAACAGCAGCAGCCGGGTGGAGGCTGGCCGCATGGTGACGCCCCGGGGCTACCCGGGAGCCGAGCTGGCCTGAGTGCCAGACCCACCCATCGAGGTGATGAAAAGAATCGGGATGACAGGATTCGAACCTGCGGCCCCTTCGTCCCGAACGAAGTGCGCTACCAAGCTGCGCCACATCCCGATGATTGGACTTTAAGGGATGGCCCTGCTGCGCTCGTGAGCCTTTCAGGAACAGCTCCGGTGACCGCAGCCGCCGGGCCGGCGTGATAGTGCCGGGCTCCACCGACCGTACGCATGCCCCTGCCTAGAGTCGGGGTCACGACCGGCGACGGCGCGCCATGACGAATCCCGGAACGGTCAGCAACGCTCACGCCTCGATTTCCCCCGGGGAAACGGCGGGAGGCAAACCCCCCTGGCTGCGGGTCAAGGCCCCCCAGCGGCAGCGCATCGGCGCCGTGGCCGATTTACTGGTGGACCTGAACCTGAACACCGTCTGCCAGGAGGCCAGCTGCCCCAACATCGGCGAGTGCTTCGCCGGCGGCACCGCCACCTTTCTGATCATGGGGCCGGGCTGCACCCGGGCCTGCCCCTACTGCGACATCGACTTCGACAAGAGCGTGCGCGCCCTTGATCCCAGCGAGCCGGAGCGGCTGGGGGAAGCGGTGCAGCGCATGGGGCTCAGCCATGTGGTGATCACCTCGGTCAATCGCGACGATCTGGCCGATGGCGGCGCCAGTCAGTTCGTCGCTTGCATTGAGCAGGTGCGCCGCCGCTCCCCCCTGACCACGATCGAGCTGCTGATCCCCGATTTCTGCGGCAACTGGGACGCCCTGGCGGCCGTGATGGCCGGCGCCCCGGAGGTGCTCAACCACAACATCGAAACCGTGCCCAGGCTCTACCGCCAGGTGCGGCCCCAGGGTCTCTACAGCCGCTCGCTGGAGTTGCTGCAGCGGGTCCGCCAGGGCTGGTCGCGCACCTACACCAAGTCCGGCCTGATGACGGGGCTGGGTGAAAACGATGCCGAAGTGCTCGTGGTGCTGGCCGATCTACGGGCCCACGCCGTCGACATCGTCACCATCGGCCAGTACCTCTCCCCAGGCCCCAAGCACCTGCCGGTGGCTCGCTTCGTGACCCCGGAACAGTTCGAGGCTTTCCGCCGCCACGGTGAGGACGAGCTGGGCTTCCTGCAGGTGGTGAGCGCACCGCTCACCCGCAGCAGCTACCACGCCGGTGAGATGCAACGGCTGATGCAGCGGCACCCGCGCTAGGCGGGCTGTCTCACCAGGCCATCTCCGCGTACATGCTTAAGGCCAAAGCCCTAACGGCGAGCAGCATCCAGGACAAGAGGGCGATCCCTGAGGCTCCGCTCCTGGAAGTCAACCTGGTTGTCGGCCTGGGGAAGGGGCCAAGCGCCGTCAATGGTTTTCAATCCGATAACAGAGACATGAAAATGGTGAGGCATTAACCCAGCATGTAGCCATAGAGCTCACCCGACGGCGATGGACCTTTTCATTCGAGAGGCCAGCGGCCCAGTTCGCCGAAATGGGGCTCTCAGTGCGGCGGAGCGCTCCGACAGCAGCTGGGCGAACAGTCGGGCCTTCGCCGCGATCAGCACCGACGGCCAGGTGCGGGCGTGGGGCGATCCGGCCAGCGGTGGCCAGTTGCCGGGATCGCTGGCCCCGTTGCTCACCCGGCAGTCCGACACCCCCTGGATCTGGACCGTGGAGCTGGCCTCCAGCACGGCCGCCTTCGCGGCACGACGCGCCAACGGCCAGGTGGTGGCCTGGGGAGATGCGGGCGCTGGCGGATCCATCCCGGCAGAGCTGCAAACGGCTCTGAGCAACGGTGTGATGCGCCTGTTCGGGCTAGGGCAGGGCTTTGTGGCGCTGAAGGCCGACGGCAGCGTGATCCACTGGGGCGCCAGTGGTTCGGGCATCAGCGCCCCCAGCGGGGTGGATCTAAGCCAGCCCTATCGGGTGGTCACCAGCTTCGATTCGCTGGCAATCCTGCAGAGCGGGCGCGTGCTGGGCTGCTGGGGTGTAAGCGCTGGCGCCCAGCAATGGGCTGAACGCTCAGACCTGCGCAGCGCCCTGGCCAGCGGCGTGCAGGAGCTTGTCTGCAACGACGCCGGCTTCGCGGCACGCACGGCCAGCGGCCAAGTGATCACCTGGGGGGTACCCCAGGGAATCGGCGCTGCCAGCGGCGTGAGCATCACCAGCAGGCCCGACATCGTGAGCCTTGGCAGCGACATCTATGAGTTCCATGGCTTCGATGCCAGCGGGAAAATTTATGTCTGGGGAGCCTACGGGTCCGAAAATGTGCTGTACCTCACCGGAGAAGGTCCGATCCCCTGGCCCTATTTATTTCAAGGACCAATCAACGATGCCAACCGCATGTTCGCCGTGCCCGGTGGAGGACAGGGCTGGTCACTTAAGGATAAGTCGATTTACCTTTACGACGTCGGTGGCCAGAGCGTTTACCAAGTCAGCAGCAGTGCCCAGGATCCAGTCTTCGGGGGGCACGGCATTGCCTTGATCCGCAATAACGGATATCTCGAAACCTTTGGATATAAGCTCAACTTATCGAGCCCCAACCCCGGCGGCTTCTTTTCTCCCTCCAGCAAAGCCAGCGGTACCCATTCAGGGGTCGGGACAGCTCTCCGTAAACTTCATCCCTGCTGAACCCTTGACGGCGGCCTGATTCCCGTTTGCATCTCAAGCAGAGGTTGGTTGTGATGGGCACCACACCAGCTGGGATTTCAGAAGCGGACTGGTTGACGTGGCCAGCCGGTGCCAGGACGTTCATCTTGGCTCAGCAGCAGGAGAACGACGAACTCCGCAACCAACTCACCGCCCTGGCCACCGAGTTGGCCAGTCTGCGGGAG
>JAPLID010000141.1 GCA_026389285.1 Cyanobacteriota bacterium
GGCTCCATGCCAGAGAACCGGAGCAGGGGGGCAGATTTCGTATCACCTGCGGTGGCTCACTTTTCGCTGTCGCCTCCCCCTGCCATGGCAGGGGGAGGACACGGGGTAACCCGCCTACGTAATTGACGCGACCCGCCTACGCAGTTGACACCGGGCAGGGAGCGGGCGGATCGGCGGCTGTGAGTGGCTTGGGGCCAGGATGCAGCCTCTGTCCTTCCTCCCCCTGCGCTGTCGATGGCCGCTTCTCTTCCGTCGCCGGGGACCCTGCAGCTGCAACCCCTGTTCCCCTTGGCGCTGGGCCTCGTACAGGTCGCCTGCGATCCGCTCGATATCGCCTGGCAGATGCAGGCGATCCGCGAGTTGCAGGGGGGCGCCGGCTCGAATCCCGATCCCGGCTGCGCCTGGACCGGTGACCTCAACGGCGTCTGGCAGTTGCAGAACCATCCGACCTTTGCCCCCTTGATCGAGGTCTTGTGCGGCCACGCCCGCGCCTATCTGCAGGGATTGGGGTTCGATCCGACACGGGTTGCCCTGCACATTCAGCGCTGCTGGCCGGTGGTGAGCGAAGCCGGCCAGGTGGTGGGGCGCCATCACCATCCCAACGCCCATCTCAGCGCCATTTATTACCTCAATGGCGATGGCAGTGGCCGCAGCGGTTGTCTGCGTTTGTTCCCGCCCCGCCAAGCCAATGAACTGGTGCCGGGCCTGGCGGTAGGCCACGGCGGGCCGATTCGGCCAGAGTCTGCGGCCGCATGCCAGTGGAATGCGCCCTGGTTTGATCTGGCGCCGCGGGCGGGTCTGCTGGTGCTGTTCCCCGCCGGCGTGGATCACGCCGTGCTGGAGAACGAGGATCCCGATGACAGCCGTTTTTCGATCAGCCTGGATCTGGTGCTCACGGCTCCGAAGGCCGGCGAAGGAGGGGCGCCGCCGGAGTATCTGGCGCCCCATCCGGGGGATTGGCAGGAGCTTGGCGGCTGAGGCGGCTGCAGCGTCTGATCTCTGCGGCAGTTCTCGGTTGCCCGTTTTCGAAGGCGATGAGCGAGTTCCATTGGAAGCCATGGCTCGCATTACCGCGGGGTAGAGCAGGTCGAGCCGAGGCCATCGCCTCTGATTGGAGGGTGCCGTCGGCCGTAGCCGTTCCGCTTTCAGGGAAGATGGAGGTTCATCACGGCAAAGCGGTGACCGAAACCCCCACGTATCAGATCACGGCCAGCCTCAAAGGCACCAACCACACCTTCCCCTGTCGCGCTGACCAGACCGTGCTGGCTGCCGCCGAGGCCGCCGCAGTGCCCCTGCCCAGTAGCTGCTGTTCAGGGGTGTGCACCACCTGCGCCGCCAAGCTGGTCAGCGGCACGGTGCATCAGCCGGATGCCATGGGGGTCCGGGCGGAGCTGCGGGAGCAGGGCTACGCACTGTTGTGCGTGTCCTATCCCCGCAGCGATCTGGAGCTGTTGGCCGGCCAGGAGGATGCTCTTTACGAGGCCCAGTTCGGTCAGTACCAGAAGTGAGGCTGGAGCCACTGCAGCTCTGGTTCCGGCCTTTGCAGGGGCCCCTTTTGCCCCAGCTGCAACCAGCTCTGGAGGCGGCTGCCCAGGCGCAGGCCGGTCCAGGGGCTCACCTGCTGCGTTGGGCGATCACCGCCGCCGAACCCGGGCGGGGCCTGCGCATCGAGGCGATGGTGCTGGTGGAACCGGTGCTGGGCATGGCGGCCGGAGTGCCGCTGGGGCAATCGGCACTCGGCAGCCAGGGCCATGGCCTTCGCGGGTGTGATGCCAACGGACTCCAGGGCTCTGATGGGAAGTCGGCCGGGGCTGTCTCCAGCGGACTGACGGCATCTGGGCCCACTCCCGCCCAAGCGGCCATGGCAGCCCCAGGATCGTGAGCTCCTCCGCGCCGGCCCTGCCCACGCTGCTGGTGATCCCCACCGGCATTGGCTGCCAGCAGGGTGGCTACGCCGGCGATGGCCTGCCGGCGGCAAGGTTGCTGGCGGCGGCCAGCGGCTGCCTGATCACCCATCCGAATGTGATGAATGCGGCCTCGCTCTACTGGAGCGACCGGCGCACCCACTACGTGGAGGGCTGGGCCCTCGATCGCTTCGCGGCCGGCGAACTGGCCCTGGAGCCGCGGCCATCACAGCGGGTGGGCGTGCTGTTCGATGCCGGCATCGAGCCGGAGCTGCTGCGGCGGCACCGCCAGGTGATCGATGCCTGCCGCGCCAGCCTCGGCCTGCCGATCGGGCCGATCCTGCAGACCGAGGCTCCCTTGGAGGTGAGCCTGCAGCTGGGCGAAAGCGGTAGCAGCTGGGGCACGATCGCCCGCCCCGATGCCCTGTTGCGCGCCGGTGAGCAGCTGGTGGCGGCCGGTGCCACCGCCATCGCCGTGGTGGCCCGCTTCCCCGACGACCCCGAAAGCGAAGCCTTGGCGGCCTATCGCGCCGGATCGGGCGTCGATGCCTTGGCCGGAGTCGAAGCGGTGATCAGCCATCTGCTGGTGCGCCACCTGGGCATCCCCTGTGCCCATGCACCGGCCCTGGAGCCGCTGCCTCTGAATCCTGATCTCGATCCTCGCGCTGCGGCCGAGGAGTTGGGATACACCTTTCTGCCCTGTGTGTTGGTGGGATTGAGTCGTGCGCCGGATCTGGTACCGCTGGTAGAGGGCCTCGTTTCTGGCGCGGCGGCAACAGGTTGGCCGGCCAACTCCGGAGGGTATGGGTCAGGTCCGCTGCAGAGCGGAGCAGGCCTCTATCCAAGCGGCACTCTGCTGACGGCCGCCGCTCTCGGCGCCGTGGTGGCCCCGGCCGCCGCCCTCGGCGGAGAAGCCGTGCTGGCCTGCGCCGAGCGAGGAGTTCCGGTGATCGCGGTACACAACCCCTGTCTGCTGCAGGTGTCGGCGGAGGCGCTGGGGCTGGAGGTGCTACCGGCGGCCAGCTATGCGGAGGCTGCCGGACTGGTGCTGGCCTTGCGGGAGGGGATCGATCCGGTGGCGTTGCAGAGGCCCTGGTCGATGGCCACATCGCGATCAGTGCTTCAAAGCTGCGTCCGAACGGATCGATCGAGTCCGACGGCCGAGCTGAGCATCTGATCGTTCGTGCTGGATGTGTTGGAGTTCAGGACCTCAACAATTGCGAGACGAGCGCGAACCCACTGCCCCCGACGACAACTTCAAGAGCTTCGCGGATCTGCTCCCTGTCTGAAGGATCACGCTGGATCCAGTGATCCAGTGGAATCTGCAGGTGCTCCTGCAAGGCAAGGATTGGGTCGTCATAGAGGCGATGGAGTTCCCTGAGAACCTTTGGCCTTTCGGCCAAATGGTTCAGTTTGCGATGAATCGGTGTGATCCGCTGTTGGGATGACAGGGTTGGAACGACGGGCACCGACAGTTCGTCAACGGGGATACCGGTGAAGAAGGTCCCGTCAATGCCGAGGTGCCTGGAGAGTTGTTTGAGAAATGCATCAGGAGCCTCGGCGAGCTGGTCATAAAAAAGAACAGCAAATTGATCGCTCTCGAAGTGCTTTTGCCAGGTTCGGATCGCGGAGAGGTAGTCGCCTCGCGATCGTGAAGCCCGGGACAACACATGGTCAATGAACCATTGATCCGAGGCCTCATCCAAGGTCATCTGGGAGCGATCCAGCGCCATTAAGGCAGCTGACCAAGCACGCTCAATCGGGTTTCTTAAAACGATGAAGACCTTGAGATCAGGGCAGGCCTGTTTGATTGTGGCGACTGTCTCAGGCGGCAGCAGCGCATAGCTGGGCGTGATCTCACCACAATGCGTAGCCCCCGAACATTCTGAGATGCTCGGGGGTGAAAGATGTTCAATCCAGTGTGTGGCAGGCATGTCTGGGACTAGATCCCAAAAATGAAGTTCCTTGCCACCAGGAAAATGAACCTGAGGATGGCGCTTCAGCTGGTGGTAGACCCAGGTGGTTCCACTTTTCTGAGCGCCAATTCCCAGGAAGAGCTGCATGCAGCTCAGCTGACAGCAGCATTGCCGGCTTTGATACGGCGGCGGAGACGACGGGAGTGAGCAAAGAAAGCTCCGGCTCCGAGCAGGGGCAGCGGGCCTGGTACGTTTTTCTGGAAGTAAGTTGTGCTGACGAGTAAGCCAGTGCCACCGTAGGAATTTGAAGTGTAGAAATCAGTGACGAGGTAATTCAGTGTGTAGGTACCTGCAGCCAGGCCGATGTCTGGCCCGCTGCCACTCTTAAGGTTGCCAGGTCCGAGGGTAGTTGCTGCAAGCAACTGGCCACCATTGATGACATAGCCGAAGGGATTGAATGTGCCTGTACTTCCAGAATAGGGACTTGTTGTTGCAAAAGGTGCTCCTCCCAGATAAACGGAAACCCGATTATCTCCTGACATGTTGTAGTTGAAGGTATAGGTACCAGCCTCCGTGACATCGAAAGTAGTGGATACAACGTAGCTATAGCTTGGATTGCCGGTAATGTCACTGGTGCTGAAGAAGGAATTAGCGTTGTTATTGCTGTTCACTGATGCCCAGCGGTAAGTGATGCCCGAATCAAAGCCAAACCCAGAAATGCCTTGGTTCGTGGGGTTGCTGCCGGGGTACCATGCTGCCGGAGTGTTGCCGGGGATATAAACGTCGACAGGGGTTGTAATTGCTGGATTTGGGACAGTTGCAGTTGTTGGGAAAGCCACAAGCTGCCAGTTCGAATCCTGAACACCAGCACCTGGGGTAATGCTCTCGCCCGTGCCCATGATGCGCAGGATCCCGGAGGAAGCGTCATAGACACTATCTGCCTGAGCCGAGCCGCAGGTGAGAAGCGCTAGGCAAGCGGTGGCGGCCGAAAAAAGGCCTGTGCTGAATTTTTTTGACATCCGCAGGTCGCTAAGGGCCATCGGTTTACAAATGATTTCAGCCACCTTACCCGGATAGCAGAGGTATTGGCGCTCAATCGCGATCAGCAACGCTTATCGGAAGCGGCGTCTAATTCGTTGTCTCACGCGAGACGGGTGGTGGGCCTGGTTGTTTCGCGGCGATCGGCATCCGCCAGCCGCCGCCGAAGGCCCGGCTGCTCACCTTCAGCACCGGTGCCGCCTGGCGGCGTTTGAACTCAGCGCGCGTCAGCAGGTTGTGGATCCGCTGGATCAGGGCCGGATCGCCACCACCGGCCGCGATCAGTTGCTCCGGCGTGGCCAGCGCCTCGATCAGGGCCTTCAGCATCGGGTCGAGCACGGCGTAGTCGGGCAGGCTGTCGCTGTCGCGCTGTTCGGGCCGCAGCTCGGCGCTGGGGGGTTTGGTGCGGATTTCAGCGCCGATCAGTTCGCCCTCGGCGGGTAGCTGCAGTTCGCGTCGGCATTCGGCGGATGCGGGGCTGTCGATCCAGTCGCAGAGGCTGAAGACGGTGCTCTTGTACAGGTCGCCGATCACGGCCAGACCGCCGTTCATGTCGCCATAAAGGGTGCAGTACCCCACCGCCAGCTCTGATTTGTTGCCGGTGGAGAGCAAGAGCTTGCCTTGCTGGTTGGCCAACGCCATCAGCAGGGTGCCGCGGATGCGCGACTGCAGGTTCTCGGCGGTCACGCCGCTTGGCTTGGCCCCTAGGGCCGGGGTGAGGGCCTGATCGAAGCTCTGCATCAACGCCTCAATCGCCACGGTTTGCAGGTCCAACTGCAGGCGATCGGCCAGGGCCTGGGCATCGTCCAGGGATCCTGTGGAACTCCAGGGGGAGGGCATCCGCAGGGCCTTGACGTTCTCTGCGCCGAGGGCGGCACAGGCGAGCACCGCCACCAGGGCCGAATCGATGCCGCCACTCAGGCCCAGCAACGCGCCGCTGAAGCCGCACTTGCGGGCGTAATCGCGCACCCCCAGCACCAGGATTCGTAGGAGTTGTTCTTCTGCCGAGGGCTGGTTGACAAGACGTCGTGCGTCCTGGAGGGGTGGCTGTTCTGACGGCTCCGGCGTTGCCTCGTCTGGGGTTGGCTCGTCTGGTGTTGGCACGACCGGTCCGGATCCTTTTGGCTGCGCCTTCCAGAACGCCAGCTGTTCCTCGGCGCAGGCCAGCTGGCAGAGGCGATTGCCCGCCTCGTCCACCACGAAGCTGGCGCCATCAAAGACCAGATCGTCATTGCCGCCCACCTGGTTGACGTAGACCACCGGGCAGCCCAGCCTCGCGGCGGCGCGGGCCGCCAATCGCTGCCGCAGCGCCAGCTTGCCCTGGCCGAAGGGGGAGGCGGAGAGGTTGAGCAGCAGATCGATGTGTTGCGATTCCAGCTGCGCGATCGGATCGGCCCCCGCCAGCCGGTGACCCTGCAGCTCCTCCTCCACCCACAGGTCTTCGCAGATGGTCAGCCCCAGGCGCCAGCGGCGACCCTGGCGTTCCAGTTCCAGCAGGCCCGTCCGCTCTCCAGGCAGGAAGTAGCGGCGTTCATCGAAGACGTCGTAGCTGGGCAGCAGCTGTTTGCGTGCCACCACCCGCCACTGTCCCCCTTCCAGCAGGGCCAGGGCGTTGTATAGCCGGGGGCTGGTCGCTGTCTCGATCGGCTCAGCGATCCCCACCAGTACCGCCAGGTTGGCTGGCAGGCTGTTGGACAGGCGCTCCAGTTCCCGCTGTTGACGTTCCACCAGGGCAGACCGCAGCAGTAGATCTCGCGGTGGGTAGCCCCAGAGCGAGAGCTCAGGGGTGAGCAGCAGGTCGGCCCCTGCGGCCGCCGCCTCCACGCCGGCCTGCTCGATCCGGCGGCCATTGCCCTCCAAGTCCCCCACCAGGGGATTGAGCTGGGCCAGGGCGAGACGCATCAGGGCTGGGGGAGTCCATAGGGATTGTGCTGCAGCAGCACCGGCCAGAGCTCGGGCGGCACCTCGCCGGGGTCGGGGCATGCGCGGATGCGGGAACTGGCACTGGCTGCAATCGTCAGGGGCAGCACTTCGATGCGGGCGTCCAGCTCCTGCAGGGTTTGCAGGCTGGCCTCCTGCAGCGGCCAGCCCTGGCGCGGCGCGATCGCCAGCACGCACTGGCTGAGCACCTGGGAGGCGTCCTTCCAGCGCGGGATCTGGGCCGCCAGATCGCTGCCCACCACGAACACCAGCGTCTGCTTGGGCCAACGCCCGTGCGCCCTGGTCAGGGTCTCGATCGCCCAGGGGCTGCTGAGCGCCTGCTCCATGCTCAGTCTCGGATCACCGATCGCCTCCACCAAGGTGCCCAGCAGTGCGGTGCGCAGCTTCAGCGGGGCGGTGTGCTTCTTGATCGGGTTGTCGCTGGCCCAGGTGACCACTTGTGGATAGAGGCCGAGCAACCCCTCCAGCAGGGCCCGGTGGCCGTGGGTGGGGGGATCGGCGCTGGTGCCGAACAGGGCGATGGCGCTGGCATTGGGGGAGGTTGTCAAGGGCAGCCTCAGGGCAACAGTCCACGACCGATGGCACCAGAGGCCAGGGGCTCAAGCCCCCAGGCTTCCCGACCCCGGCGGCCAGGAGGCATCGGGCCAGGCCCCCTAGCGCTCTGACTCGCTGACCGAGGCTTCGTCGTCGCAGGATTCTGAGCTTCAGAACCAGGCAGATCAGAGCCAAGCGCACCAGAGCCAAGCGGTCCAGAACTTCCAAGGTCCAGCTCCTGGCGGTCGCTGCTGTGCCCGAGCGGCCGCCAATCCCCCAGCCAGCGCCGGGTTTCCGGATCCTGCTCCGCCAGGCGTCGCAGCAGGGCCCCGGGCTGACCCGCCGCCATCGTGCTGCGTAGCAGCTCTGCCGCCGCCAACCGGCCGGTGCGGCGAGTGGTGGCCACCGCCAGGACCGCCTGGGCGACGGCCACAGGCGCCGCCGGGGCCAGGCTGAGGCCGCCGCTGAACGGGGCCGCCAGCAGCAGCACTTGGCGCAGGGCGCCCAGCAGCGCCTGCAGGCCCAGTTGGGCGCCACCAAGCAGGGCGTTGTGGCCGGAGAGTCGCCCCAGCAGCTGGCGGGCGCTGCTGCGGGTCATCGGCAGGCCATAGAGCTGGCAGAGCTGCAGCACCAGGGCGCTGTCGCAGGCGAGGCCCCCGGCCAGATCGAGCAGCAGCAGCGGATTGGCGGCCACGCCGGTGGCCTTGAGGGCCGCAAAGCGGCCGATCAGGCCTTGGGCCTGGCGGCGGCCCTGGCGCAGCCGTTGTTGGTGCAGGCCCTGGCTGAAGCGATCGGCGGCCCGCAGGGCATTGAGGGCCAGCAGGCGTTCGCCGTGCTCGTTCAGCAGCGCCGCCAGCTGCTCGATCAGGGGTTTGATGCGCGGTGCCTCGACGCCGCTGCGCACCCGGCCATCCGCCAGCAGCCGGGCCCGGCGCGGCGCCGCCGCCACGGCAATCGGTTCGAGATGGCGTGCCGCCGCCGGCAGTCGCCGGCGGATGCTGGCCCTGAGGGCCTCGAGTTCGGCCTCGGGCCAGCAGTCGCAGCGGTTGAGCACCAGCAGCAGGGGCTTACCGCTGGCCAGCAGGATCTCCAGGGCTTCCCGTTCGGCCTGGGTCAGATCACTGTCGATCACCAGCAGCACCAGGTCGGCGCCGACGGCAACCCGGGCGGCCAGGCGGGCGCGGGCGGCTGCCGCGATTTCATCGATGCCGGGGGTGTCGACCAGGTCGACCGAGGCCAGCCCCTGAATCGCTTGCGGCCAGGGGTGCTCCTGCTGGGTCCGGGTGCAGCCGTGGGCCACATCGGTGGCGAAGCGCTCCTCCCCGAGCAGGGCATTGAGCAGGCTCGACTTGCCCACCCCCACCCGGCCGAACACGGCCACCCGTAGCCGTTGCTCCTCGAGGCGCTGCAGCTGGCGATCGAGGCCTCGCAGTTCCGGCCCGAGCAGGCTGCGTTCGCGGGGGCTGAGCTGCAGATCGGCGCGCCAGCGGCGCAGCAACAGCCTGCAGCGCTCGGGCATGGCTGGGGCGCTGGAAGTGGCGCTGGAGGTGGCGGGGCCGGGGCTCATGGCGCCGGCACCTCGCCTGCCGCCAGCGGTTTGCGCCACCAGCCCGCCAGCACCGCCAGCACGGCCTCCGGGCCGATCACGCCGACAAAGCCTCCGAACTCATCGACCACCACCCGCACGCCGGAACCATGGCGGCGGAAGCTGGTGAGCAGGCGGTCGGCGCGGATCATCTCCGGCACGAACTCCACCGGCTCGCACAGGGCCACGCCATCGGTGTGCCCTTCGCCCTGCACCAGCGCCGTCAGCAGCCGTTCGCGGCTGGCGACACCGAGCACCTCATCGACCTCCTCGCCCAGCACCACCCACCAGGGCGCATGGTTGCGCAGCAGGATCGCCCGCTGACTTTCGAGGCTCTCGTTGCCGTCGATCGTCGGTGCCGAGACCCGCGGCACCATCAGATCGCGGGCGGTGAGGTCGTTGAGCTGAAACACCTTGGCGATCATCGCCGCCTCATCGGCTTCGATCTGGCCTTTCTGGGAGCCCAGCCTTGCCAGTAGCCGGATCTCCTCTTCGTCGGTGCTGATTTCGTTCTCGGCGGTGATCGCCGGCATCAACTGCTCCAGCAGCAGCACCAGGGGCAGCATCAGCTTCTGGAACACCCCCACCGCCGGCGCACTGGCCAGCGACACCGGCAGGGCCAACTTGCTGCCGATCGCCTTGGGCAGGATCTCGCCCAGCAGGATCACCAGCACCGTCAGGCCGACCGAGAACAGCGGCAGGGCCGGACCGTCGATGCCCCGCTTCTGGAACACATCGGCGGCATAGCCACCCACCATCAGGCTGCCGAAAATGTTGAAGACATTGTTGGCGATCACCAGCACCGCCAGGGTGCGGCCCAGCTTCTGGCGCAACTGCTCCAGCCGCCTGGCGCCCCGCACCGGCCGCTCCCGGCTGGCCAGCTCATGCACCTTCACCGGGTTGACCGTCAGCAGCGCGGCCTCAATGCCGGAACAGACAAAGGAGCCGGCCAGCATCAGGGCGACGATCACCGTCAGCAACATGTAGTCGCTCATGGCCGTGGCCTGCTGCAGTTCCGGGTCGGGTTCAGGGGGACGGGACGGCCGATGGTGAGGAAGGCTATGGGGTGAGCGTTGCAGCCCTTGTTCCACCGCATTCAAGCGGCTGTGCCATCTTCTCGCTGTACATCCCCTGACTCAGAGATGCCTGAGCCCCTGATCGATCCGCTACTGCTGGCCGAACGCCGGGGGCGTTTCCTGCGTCAGCTCGGTGGTGCGGCGGCCGTGATCCCAGCGGCTGCGCTGGTGACCCATCACGCCGATGTGGAGCACGCCTTCCGGCAGAACAGTGATTTCTGGTATCTCACCGGCTTCGATGAACCCGGTGCTGTGGCCCTGTTCCTGCCCCATCGCAGCGAAAACCCGTTCGTGCTGTTCGTGGAACCGAAGGATCCCGGCGCCGAGGTCTGGAACGGTTTTCGCTGGGGTTGCGAAGGGGCCGTCGCCCACTTCGGCGCCGATCTGGCCCACCCCCGCAGCGAACTGGCCGAGCGGCTTGGCGGCTATCTGGATGGGGCCGAGGGCATCGCCTTCCGGGTGGGTCGCCATCCGGAGGTGGAACCGCTGGTGCTCAAGACCTGGGCCCGCCAGCTGGATCGGGCGCCCCGCAGCGGCCATGCCGCCCTGGGTCTGGTGGCCCCCTGCCCCTTGTTGCACGAGCTGCGGCTGCGCAAGAGCCCCGCAGAACTGGAGCGGCTGCGGGAGGCGGCCCGCATTTCCGCCGAGGCCCATGAGCTGGCCCGGCAGGTGGTGCGCCCCGGACTGAACGAGCGCCAGATCCAGGGTGTGATCGAGCAGCACTTCCTGGAGCAGGGTGCGCGCGGCCCCGCCTATGGCTCGATCGTGGCCGGTGGTGACAACGCCTGCGTGCTGCATTACACCGCTAATAACGCAGCACTGCGCGGCGGTGATCTGCTGCTGATCGACGCCGGCTGCTCCCTAGGCGACTATTACAACGGCGACATCACCCGCACCTTCCCGATCAACGGGTGCTTCAGCGGTGAACAGCGGGCCCTGTATGAGCTGGTGCTGGCCGCTCAGGAGGCGGCCGTTGCCGCCGTGGCGCCGGGGCAGACCGCCGAAGGGGTGCATGACACGGCCGTGCGGGTGCTGGTGGAAGGGCTGCTGGAGCTCGGTCTGCTGGCCGGCGAGGTCGACGGGATCATCGAGCAGGGGGCCTACCGCCATCTGTACATGCACCGCACCGGTCACTGGCTCGGGCTCGATGTGCACGATGTCGGCGCCTATCGGCTGGGGGAACACCACGTCGAGCTGGAACCCGGCATGGTGCTCACCGTTGAACCCGGCCTTTATGTGAGTGACCGGCTGGCGGTGCCGGAGGGCCAGCCGGAGATCGCGGAGCGCTGGAAGGGCATCGGCATCCGCATCGAAGATGACGTGGCCGTCAGCGAGCACGGCCACGAGAACCTGACGGCCGCGGCCCTCAAGGCGCCGGTGGCGATGGAGCGCTGAGCTCGGGCCGGGGGCGACGCCGACGGCCGGGACCTTGTGGAGCCTGGGGAACAACCATCGAGAACCCGGCGCAGGGCCTCGCCGCTTGGCAACAAACCAGTGGATACAGGTTTTCAGGAACCAGACCCGAATCCATCGAGCCCGACTCCGTTTGCTTTCTCACCAGAGCATTCGGCGTTCAGCTGCCCCTCAGGCCAGCAGCGCCTCGAGGATCGCTCCGGCCTGGTCCGTGCGGCTCAGGATCCGGTCGGCGCCGGCGGCCAGCAGCTGCTGCTCATAGGCGAGGCGGCGTTGCTCCTGGCCCGGCCCATGCAGGTGCGGCGGCGAGACCGCCAGGCTGAGGAAGCGCTGCTCCGGCACCCGTTCGCGGGCGCGCCGCACGGTCTGCACATCGGCGACGGTGTCGCCCAGATAGGCCACCGCAGGAGCATCCGGCCCCAGGCGGGCTCCATGGCCCTTCAGCAGGTTCCCAGCCAGCTGAAGCAGTCCGGTGGGATCGGGTTTGTCGGGGGCATCGCCCATGGCGATGAACGGGGGATCCTGCAGGCCCAGACGCCCCTGCAGCACATAGCGCACCGAGGGGGGCTCGGCGCCGCTGACGAAGCCCCAGAGAATGTTTGCTGCGCTCAGGGCGGCGAAGAACTCCGGCCCCACCAGCAGCGGCTCCTGGCCGATGAAGCCGCGCCACAGCATCGGATCGCCTTCGGGATCGCCACCGAAGTAGTGATCACTGAAGGCGGCCACCACGGTGTTAAAGGCCGGCAGGCCCTCCGGGTCGCTGGAGCCGGCGGGGGGCTCGCTGCTTCGCGGCTCGCTGCTGGATCGGCGGCCACTGGGCTGGCCGGCCTGCAGCAGACCGTCCGCCAGCCCGTGGCGGCGCAGCAGTTCCCGGGAGGCCTCCCAGTCGTTGTTCCAGCAGCCCTCGCTCTTGAGGGCATGTCGAACAGCAGGACGGCTCGGGCGCTCAGGGCGAGGAAGGCAGGCTGGACTGGTAAGTTACTTGTTTGCTTCCATACCTTGGGCAACGAGACCATGACAGCACCCGAGGGCGCCGTGGATGCGACCAGCAGCCCCGCTGATGTGGTCGATGCTGCCGTGCCCGCCATCCCAGCGACCACCGAGGGGCGTCCGGTGATGCGCGGTGGCAGTGCTGCCCTTGCCACCGCCACCATCGACGAGGACGGCGTTCCCTCCGGCTACACCCCCAAGGCGGATGAGGGCCGCTTTCTGCTCAAGATCCTCTGGCTGCCTGACAACGTCGCCCTGGCGGTCGATCAGATCGTCGGTGGCGGCCCCAGCCCCCTCACCGCTTACTTCTTCTGGCCCCGGGAAGATGCCTGGGAAACCCTCAAGGGCGAGCTTGAGGCCAAGAGCTGGATCACCGACAACGAGCGCGTCGAGATCCTCAACAAAGCCACCGAGGTCATCAACTACTGGCAGGAGGAAGGCCGCGGCAAGTCCCTGGATGAAGCCAAGGCCAAGTTCCCCGATGTCACCTTCTGCGGTACCGCCTGATTGGCAGGTTCGCTCGAGAGGTCTCCACGGCAGTGTTTCAGGCCTCAGTTCGGATCATCGACCCCTCAAGCGCCCGATTCGGGCGCTTTTTTATTGGCGGCCGACGCTCCAGCGGGATCGGACCTGGCGCTGCCTCTGGCGCCGGCCAGGCTCCCGCCACACTTCGGCTGCCGAGCTGCGGCTCAGCCCCCGGGCCTGGACTTCAGGGCGGCTTCGGTCAGTTCGATGCCCCAGGTCAGGAACCCCCAGCCGATCCCCAGCAACGTGCCCCACCACCAGGTGCTGCACCAGAGCCGCTCGATCGGTCGGCTGATGTCCCGGTCGTCGGTGCGGGGCAGTTGCCAGCCGAGCTGCAACGCCCCGTAGACCACCAGCAGCACCCAGGCGGGGATCGATTCGGCGCCGACCCGGAAGCCCAGTTCCTGCCAGCGCAGCAAGCTGAGGATCGCGGCGAGGCTGATCAGGCCGGCGATCGGCCCCGCGGCTCCGGACCACTGCCGTTCGCCTACACCCAGCCGGCGGGCCAGCAGGGCGGCCAGGGCCATGGTGGCCAGGCTCATCAGGCCGTAGCGCAGCACCACATCCGCCAGCGATAGGGGTGAGGGACCCAGCAGCACCAGCAGCATCAACACATTGACCAGCCCTTCACCATGGCGTCCATGGATCCAGGGGGCGGTGAGCCAGCGCCAGGCCCGGCGCGGATCACCGCTGCTGTTCTCATCCAGCAGGCCATGGCGGCGCAGGCGCCGCAGCGGGCCGAGCGTGAGGGCCTGGGCCAGGGCCAGCGTGAGAGTGAGCACCACACCGCCGCTCCAGCGCCAGCCATCGAACAGGGCCTGATCCACCTCACCGGTTGCCCAGGCCAGCACCAGGCTGAAGCTGGCGGCCAGGGCGGCGCCCGTTCCCAGGGCCTGGAGATCGGTGCCCAGCCCAGGCCCGAAGACGGCCGCCCGGATCGTTCGGCCGGTCGCGGCAGCGGGGCGGCGATCGCGGGGCTGCGATGCAGGCGCCTCGGGCTCGGGTTTGGCCGTGAACGGGGGAGGAGGTGCCGAGGGTGGCGTGATGCCGGTGGCGGCTTCGATCAGGTCATGGAGTTCGGCCAGCACTGTGGGGGTGTAAGTGCGGGCCAGGTGAGCCGAGAGGGCTTCGATCGTCATGGTGCTGTGACCGCCGCGCCGCTGCAGCAGTTGGCGCATCAGCGGTTGGCTGGCAAGATCGCGCACGGGTCCCCTGAGGCTCTCCTCAGCCCCGAGGGCATCGATGAGCCGATTGGCGAGGGACTGGCCCTGATCAGGGTCCAGGTCGCCGCTCTCGATCCAGCTTCGCAGCTGCAGCCCCAGTTCCCGCCCCGTTCCCATCCGAGCGACCGTTATCTGGGGAGTTTAGGAAGTGGCGCAGCCGGCATCGGCCTCAAAGCGCCGGGCATCGGCGTTGGTGGCTTCACAGCCGAACAACGACGAGGCGATGGCTGGACTGATTGTGAAGGTGTCCAGGCCCGCGGCTGCCAGCAGCCCCAGATCCGTGCTTTGGCGCAAGCTGGCCACCAGCAGGCGCACGCTGGAGCCCAGGCCGTCCAGGCTGCGCTGCATGGCGACCAGTTCGGCCTGGCCATCGCGTCCCTGATCGCCGATCCGGCCGAGATAGGGCGCGATGTAGGCGGCACCCAGGGCCGCGGCGATCAGCACCTGGGGCACCTCGTAGCAGGCGGTGAAGGTCACGGGCAGATCGGCGGCGATCAGCTCCCTGGCGGCCGTGGCTCCCGCCAGGGACACCGGCAGCTTGACGGCGATCCGACCGGGCGCGAAAGCCGCCAGCTGGTGGCCACAGGCCAGGTAGCTCGCGGCATCACCACCCCAGGCCTGCAGATGCAGCTCCTTGCAGCCCAGATCCAGGGCCCGCCGGCTCAGCTGGTTCAGGTGCTCCAGGCGGCAGGGCTGGCCGGCCTGCCGCAGCAGGCTGGGATTGGTGGTGATGCCATGGAACAGCCCCGTGGGCAGCCACTGGCTCCAGGCGTGGGGATCGGCCGAATCGAGAAACAGGCGTAGTCGCATGGGGCAGGGCCGCTCTGGAACAGTCTCTCTGAAGGGCCTTGGGCAGCGCAGCGGGCTGCAGGTGTGCCCATGGCCATGGGGGGAAGCTGCCTGAGTCAGCCACGCCAGTGCGATTTCGGGCGCTTTCTTGAAGTCTCTTCAGCCAGCAGCACTTTGCTGCTCAGCCTGCGGATCTGCTTGTGCCTCTGGACTCTCAACCAGGCAATCTCCGGACAACGGAAAACCCGAATCGCAACAACAGAGCGATCCGGGGCTGGGTTGATCGTGCGCTCCCCGCTCAGGGATGTTTCCTAGGCCGGCAACGATGCCTGGCTTCAGCTGGCCTTGGCTGCTGCCAGGCGAGCCTTGGCCTGGGCCAGGGCTCGCTGGGCCTTCACCTTGTCCGGGCTGGCTGCCTGGCCTTCGAGGGCGGCTGCAGCTTGCTGGGCCGTTTCCAAGGCCTTTTCAGCGGCAACCGGGTCGATGCTGCTGCCGAGCTCGGCGGCGTTGACCAGAACCGTGACTTCATTGGCTTCCACTTCGGCAAAGCCACCCATCAGGGCGATGGAACTCCAGTTGGAACCCTCGCGCACCCGGAGCACGCCGCTGTCGAGGGCGGTGAGCAGGGACACGTGACCCGTGAGGATACCGACCAGTCCGGAGATGCTGGGCAGGATCACTTCGTCGGCGGTGCCGTCGAAGACGCTCTGGTCAGGAGCGAGGACGCGAAGAGTGAGGGTCATCAGCTCAACCCTTGGCTTGGGAGACAATCTTGGCGGCCTTGGCCTTCACCTGGTCGATGTTGCCGACCAGATAGAAGGCAGCTTCAGGCAGATTATCGAACTCGCCGGCGAGGATCTGGTTGAAGCCCTTGATCGTGTCAGCCAGTTTGACGTACTCACCCTTAGAGGAACTTCTCAATCTTGCGGGCGCGATCCACCGTGCGGCGATCGTCTTCAGAGAGTTCGTCCAGGCCGAGGATGGCGATGATGTCCTGCAGCTCCTTGTAGCGTTGCAGGGTGGACTGCACGGCGCGGGCGGTGCGGTAGTGCTCATCACCCACAACGGCTGGCTGAAGCATGGTGCTGGTGGAATCGAGCGGATCCACAGCGGGATAAATGCCCTTCGAGGCCAGGCCCCGGCTCAGCACCGTGGTGGCGTCGAGGTGAGCGAAGGTGGTGGCAGGGGCGGGATCGGTGAGGTCGTCGGCGGGAACGTAGACGGCCTGGATCGATGTGATCGAACCTTCCAGGGTGGAGGTGATGCGCTCCTGGAGTTCACCCACGTCGGTGCCAAGGGTGGGCTGGTAGCCCACGGCCGAAGGCATGCGGCCCAGCAGGGCGCTGACTTCGGAGCCGGCCTGCACGAAACGGAAGATGTTGTCGACGAACAGCAGCACGTCCTGCCTGTTCACGTCGCGGAAGTGCTCGGCCATGGTGAGTGCCGACAGGCCTACCCGCATGCGAGCGCCGGGGGGCTCGTTCATTTGGCCGTAGCAGAGCGCCACCTTCGACTTGGAGAGGTCTTCGGAGTTGATCACTCCGGATTCCTTGAACTCTTCGTAGAGGTCGTTGCCTTCGCGGGTCCGCTCGCCTACACCGGCAAACACCGACACACCACCGTGTTCCTTGGCGATGTTGTTGATCAGCTCCTGAATCAGCACTGTCTTGCCGACGCCGGCGCCACCAAACAGGCCGACCTTGCCGCCCTGGCGGTAGGGGGCCAGCAGGTCGATCACCTTGATGCCGGTTTCGAACACCTTGGGCTTGGTCTCGAGATCGGTCAGCTTGGGAGCCGGACGGTGGATCGGTGAGGTGAGGGTGAAGTTGACGGGACCCCGCTCGTCGACCGGCTCGCCGAGCACGTTGAAGATGCGGCCCAGGGTGCACTCACCCACAGGGACGGAGATCGGGGCGCCGGTGTCGACGGCCACCATGCCGCGCACCAGACCATCGGTGGTGCTCATGGCCACGGCACGGATGCGGTGGTCGCCGAGCAACTGCTGTACCTCTGCGGTCAGAGCAATAGTCTGGCCGGCGGGATTCTTGGCTTCGATCCGCAGGGCGTTGTAAATGCGGGGCAGCTTGCCGGCGGGAAACTCCACGTCCAGCACCGGGCCGATGACCTGCTTGACAATTCCTTGGGTGCCGGTCGCGGCGGGAGCAGCAGCTGCCATGGGGTGAAGAGAGGGTGGCGGGGAGGCCCAGCGGGATCTGTCCCGCTTGAAGCGGCGCAACCTTAACACTGAGCCAGACTCCAGTCACGGCAGCCCGCAGGGCCGCGTCCAGGGTTAGGGGAGGGGTGGCATGGCCCGCCAAGAACATCCCTCGCGCAGCTGGAGTTACCACTCCCGGCCGCGCGCATCACGGCACTTTCTTCAACCCTTGCTGAAGCCCTGTTCGGTCACCCGAACTGCAGACGGCTAGCGCCTCTGACCTGCTGGCGCATAAGTTGGCAGTCGAAGGGCGCGAGTGCTAGCGCCTCCTCGTCGGCGGCTGCAGCCCCGCCTCCAGTTCGTCGTTATCCCGACCTGAGGCCAAGGGCCTGCCGCTTGCTCCGCGTCCACCCTTTCGCGATCACTCTTTTCATCCATGGCAGCTGTAACCCTCAGCGTCTCCACGGTCAAACCGCTTGGAGATCGCATTTTCATCAAGGTGTCCGAGTCGGAGGAGAAAACCGCCGGCGGCATCCTTCTGCCTGACACCGCTAAGGAAAAGCCCCAGGTAGGTGAAGTCGTTCAGGTCGGCCCCGGCCGCCGCAACGATGACGGCTCCCGCACCACCCCGGAAGTGAGCATTGGCGACAAGGTGCTTTACAGCAAGTACGCCGGCACCGACATCAAGCTCGGCACCGATGAGTACGTGCTGCTCTCCGAAAAGGACATCCTCGCCGTCGTCAGCTGAAAGGGCTCCATCGGCAGCCCAGGTACTGAGCGATCGATTGCTCCGGTTTGACCTGCAGCCTTTGTGCCAGGAGCGCTCACCAGCACTGAATGGTTCCGTGCTGGCTGTCACCTCAGCTGAACTTGAACTCAGGGCTGTTCTGCGGCCTTCCCCACCCCTCACCTACCTCAATTCCCATGGCTAAGCGCATTATTTATAACGAGCAAGCCCGCAGGGCTCTCGAGCGCGGCATCGACATCCTCGCCGAAGCGGTTGCCGTCACCCTTGGTCCTAAGGGCCGCAACGTGGTGCTGGAGAAGAAGTTCGGCGCTCCCCAGATCGTCAACGATGGCGTCACCATCGCCAAGGAGATCGAACTCGAAGACCACATCGAGAACACCGGTGTTGCGCTGATCCGTCAGGCCGCCAGCAAGACCAACGACGCCGCCGGTGACGGCACCACCACCGCCACCGTCCTGGCCCACGCCATGGTCAAGGCCGGTCTGCGCAACGTGGCTGCGGGCGCCAATGCCATCACCCTGAAGAAGGGCATCGACAAGGCCTCCGACTTCCTGGTGGGCAAGATCAAGGAGCACGCCAAGCCGATCTCCGATTCCAGCGCCATCGCCCAGGTGGGCACCATCTCCGCCGGCAACGACGAAGAGGTGGG
>JAPLID010000105.1 GCA_026389285.1 Cyanobacteriota bacterium
AATGGCACTGGTGTCCTCGTTGTGGCGGTCGACCGGGCGATAGCCGGTGCCACGCTCGACGTGCACTTCCATCTCCAGGCTGTGGCCGTCGGCGATCACGGCGATCGGCCGGGCACCGTCGATCACCTGCACCTGGGAGGAGAACTGCAGATCGGAGGCGGTGACGGTGGCAGGGCCGCTGATCACCAGGCGCCCGATTTCGACCCCGCGGCTGCGGCTGTTGACCGGAACCGACTTGCAGTTGAGCAGAATGTCGAGGACATCTTCCTTGACGCCCGGCACGGTGGCGTATTCGTGGTTGACGTTGGCGATGCGCACGGCGGTGATCGCGCTGCCTTCAAGGCCCCCGATCAGCACCCTGCGCAGGGCGTTGCCGAGTGTGGTGGCCTGGCCCCGGTCGAGGGGACCGATCACGAAGATGCCGGTCTGGGAGCGGTCGTCGGCTACCTGGTGCTCGACCCGATCGATCTGGTATTGCAACACGGTCTGAGTAAGCGGAGAGGTGGACGGAGCCGGATGGCGATGACGCAGGGCTGGCGGGATCAGACCCGACGGCGCTTGGCACGCCGGCAGCCGTTGTGGGGCAGGGGTGTGACATCGCGGATCAGGGTGATCTCGAGTCCAGCGACCTGGAGGGCCCTGATGGCGGTTTCACGGCCGGAACCGGGGCCGCGCACCAGGACTTCGATCTGGCGCATGCCCTGCTCGAGGGCGCGGCGGGCGGCGGCTTCAGCGGCGGTTTGGGCGGCGAAGGGGGTGCCCTTGCGGGCTCCCTTGAAACCGCTGGCGCCGGCTGATGACCAGCTGATCACTTCACCGGCGGTGTCGGTGATCGAAACGATGGTGTTGTTGAACGTGCTCTGGATGTGCGCCACACCATTGGGCACGTTGCGTTTGGCCTTCTTGGGGCCGGTTTTCTTGGCGGGCTTGGCCATGGGGAAAGCCCTGCGGGTGCAGGGAGGTGATCGTGGGACTTGGCGGAGACCCCGGTGACGTCGCCCTCAGGAGGGGCAGCGGCGGGATCAAAGCCCAGCGCGGCAGCTGGGAAGTGGAGCTCTGGTGATGACCGAGGCCCAAGGGGCCGGAACCGGATCTGCTGTGCAGGCCGGGAAAGGCCAGAAGACATGAACTGAGGCAGATCGAACGCTGCGTGGATCAGCCGTTGGACAGGGGCCAACGGCTGATGCCGCGATGGAGCGACCTACTTCTTCTTGCCGGCGACGGTCTTGCGCGCACCACGGCGGGTGCGGGCATTGGTGCGGGTGCGTTGGCCGCGCACGGGCAGACCCATGCGATGGCGACGACCGCGCAGGCAGCCGATGTCCTGCAGACGCTTGAGGGCCATGCCCTCTTCGCGGCGCAGATCACCTTCAAGGGTGAAGGTTTCGGCGGCTCCGCGCAATTTCTGCACGTCGGCGTCGCTCAGGTCCTTGACGCGGATGTCGGGACTGACACCGCTTTTGGCCAGGATCTTGCGGGCACGGGTGAGACCGATGCCATAGACGTAAGTGAGAGAGATCTCGACCCTCTTGTCGCGAGGGATGTCGACACCGGCGATCCGAGCCACGTTGGAGAAATGATCAGGGGGGCAGGGGGTCCGCCCGGGGGCGGATGGAGCCGCCTGGGAGGACGGCTTGCACGCGCCCGGAGGCGAATGGGAAAAAGGATCCGATCGGCGCCGGGGCGCGGGATCGATCAGAGGCGGTCTCTAGGGGAGGGACCAGCAGAACCGGGAATCAACCCTGGCGCTGCTTGTGCTTGGGATTGGAGCAGATGACCATCACCCGGCCATGGCGACGGATCACCCGGCACTTTTCGCACATTTTCTTGACTGAAGCACGCACCTTCATGGGAGTTGTGCTCTCCGATTTGCAAACGACGACCCTATCACACTGGTCAATGCCACCCCCCTGAGGCGGGAGCTTCAATCGAGGAGAACGGCTTTGATTCGCTCGCCGATCTCCTCGACACTGCCCGCTGCATCGACGGACACGAGCAGGGCCAGGTCGCGGTAGTGGGCGATCAGGGGGGCGGTCTGCTGGCGGTAGACCTCCAGGCGATGGCGGATCACCTGTTCATTGTCATCGCTTCGGCCCCGGCTCAGCAGGCGTTGGATCAGCAGACCGTCATCGAGTTCCAGCAGCACCACCCGTTCGATCCGTTGATCGAGTTCGGCCAGGAGGCGATCGAGCGCTTCGGCCTGAGCGAGGTTGCGCGGGAACCCATCCAGCAACCAGCCCTGGTTGTGATGCTCCAGGCGACTGCGCACGATCGCCAGCACCAGGTCGTCGCTGACCAGTTCACCGCTGGCCATCACCGCTTCGACCTGATGGCCGAGATCACTGCCGGCCTGGACCTCGGCTCGCAGCAGATCGCCGGTGGAGAGGTGCAGCAGGCCGTGACTGGCGGCCAGGCGCTGGGCCTGGGTGCCCTTGCCGGCGCCGGGGGGGCCGAGGAAGAGGAGGCGTTGCTTCATGGCTGGAGATGGGCGGGGACGTCAGGGAGAGGTGACGACGATGGGGTGAGGCTGTGCGGGGGCTGGCCTTCGGCAGTGTTGGGTTACTGCCGCACCATGCCCTCGTAGCGCTGGGAGATCACGTAGGTCTGAACTTGTTTGGCGGTGTCGATCGCCACCCCCACCAGGATCAGCAGCGAGGTGGCCCCCAGGCCCTGGAAGGTGCGCACCTGGGTGGAACCTTCCACGGCGGAGGGGATGATCGCCACGAAGCCAAGGAACAGGCCCCCCAGCAGGGTGAGGCGGTTCTGGACACCGCCGAGATAGTTGGCGGTGGCCGAGCCGGGGCGCACTCCCGGGATCGCCACACCGCTGCGTTTGAGATTGGTGGCGATGTCGACCGGATTGACCGTCAGCGAGGCGTAGAAGAAGCCGAATCCGAGAATCAGGCCGAAGAACACCAGCGGATAGAGCCAGGGGGTGCTGCTGTTGGGGTTGAGGTAGCCGGCGGCCTTGACCAGCCAGGCGTTGCGGGTGAGGTTGGCGATCGTCAACGGCAGGAAAACCACCGCCGAAGCGAAGATGATCGGCATCACACCACCGGCATTGAGCTTGAGAGGCAGGTAGCTCTGGCGTGAGGAGAGCATGCCGGAACCGCCGACCTGGCGTTTGGCGCTGACGATCGGGATCCGTCGGTTGCCCTCCTGCACGAAGATGATGCCGACGATCGTGACCAGAAACACCAGCACCAGCACCACGATGCCACCGACGGTGCTGCGGTCACCGGTCTGAGCCAGCTGGATCGTGGATCCCAGGGCGTTGGGCAGGGTGGCGACGATGTTGATGAAAATCACCAGCGAGGCTCCCTGGCCGATGCCCCGCTCCGTGATCACTTCACTGATCCACATCACCACCATCGAACCGGTGACCAGGGCCAGGCTGGTCTGCAGCACGAACAGCCAGTCCGGTAGCCCCGGCAGGGCGTACTGGCGCAGGATCAGCGCGAAGACAGTGCTCTGCAGGATTCCCCAGCCCAGGGCCACATAGCGTGTGATCTGGGCGATCTTGCGCCGGCCAGCTTCCCCCTCGTTCTTCTGGAGGTCCTCCAGCTGGGGCAGGGCTGCGGTAAGCAGCTGCAGGATGATCGAGGCGTTGATGAAGGGCAGG
>JAPLID010000193.1 GCA_026389285.1 Cyanobacteriota bacterium
CGCACCGCTTCGAGACCCTCTCGCTCACCACCCTGGAGGCGGCGGCGGCGTCGATCAGCACCATGGTGGTGCGAGTCGCCCCCTTGATCGGGGTGACCGGGGCCTACGGCCTGATGTTGGCCCTGCAGGTGGATCCCTCCGATGGCGCCCTGGCGGCAGCCTTTGAGCGGCTCAACGCCACCCGCCCCACGGCGGTGAACCTGCGCTGGGCCCTGGAGCGGGTGCGCGATCGGGTGGCGCCGCTGCCGCCGGCTGAGCGGGCGGCGGCAGCGCAGGCCGAAGCGGGCGCCATCGCCGAGGAGGACGTGGCGATGTGCGAGGCGATCGGCGAGCACGGCCTGCGGATCTTCCAGGAGCTGGCGGCGCGGCGTCCGCCGGAGCGCCAGGGTGAGCCCTTTCAGGTGCTCACCCACTGCAATGCCGGCTGGCTGGCCACGGTGGACTGGGGCACGGCCCTGGCACCGATCTACAAGGCCCACCGCGCCGGTCTGGCCATCCATGTGTGGGTCGATGAGACCCGCCCCCGTAACCAGGGCGCCTCGCTCACCGCCTATGAGCTGGGCCGGGAGGGGGTGCCCCACACCGTGATCGTCGACAACGCCGGCGGCCACCTGATGCAGCACGGCCAGGTCGATGCGGTGATCGTCGGCACCGATCGCACCACCCGCCGCGGCGATGTCTGCAACAAGATCGGCACTTATCTCAAGGCCCTGGCCGCCTTCGACAACCACGTGCCCTTCTACGTGGCCCTGCCCGCCTCGACGATCGACTGGACCATCGATGACGGTGTGGCCGAGATCCCGATCGAGGCCCGCTCCACCGAGGAGGTGACCCACATTCAGGGGCTGGTGGGGGGCGTGGGGGCGCCGGACGGGGCGATCGCCACGGTGCAGCTCACGCCAACGGGTTCCGCCGGTTTCAATCCCGCCTTTGACGTCACCCCGGCCAGGCTGGTCACCGCCCTGATCACCGAGCGGGGGGTGGCTGAAGCGAGCGAGGCCGGTCTGCGGGGGCTGTACGGCAGCCGTTGATTTCAGCATGACTCACTAGTATCGACGTCAGGAGTGAGCCACGGCGGATGGAGGATGGCGCAATCAGCCGCGACGAGATCCTCTCCGGGGGACTCACTCGTCAGCGGCGAGCGCGTCTGGTGCTGCAGAGGTTGCTGGCCTGCCTCGAGGCTCCCGCCCAGGCCGCCGACCCTGCTCCCATAGCCAGGGCGGATCCTGCCCCAGGCGCTGACGATGCCCTCGCCGTACAGCTTCAGGAGCTGCGCACCAGAAGCACCCGGCGCCAGGTCCTGGATGGCGGGCTGCTGCTGGAGCAGCGGGCCCGTTGGCAGGCCCTGATTCCTGCGGATCGGGCGTTACGGGCGGAAGTGCTGCGTCAGCTTGGGCAGGCCGTGTCCTTTTCTGCTGATCAGGCCGCGGAACTGGAGCGTCTGTTCGCGCCTGGAGCTGAGGCTGGCCAGTCCCGTGTTGCCGCACCAGTTGCCGCAGCCGCAGCTCCGCCCCCACAGGCTGGGCTGCCCCTTGCCTCCGCCCAAGCCGCCAAGGGCAGAGCAGATAACCAGCCCCGCTGGTTCGCGATCGCCACCTGGCCGGTAGGGATCAAGCTCGGCGGTCTGCTGGTGCTGTTTTCCCTGTTTCCGTCCCTGCTGGTGGGCAATGTGGGGGCCCTGATGGCTCAGAAACAGGCCGAGCACAGCGGCGAACGACAGCTGTCCGGTCTGGCCAGGTCGGTGGCGGGTGGGCTGAACCGGGAGATCGCTGGCTACGTGGAGTTGATCCGCTTTGTCGCCAAGGATCCAGGGGTTGTGGCGATGGCAGGGGCGCCAGAGGCGCAGCGGGCCGCATTGGCCCAACCGGTGCTTGCCCTGTTTGATCGCCTGCAGCAATCCCATCCGCAGGCGGTGTTCACCTATCTGCTGGATCGTCAAGGCCGCTGTATCGCGGCATCGGATCGCAAGCTGATCGGCCATGACTACAGCTTTCGCACCTATTTCCAGCGGGGTCTGCTGCAGCCGTTTTATGTCAGTGGCACCTATCTGCCGATCAGCACCACCGACCGTTCTGCAGCCATCTCGATCACCAGTCCCGTGCGCCGGGGCAACGACGTGGTGGGCGTGGCGGTGGTCGCGACGCACACGCTGGCCCACTCATCGGCTCTGCAGGTGACCAGCGGCACCCAGGCCATGGTGGTGGAAGCCGATGGGCTGATCTCCTCAGCCAAGGATCCGGCCATGCGGCTGGGCATCCTGGGTCCCGCCGGAGCCCAGGCCCGGCCGATCCAGAGGCGGGTGAGCCTGAACGCCAGGATCGACAGGGGCCAGCGCTTTCGGCGCCAACTCAGCTATCACCCGGTCTCGGCTTCGCTGCTGCCGTTGATCTCAGCGTCTGAATCGGGGTTCGGCCTGGGAGAGCTGGATGGCAAGCCGATGGTGGCGGCCTGGCAACCCCTGGAGACCAGGGGCTGGACGGCGGTTGTGATGGAGCCGTCGGCCAACTTCACCAGTCCCACCCAAAAGGTGCAGCATCGGGTTGTGTTGCTGGCCTCCCTGCTGGGCCTGGTGGCGATGCTGGCGGCGGTCGCGGCCAGCCGCACTCTCTCCGTTCCCTTGCGCATTCTGACGGCGGCGGCAAGCCAGCTTGAGAGCGACGAGCCGGTGGATCAGACCCGCCTGATCCGGGTCAGCGGCCGCCGCGATGACCTGGGTGTTCTGGCCACGCGCCTGCTGGAGGCCTGCCGTCAGGCGCGCAAACGGGAGGCCAGCCTCAAGGCCCAGGTCGCGGCGCTTCATATCAAAATCGATCACGGGCGGCGCGATCGCGATGTCGCCGTCATTGTGGAGAGTGATTTTTTCAACGACCTGAAGGCGGCCGCGGCCGAACTGCGTCAGCAACGACGTGGCTCTCATCGCCGCTCAAGCCCTGCTTCCTGACTCCATGAGCCTGATCATTTCCGTGCATTCGTTCCGTGGCGGTATGGGCAAGAGCAACATCACGGCTAGCCTTTGCGCCGTGCTGGCCCAACAAGGTATGCGGGTGGGGGTGGTGGATACGGATATCCAATCACCCGGTATTCATGTGTTGTTTGGGTTTGATGCCGGCAGCATTGATCGCTGCTTGAATGACTATCTCTATGGTGAGTCGAAGATTACGGAGGTTGTCTATGACGTCACCCACCTTGCGGCGCCGGTCGGCGAGGGCGGCCAGATTCTGTTGATACCCGCCAGCATCAAAGCCGGCGACATCACCCGCGTGTTGCGCGAGGGTTATGACATCGGCCTGCTCAATGCCGGCTTTCAGACGCTGATCGATGAGCTCGATCTCGATGTGCTTGTGGTGGATACCCACCCGGGCCTCAATGAGGAGACGCTGCTTTCGATCACACTCTCCGATGTGCTGTTGCTGGTGTTGCGACCTGATCAGCAGGATTTTCAGGGTACGGCCGTCACCGTGGATATCGCCCGGCGCCTCGAGGTGCCCAGCCTGATCCTGGCAATCAACAAGGTGCCGATGTTGATGGTCCACGACGATGTCCGCGACCAAGTGCAGACGGCGTACGAGGCGCCCGTCGGAGCGGTTCTTCCCCTGAATGAAGAGATGGCGATGAATGCGTCCCGCAATCTCTTTGTCATCAGCCATCCCGACCATCTCTGGTCGCAGCAGTTGCGTGCTCTTGCGGCGCGGGTCTTAGAGGATGATTGAAGCGACGCCAGTGACACCCTTGGCTGACGGCGAGACAGGAGCCACAGCGATAGCAACGATCCATCCGGATTGCACCGCCATGCTGCAGCGGCTTGCCCGCGCCGGGGTGCGGCCGGTGGCGGAGCTATCCCCACAGACGGCGCGGCGCCTGGGAATGTGCCTCTACGACCTGGAGCGCCAGGAGGGAGAGGCCTCGCTGCTGCGTCAGTTGATGCGTCTGAAATCGGCCAGCAGCACCCAGCTGGCCGAGGAGCTGGGCCGCACCACAGCCGAAATGGAGTCCCGGCTCGACCGCCTGTACCTCTCCGGATCCCTGTTCAGACAGGAACGGCAGCCGGGCGTGATCACCTGGTCGACCCGCATCTCTCAGCAACGGCGCACCCTGCAGGATCGGGGCCTGATGGATCGACTGGCGGAACCTACCCATGCCACGCCGAGGCCCCATGGGCCCTCGGACCGTCTACCACGCAGGCTCTCTATCTGGGGTCAGGCTTGCGGGCGCGGCTCTACCGGCCCCCCACCACCACGTCCGCGCCGCTGCCGGTGGTGCTGTTCGCCCATGGCGGTGGCTGGGTGATCGGCAGCGTCGAAACCCACGACAGTTTCTGTCGCGATCTCTGTACCCGCTCCGGTTGTGCCTTCCTGAGCGTGGAGTATCGGTTGGCGCCGGAGCATCCGTGGCCCGCTGCTCCCGATGATCTGGCGCAGGCGCTGCAGTGGCTGCTCGCCCATGGGGAGAGCCTTGGCCTCAATCCCGCTCGGCTGGCTTTGATGGGGGATTCGGCAGGCGCCAACCTGGCGCTGGTCACGGCGATGACGGCCCGTGATGGTGGCCTCTGCCAGCCGCGGCTGCTGGTGCTGGCCTGTCCGGCCCTGGATGCCTCCATGGGCCTGCCGTCCTACGTGGAGCACGCCGAGGCACCCTATGTTTCCGCCGCCGACATGCGCTGGTACTACCACCATTACGCGCCAGACCCGCTGCACTGGCGTGCCTCACCCCTCTATGGAGATCTCAGGGGCCTGCCTCCCTGTCTGGTGATCACGGCCAGCCACGATCCCCTCCGTGATGACGGCCAGGTGTTCGCGGATCGCCTTCAGGCCGCAGGCGGTGAGGTGATCCTGCAAGGCTATGAGCATCATTTCCACGAGTTCCTGCTGTTCAGTTCCGCCATCGCCGCTGGCCGCGAGGCCTGTGAGCTGATAGCCGGGGATTTGAGGCAAAGGCTTCTCGCCCTCTGAGCGGAGGCTGGCGGTTGCGTTCCTTGGGCTGCTCGGCGCCGCTGCGGCTGCTGTCTAGTCACTGCTGAAAGAGTCGCCCTTGGGGATCACTGACGATGTCCTCCGGTGCTGACCAGCCGCTGAGGGCGATCTTGCCGATGGTGCGGCCGCTGGCCAGCAGGGCGTGGGCCCGCTCCAGATTGTCGGCCGTGATCGCCCCAATTTCACTGTGCAGGGTGGAGCGAAGCTCCCCCGCCTCGATCCGATCGGCCAGCCGCTCCAGGATCTCCCCCTGACGGGCCAGGTCCGGTGTGCCGTAGCGGGCGCGGGTGAACATGAACTCCCAGTGGAAACTGGCGCTCTTGCTCTTGAGCCGGTCCAGATCCAGCGGCGCCCGGTTGCCGACGATGGCGACGATCGCCCCCTGGGGCCGGATCAGATCCGCCATCACATCCCAATAGGCCTCGGTGTCGGCGAAGTTGGCGATCCGATCGACCGTCTCCAGGCCCAGCTCGGCCAGCTGGGGGGCCAGATCCCGGCTGTGATCGACCACATGATCAGCACCCAGCTCCCGCACCCAGGCGGCGCTCTCTGGCCGGGAGGCGGTGGCGATCACCAGCAGGCCGGCGCGGCGGGCCAACTGGATCGCCAGGGAGCCGACCCCACCAGCGCCACCAAGGATCAGCAGCGATCGGCCGGCATCGCCGCCATCGGGATCCAGCCCCAGCCGCTCGAACAGGGCCTCCCAGGCGGTCAGGCCGGTGAGGGGCAGGGCCGCCGCCTCGGCCCAGGAGCTGCCCTTGGGAAGGCGGCCCGTGATCCGTTCATCCACCGCCAGCCACTGGGCGTTACAGCCGGGCCGGGTGATGTCGCCGGCGGCCATCACCGCATCGCCGGGCTTGAAGCGGCTCACCGCCGACCCGACCGCCTCGACGCAGCCCGCCGCATCCCAGCCCAGCACTCTCGGCGCCGCCCCGGCCGCCAGGGAGGCCCGCACCTTGGTGTCCACCGGATTCACGGCCACCGCCTCCACCCGCACCAGCAGGTCGTGGGGTCGCAGTTCGGGCAGGGGCAGCTCGATCTCCCGCAGTGGCAGGGGGATCGGCGCCATGTCCAGGCCGCTGGCCGCGGCGCTCTCGGCAACAATCGCTCTCATCGGGCCAGGTTGCCGCGGGATCCGGCAAGCTTGGTCGCCTGCAGCCCTCACCGCCCGCCGATGCCCGTCCAAAACCGCTGGTCGGAGCAAGGCGCCCGCGAGGCGATCGAGCGCTACGGCGCCCAGGGCATCGGCGAGGCCCTGGCCCTGCGCACCTACACGGCCCGGCTGCTGGGGGCCGATGCCGATCTGGTGCTGCACGGCGGCGGCAACACCTCGGTGAAAACCACCGTCACCGGCCTGCTCGGCGAGACGATCAAGGTGTTGTGCGTCAAGGGATCGGGCTGGGACCTGGCCACGATCGAGGCGGTTGGAGCCCCTGCAGGCCCTGCGCGGCTTGCAGGCCCTCAGCGATGAGCAGATGGTGGCGGCCCAGCGCCAGAACCTGATCGATCCGGCGGCCCCCAATCCCTCGGTGGAGGCGCTGCTGCACGCCTTCCTGCCGCACACGTTCGTCGATCACACCCACTCCACGGCGCTGCTGGCCCTGGCCGATCAGGCCGATGCCGAGCGGGTGTGCACCGAGGTCTACGGCGATCGGGTGGTGCTGGTGCCCTATGTGATGCCGGGTTTCGCCCTGGCCAAGGCCTGCGCCGACGCCTACGAGGCGGCGGTGGCCCAAGGCCTGGAGCCCGAGGGCATGGTGCTGCTGAAGCACGGTCTCTTTCCTTCGGCGCCACGGCCCAGCAGAGCTATGGGCGGATGATCGAGCTGGTGGCGCTGGCCGAAGCGCGCCTGGAGCAGGGAGAACGCTCGCTCCACGCCATAGCCATGCCGGAGCGCCCCACCCCGGCGGCGGCGTTACTCCCGCAGCTGCGCGGGGCCCTGAGCCGGGCCGCCGAAGCCAGCGGCGCTCGCCGCCGCTGGATCCTGACCCTGCGCGACACGCCCCTGACCCGCGCCGTGGTCGACGACCAGCGCCTGGCGGACTGGGTGAGCCGCGGCGTGGCCACCCCGGACCACGTGATCCGCACCAAGGCCCGGCCGCTGCTGTTGGCCGCCGCTGCCTCTCCGACGGCGATCGAAGCGGCCCTGGAGGCGTATGTCGCTGAATACTGCGACTATTTCCAGCGCCAGAACGCCCGGGCTGGTGGTCACAAGACCATGCTCGATCCCCTGCCACGGCTGATCGCCGTGCCGGGGCTGGGGTTGATCGGTGTCGGCAAGAGTGCTGCCGAGGCCTCCGTGACGGCCGACATCGGCGAGGCCTGGGCCAGCACGCTGCTGGCGGCCGAGAGCATCGGCCGCTTTGCGCCGGTGGGGGAGGACGACACCTTCGACATGGAGTACTGGAGCCTGGAGCAGGCCAAGCTCGGCAAGGGCACCGAGAAGCCCCTGGCCCGCCAGGTGGTGCTGGTCACCGGCGGCGCCGGCGCCATCGGCGCGGCCACGGCCCGGGCCTTCGCCGCCCAGGGGGCCGAACTGGCCCTGCTCGACCTCGATGGCGAGGCGGCCCGGGCCGCGGCGGCCGCCTGTGGCCCGCGGGCCCTGGGTTTGGCCTGCGATGTCACCGATGGCCAGCAGGTGCGCGACGCGCTCGATCGGGTCTGCGAGCACTTCGGCGGCCTGGATGTGGTGGTCAGCAACGCCGGTGCCGCCTGGACCGGCGCCATCGCCAGCCTTCCTGACACCGATCTGCGGGCCGCCTTCGAGCTCAACTTCTTCGCCCACCAAGCCGTGGCCCAGGCGGCGGTGGCGATCTGGCGTCTTCAGGATGGCGCCGGCGCCGGCTCGGGTGCCCAGCCGGGCGAACGCCTGGGGGGCCAGCTGCTGTTCAATGTCAGCAAGCAGGCGCTCAATCCCGGCCCCAACTTCGGCGCCTATGGCCTCAGCAAGGCGGCCCTGCTGGCCCTGGTGCGCCAGTACGCCCTGGAGGAAGGCGAAAACGCCATCCGGGTCAATGCGATCAATGCCGATCGCATCCGCTCCGGCCTGCTGGACGGCACGATGATCCGGGAGCGGGCGGCTGCCCGCGGCGTCAGCGAGGAGATCTACATGGCCGGCAATCTGCTGGGCCAGGAGGTGCTCGCCAGCGATGTGGCCGAGGCCTTCGTCGCCCTGGCCCTGCTGCAGCGCAGCACCGGCGCCGTGCTCACGGTGGACGGCGGCAACGTGGCGGCGATGGTGCGATAAGCCCCTTTCGGGGCTGTGGTGCGATAAGCCCCTCTCGGGGCTGTGGTGCGATAAGCCCCTCTCGGGGCTGTGGTGCGATGAGCCCCTTTAGGCGGCAGCTTGGCGCCCCGCCAGCCACAGGGCCAGGCTGATCCAGAGCACCACCAGGGCAAAGCAGAAGGCGGTCCAGGTCGGTAGGCCCCAGCTGTCCACCGCTAGGGGGGCCACCACGGTGATCACACCGCCGGCCAGCAGGGGCTGCAGGATCAGCTGCTTGATCGAGAACGGCGTCAGGGTGCCGTTGCGATCTTCGGGATCGACCATGTTGAGCAGCAGCAGGCCGCTGGCGGCCACGCCGGTGGCCTGACCGAACTCGATCAGACCCCGTTCCAACCAGTTGGCCGGCAGGATCCGCGGCGCCAGCAGCAGAAACACCGCCAGATTCCAGAGCAGGCCGACCACGGCCAGCACCGTCAACGGCAGCCAGTCCTTGGCCAGCAGCGACAGATCCAGGCAGGCGGTGGCCGCCGTGATCAGCAGATCGGCCGAGATCGTGCCGATCCGGTTCTGCACCGGGGCGGAGGCCCAGTGGGTCTGGCCGCTGCGCTCCAGCACCAGCCGCACCAGCAGCGAACCCACCAACGCCAGGGGGAAGACCGGCAGGGCTTCGATCACCAGCGCGAAGCCGCCGCCCTGGTTCTCGGCGACAAGCCTCAGTCCCTCCAGCATCCCCCAGCCGATCGCTACCGCCACCCCGTTCAGGGCCAGGTTCACGGCCCCCAGGGCGATCGGCGCCGGCACAGCGGGGGCGGACGCTGACGCCTGGGGCTCGACAGGCTTGGGCTCAGAATTGCATGGTTCCGTAGGCCGTGGCTGCGAAGGTAGTGACTCCGAAGACAGTTGTTTCAAAGGCAGTGGTTGCAAAGGCAGTGCCTGCGCAGGCAGTGGCTGCGCAGGCAGCAGTTGCGAGGCTCCACCTGCCAACCCACTGGCTTCCGTTCCGGCTGGACCATCACTGAGCAGCCAGCGCTGCCTTCGGGCCACCACCACCACCAAGCCCCCCACCAGCGTCGAGGCCAGCAGGCCCACCGTGGCCATCGCCAGCCCGAGCGCCTCACCGCTCTGCAGGCCAAGGCGCGCATAGGTGGGCCCCATGGCGGCGGCCGACCCGTGGCCCCCTTCAAAGGCCACCTCGATCAGGCAGGCCATCACGTCGGGTGCCCCCAGCAGCGGCTGCAGCACCAGCAACACCGCCAGTCCAGCGACCACGTACTGGCCGAAGGCCAGGGTGAGGGCCATCAGCACCTGGGCCGAGAGCGGCCGCCACAATCCCCCCAGCGCTGGCAGCGGTTTGCCCAGCAACAGACTGGCGAAGACCAGGGTCAGCAGGATCAGGGGCAGCTGGTCCCAGAGGCTGATCACGGCTGGCGGAATCAGCGGCAGGGCGCCGGTGGGGGCGATCAGCAATCCCAGCGAACCCGCCAGCAGGGCTTCCGGAATCCCCCAGCGGTGCATGCCCAGGAGCTTGCCCAGCAGGGTGCCGACCGCCAACAGCGCTAATAGCAGTCCCAGGGCCAGGCCATAGAGCGGCAGGGCGCTGCCGATGAAGTCGATCATGGTTGGCCCCCTTGCTGCGGAGATCCGTCTGGTCGCGACCGGTCGAGGGGCCCGGCTTTGCGCTGGTAGGCGGTGTCCCAGGGCTGTTGCCGCTTGCCTTGATCGCGCCGATCCGGATCGCTCTGGCCCTGATCGTTCAGCAGGTACCTGCGGAAGAAGGCCTCCGTGGCCTCAAGCACCTGCTGCTGCACCGCGCCGCTGCGGAAGCCATGGCCTTCGCCGGGAAACAGATGCAGCTCCACCGGTACCCCCTGCTCGCTCAAGGCCAGGGCCAGCCGTTCGCTCTGCTCCGGCGGCACGACCCGATCATCGAGCCCGTGGAACAGGATCACCGGCCGGCGGATGCTGGCGGCCTGTTTCAGCGGTGAACGGGCCTCATAGGTTGCCCGGGCGGCCGGCCAGGGGCCGATCAGGCCATCGAAGTAATGCGCCTCGAAGCGATGTTCGGCGCCGGCCAGGGCCGCCAGGTCCGTGACCGGATAACGGCAGGCCCCGGCCCGGATCGTGTCGTCGTGGCCGAGCGCCGCCAGCACGGTGAAGCCGGCGGCGCTGCCCCCTTCCATGGCGATCCGCCCGGCGCTGGCCTGGCCGGTGGCCACCAGGGCCCGGGCGGCGGCGATGCAGTCGGCCACATCAACCACGCCCCACTGGCCGTTGAGCCGTTCGCGGTAGGCCCGCCCGAATCCTGTGGAGCCGCCGTAGTTCACGTCCACCACGCCCCAGCCGCGGCTGGTCCAGAACTGGATCGACAGGTTCAGGCCGGTGCGGGCCATGGCGGTGGGGCCGCTGTGGCCGCGAATCAATAGTGGCGCCTCGGGATGGGCGCCGCCTGCCGGCGGATAGAACCAGGCCTGGGTGGGAAGGTCGCCATGGCCTGGGAACCACAGCTCCTGCGGCTGGCTGATGGAGTTGGGCTCCAGGGGATCGGCGGCGGCGGGCCGGTGCTGCCAGCGCCCACTGGCGGTGTCGAGGTCCAGCAGGCCCGGGCCGCGGTCGGGGGCGGCGGCCAGGGCCACCAGCCGGCCCGCTGCCGCGTCGAGGGCGGCCAGATCGTTGAAGGGAAGTCCCAGGGACTGCCAGGTCATGGGGGGCTCGCCGTCCGGGTCCGGCACCAGTCGTCCCAGGTCCCAGCAGCCCTCGCGGCAGGCCGCCGCCAGTAGCTGCCGGCCATCCCAGGCGGTGGTGCGCATGCCGTAGACCCACTGGGGCATGGCGAACTCGGCCGCCATCGGCAGCAGGGGCTGCCAGATGGGTTTGGCCTCGGCGGCCAGCGATTCGGCCTGCGCAAGCCGCTCCAGGTTCCACCAACCGCTGCGGTCATTGGCCACCACCAGGTCCGGACCGGCCCAGAGGGGCTGAAAGATCGAGACCGCCTCGCCATCGCCATCGCCATTGCCATCGGGCTCGGGCTCGGCCGTGCCCGCCAGGCGGCGCACTTCGCTCAATAGGCCCAGGGCATCGAAGCGCCCTATCCACAGCTGACTGCGCTCCCAGGGCATGAAGGGCTGCTGCCACTCCACCCAGGCCAGGTGGCTGCCGGAAGGGCTGAGCACCGCGTAGCCGATGAAATCGGCAGGGGCGTGGAGCGGTTGCGGCTCCCCGCCCACCAGGGACACGCTGACCAGCAGATCGCGGCCGTCCTGTTCCAGCACGCCGATCCAGCGGTCGCGGCCCTGATCGATCAGGCCATCGGCGAAGGCGCGTGGGTGCTGGGGATCGGCCGGCGGCGTCAGCTGCTGGGCCGGCTTCAGGGGGGCATCAGCGCCTGAGAGGGGCAGATCCAGCCGCCACAGGCCCCGATCGCCGTCGTCGATGAACACCAGGGTCGGCCCGGCCACGGTGAAGCAACCGCCGCCGTAGTCATGCACCCGGCTGCGCAGGTTGCGGCCCGGGGTGAGTTCCTGGATAGGGCTGCCGGGGGCCTGCATCAGCAGGGTGGTGCGGCCCCCCTCGCCGGGGCGTTGTTCCAGCCAGAAAAGCCGTTCGCCATCCAGGCGGGGTTCGCGGATCGCCGGACTGGCCGCCACCACCACCGATGCCGACAGCGGTCGGGGCCGCGGCTGGCCGGGCAGCGCATGGCTAGGACCGTTTTCGCTGCTAGCGGGCTGCTCCGGGTTGCGCTGCGGCAAACCAGCGTTGCCGTTCAGCTCCTTGCCGTCGCCTGCCCCCCGCGCCCCTGGTCCTCCCAACCCTTTCTCCCGTCCATGACTCCTACAATGACCCTTGACGATTCAGGAGATCCCTTGGCGCGTAGCTTCGCCCAACTGGCGCGAAAGGCTGACCAGAGCTTCCGCAGCCTCATGGTGCCGAAGCAACCTGTGGCTGAGCCTCCGCTGCCCATCCATCGGCTCGGCGATCGGGAGCTGCGCGATGCCGCCAGGCGGATCAGCAAGGTGGATGAATCGATCCGGGATCTGGCTAGAGACATGCTGCGCTGCATGTACACCGCCCGCGGCATCGGCCTGGCGGCACCCCAGGTAGGGGTGCACAAACAACTGCTGGTGATCGATCTCGATTTTGAGGAGGCCGCCAATCCTCCGATCGTGTTCATCAATCCGGAGATCACTGCTGCCGGTGCTTCGCTCAACACCTATGAGGAGGGGTGCCTGAGCATCCCTGGCGTTTATCTGGATGTGGTCCGGCCCTCCACCGTGGAGGTGAGCTTCCGTGATGAGTACGGCCGGCCGCGGCGGCTCAAGGCCGACGGGCTGCTGGCTCGCTGCATCCAGCACGAGCTGGATCATCTCAACGGGGTGCTGTTCGTCGATCGCGTCACCGATGAGCTGAGTCTTAATGAAGGGCTGCAGCAACAGGGTTTCGAGCGGCAGCACGTCCAGTCGATCCGCTGATCCGTCCACCCCTTGATGAGCCACCTGATGAGCCAGCTGACGAGCAAGCGATGCCGATGAAACCCCTGGCCGGCCTATTTCTGGCTTTGGCCTGCCTGCTGGGCATCGCCGCCACCGGTTCGATCTTTGAGCTGTCCTACGGCGATCCCGATCTCGGGGTGCAAACGACGCGCTGGATCCTGGCGGCCAGCCTGCCTGGCACCGTGCTCGCGCTGCTGGTGGCGATCCGCATCAACAGGCCATCCCCGTCCTGAAGGCCTGGTGTCCAGCAGCCGTGGGTCCGGCAGCTGTGGTCATCCCGCGGGCCGGTCTGAGATCGGGCTCCGCCCCTGGTTGAAAGGTCGCTGGCCTGCATACGATTCCTCCACAAGTCCCCCCCTGATCCAAGAGAGCCACGTGTTGTCTTCCCTGATCCCCGTGTCGCTCCGCCGCAGGGGCACCCTTCCCTTCGCAGCCAAGGCTGTATGCGGCGCCGTCGCCCTTGCCGCGGCCTTGGCGCCCCATGGCGCCGGGGCCCAGTCCATGTTCGCCGCTGCTGATCTCGATCTGCAGCGATTCGTGGTGGTGGCCTCGCCCGTCGGCAGCAGCTCCCGCTATCAGCTGAACATCTACGAACAGGTCAGGCCCACCAAGCCCTGTTTCGCCATCGGCGCGGGCAAGCCGGCGGCGGTGAACCCCCTGCTGGCCACCTTCGATTTCACCGGCATCTGCAGCCGCTACATCGATGCCAACGGCTATTCGGTGCGGGTGGGGCCCTTGGATCTGGCGGGAACCTATCGCCTGCTGGTGCGCAGTGAGGCCGGCGACACGCTCCTGATCGCCCTGCCGACCAAGACCGGCGCCGGTCCGGAGATGGTGGTGGCTCGGGCCGGTGGCGCGGCCAGCGGTTTTCACAAGCTCGATCTCGAGCCGGGCTGGCGGCTGATGCGGCGTCAGTTCCGCGGCCGGAACCTCGGCCATGTCTATCTCTTCAATGAGACCTGGCCTGGAGCAACCAGCCCAGGCAGTGCTGCAGTGCCGCTGCCGGCTGCCGGATCGCCGCTGGTTACGGCTCCTGCCGCTGCTTCGCCGAGTCCCCAGACGGTTCCAGGGCCGAAGGCCGCCAGTGGTCTGAATGGATCGGCCGCCACCTCCACCAACGCGGCACCAGTCAAGCCGGCTCCCCTGCCTGCCGCTCCCCCCAAGATCTGAACGGGCCCTGCCCATAGACTTGCTAGATTGGTCCACTTGCCACGCTTCAGCAGCACTTCATGACCCAGGTCACCGTCGGCGAAAACGAAGGGATCGAATCCGCTCTGCGCCGCCTCAAGCGCCAGGTGTCCAAGGCCGGGATTTTCGCCGATCTCAAGCGGCTGCGGCACCACGAAACCCCCACCGAGAAGTACAAGCGCAAGGCTCAGCAGCGCCGTCGTCGCCGCTGATCGTTCAGGGGGCTCTGACCGCTTTGGCGAAGGTGCGGAGATCCTGGACGACGAACCACCGGTGCAATGGCTAACAGTGCGACCCGTTCAGGCTCCGTCAGGTGCGTTTTTCAGACTCAGTGCTCGCCTTGCATTTTGGGTCTGCTCATCTGATAGGCGTTTGACTGGCGTCTTGTCCGGGCTTGAAAGAAAAAGATCAGCGGTCAACCCAGTCCAGCTTCTGTTTCATAGAAGCATTGGCTCGATCGGCTGAGGGCTCCATCCCCTCGGAAGTTCTGCCTTGTGGAGTCGTCGCCACGCATGGGCCTGCGATCAAACAGACCTCGAGAAAGCCCAGTTTGCTCCATGATAGGAAAGATCACACAACTTTGTGGTTCTCCCACCACGTGATAAGAGTCTTGCCGACAACTGATCAGGGGTCGACAAGACTTTCTTGGTCATCAACCAAGACCTTGCCGGAGGAGCTGAATCCCGTTCCGGCTCCTAATGTCCGCAATGTTGCGGCTGGTTTTGTTGATCCTTCCTGCTGGAGGAGGGGTGCGGTCCCGGGCATCGCATTCGCGGGCAACACTTGGGGATGGCGCGGCTCCGGCTAGAAGGGATCCGCCCCCACCAGATCGAAGCTGCGGAAGGTGAGGGCTTCAGCGATCGCGGTGGCGCCCACCGTCGGTTGGCCGGCCAGGTCGGAGATCGTGCGAGCCACCCTCAACAAGCGCATGCCGCCGCGGGCCGAGAGGCGGCGCTGCTCCATGGCGCGCTCCCACAGCTGCCGGGCCGGCTCTTCCAGCGCGAGCACAGCGGGCAGGGCCTCCGCCGCGATCTGGGCATTGCAGTGGCCACCGGGATTGCGTGCCGCCATGCGGGCCCGGGCCCGACGCACCCGCTGGGCCACCACCGCACTGGTTTCGGGTTGTTCCAGGGCCCCGCCGTCCCCGGAGTCCGCTGAGCGCGCGTCGCCGGACATGATGCCTCGGGCCAGCTCCCGGGCCGGCGGCCGCCGCATCACCACCTGCAGATCGAGCCGGTCCAGCAGGGGCCCGGACAGCCGGCCCCAGTAGCGCCTCCGCAGGCTTTCGCCGCAGCTGCAGCTGCCGTCGGCTTCGCCATAGCGCCCGCAGGGGCAGGGATTGGTGGCGGCCACCAGGGTGATGCGGCAGGGGAAGCGGCAGCGCTGGCGGGTACGGCTGATCAGCACATCACCCTCCTCCAGGGGCTGCCGCAGTTGATCGAGCACGTCGCGGCGGAATTCCGCCAGCTCATCGAGGAACAGCACGCCGTGGTGGGCCAGGCTCACCTCCCCAGGCATCGGAATCGTGCCGCCGCCGATCAGGGCGGCCCCCGAGCAGCTGTGGTGGGGACTGCGGAAGGGGCGCTGGCTGATCAGGTTGCCTCCATCCAGCAGCAGGCCCGCCACCGAGTGCAAGCGGGTGAGCTCCAGCGACTCGGCGGCTTCCAGGGGCGGCAGTAGCCCCGGTAATCGCCGGGCCAGCATCGTCTTGCCACTGCCGGCGGCCCCCACCAGCAGCAGGTGATGCCCCCCGGCTGCGGCGATCTCCAGGGCGCGGCGGCCGTGGGGCTGGCCCCGCACATCCACCAGATCCGGGCCGCCGGCGGCGGCGGGCGGGGCGATGGCGGCGCAGGCCTGGGGGCTGCGGGCGGGATCCTGCAGCACGGTGATCACCTCGCCCAGATTCTGGGCACCCCAGACCGGCAGTCCCTCCACCAGCGCCGCTTCGGCCGCGTTGGCCGCCGGCACCACCAGCCCCCTTGCCCCAGCGGCCCGGGCCGCCATCGCCAGGGCCAGCACGCCCCGGATCGGCCGCAGGCTCCCATCGAGCCCCAGTTCTGCCGCGCTCCAGATGCCCTGGATCTGTTCCGGCGCCAGCTGGCTACTGGCCACCAGCAGCCCCAGGGCGATCGGCAGATCGAAGCTGGGCCCCGCTTTGCGCAGATCCGCCGGCGCCAGGCTCACCACCACCCGGGTCAGCGGCACCTTGAGGCCACTGTTGCGGATCGCGGCCCGCACCCGCTCGCGCGCCTCCTGCACTGCCGCATCCGCCAGGCCCACCAGTTGCAGGCCCGGCAGACCCGGGGCGATGTCCACCTCCACCGAAACCTCCACAGCCTCCAGGCCGCGCAGGGCCGCTCCACTGCACCGTGCCAACATCAGGTTTGGGGCTCACTACAAGACCAGTGCCACCGCCTGTCTCACCGCCCGATCCTTCGCCCCGCGTCAGCGGCCGTTCCAGCAACCATGTCCAGCGAGTCCAGCGCTGCCCCCGCCGCTTCCGGCGTCTCCGCCAGTGGCGACACGATCTTCGGCCGCATCCTGCGGGGCGAGATTCCCTGCGACGCGGTCCACAGCGACGAGCTCTGCCTGGCCTTCCGCGATGTGGCACCCCAGGCACCGGTGCATGTGCTGGTGATCCCGCGCGAACCGATCGCCCAGCTCTCGGAGGCCACCGCGGAGCATCAGGCGCTGCTCGGCCATCTGCTGCTGGTGGCCGCCCAGGTGGCCCGGCAGGAGGGGCTCAACAGCTGGCGCACCGTGATCAACAGCGGCGCCGAGGCGGGGCAGACGGTGTTCCATCTGCATGTGCACGTGATCGGCGGACGCCCCCTGGCCTGGCCGCCGGGCTGAGGCGCCAGGCTGCACCGCAACGCGGCAGGGCGAACGGCGACAATGACCTGATCCGCCCCGCTCCATGACCCCCCTGAAGGCGTTCCGCGACCAGCTGGGCAAGCTGCAGCGTCTGGCCCAGCCCTATTTCCTGCCCCTTGATAACGGCGCCAGCTCCGGCCAGTTTTTGCTGCTGGTGGTGGCCCTGATCGCTGTGGTCGTGGGCTTCACCCTGCTGCTGCTGACGGCGGCGGTGGCCGCCAGCGGCGCCTGGATTCCGGAGTTGCAGGCCCGCTTCCTGCCGGGGGTGCCCGAGCAGGTGGCCGCGATCTGGGCGGGTCCCTGGGGCAAGGTGGTGATGGTGCTGTTCGGCGCCGGTCTGCTCTGCTTCGGGGCCGCGCGCGCCAAGTTGCGCCAGGGGCGCTGGCTGCCTTGGTTGCTGCTGGGGGTGATCACGCTGCTGATCCTGGTGATCAATGGCATCAATGTGGGCATCAGTTTTGTCGCCCGCAATATCGAGAATGCGCTGGTGGCCTACAAGGCCGAGGAGTTCTGGAAGATCGTGGCGATCTACGCCTTCTGCCTGGTGCTGGCCCTGCCGATCCGGGCTCTGCAGAGCTACCTGATCCCCAAGCTGGGACTGATGTGGCGGGAGTGGTTGAGCGAGAGGATGCTGGGCCGTTACCTCACGAATCGCGCCTATTACGTCCTCAATCCCAACGATGAAACCGTCGAGGAAATCGATAACCCCGACCAGCGGATCTCCCAGGATGCGGCCAGCTTCACGGCCACGAGCCTGAGCGTCACGGTTGAGATCATCTCGGCCTTGTTGACCTTTTTCAGTTTCATCATCGTTCTCTGGAGCATCAATATCACCCTGGCCCTCTGGCTGCTGGGCTATTCGGTGGGTGGTACTGCCCTGATCGTGTTCGCCAGTCGCAAGCTTGTCAACCTCAACTACCAGCAGCTCAAGCTGGAGGCCGACTTCCGCTACGGCCTGGTTCACATCCGCGACAACGCCGAATCGATCGCCTTCTACCGTGGCGAAGAGCAGGAGCGAAAGGAGGGATCCAGGCGGCTGGGTGGCGTGATTCAGAACTACAACAAGCTGATCGTCTGGGAGGCCCTGATCAGCGTGATCCAGCGCTCCTACGACTACTTCTCCCGCTTCCTGCCCTGGCTGGTGATCGCACCGATCTACTTCGCCAAGCAGGTGGATTTTGGTGTGTTCGGCCAGGCCAGCATCGCCTTCTCCCAGGTGCTGTTCTCGGTCAGTTACATCGTCAACAACGTCGATCGCCTCGCCGCCTTCTCCGCTTCGATCAGTCGTCTGGAGGGTTTCCAGGGCAAGGTGGAGGCGATCAGCGGCGAGGTGGCGGCCCGGTCGATCGCTGAACAGGGTCAGCCGGCGCTGACTGCGGATGCCGGCGCTGACGGCGAATCGCCCGACTCGATCCTGATCAGCCATGTGGATCTGATGCCGCCGCGCAGCAGCCGCCTGCTGATCCGCGACCTCAGCCTCCAGGTGGCCCCCAGCCAGCGTCTGCTGGTGGTGGGCCCGTCCGGCTGCGGCAAGACCTCCTTCCTGCGCCTGGTCAGTGGCCTCTGGCCCGCCGCCGCCGGCCGGGTGCATCGGCCGCCTGTGGGCGAGTTGATGTTCATCCCCCAGAAGCCTTACATGCTGCTGGGCAGCCTGCGGGAGCAGCTCTGCTACCCCCAGAGCACCGAGCGCTTCAGCGATGGCCAACTGCGCCATGTGCTGGAGGAGGTGCGCCTGCCCGATCTGGTGCACCGCTATCCCGATCTCGACATCAAGCAGGACTGGCCCCGTCTGCTCTCATTGGGCGAGCAGCAACGTCTGGCGTTTGCCCGCCTGCTGCTGAACTCCCCCCGGTTCGTGGTGCTCGATGAGGCCACCAGCGCCCTCGATGTCAACACCGAGAAGCGCCTGTATGAGCTGCTGGTGCAGCGGGAGATGGCCTTCGTCAGCGTCGGTCACCGACCCACTCTCAAGGACTATCACGACACCGTGCTCGAACTCGAAGGCACTGGCGCCTGGCGACTGCTGCCGGCCGCCAGCTATACCTTTGGCCTGCAGGCCTGAAGCGATGAGCGAATCCACCGATCCATCCGGCTCTCCGGCCGCCCCAGAGGGAGCCGCTGAGGCAGAGGTGCAGGCACCGGCTAGGGCTACCAGTGCCACCACCAACGATGTGCCCGCCTTCGGCTGGAGTGCCTACGCCGAGCGGGTCAATGGTCGCTTCGCCATGGCCGGTTTTATGGCGCTGCTGCTGGTCGAATCCCTGAGCGGCGACACTTTCCTGCACTGGGCGGGCCTGGTGCCCTGAGCGGCTGGCCATGGGCTGGGGTGGACAGAAGCGGCCCGCCTGGAGAAGCTGGGGGACTGCAGGGCGCTCGGTTCCAACCGCATCAGAGCGCGGCGGCCAAGCAGCGGTCACTCAGGGGATGTCGATTAGGTCGATCTGCCAGATACCGCCGCGGCTGACCTCCACCGCCAGCTGCCGGCCATCGCCGCTGAGGCTGATCCGCCTGGGCACGCCGCTGGGCTGCATGGCGATCGGCTCCAGCGCCATCAGTTCGCGGCGGTAGAGCACCAGTTCGGTGCGCCCATCGAGCTGGCGCACCACCGCCAGGCGGTTGCCTTCCCGGTTCACCGCCACGCTCATGGGCTGGGCGTCGGGCCGGTTCAGTCCTGGCAGCGGAACCGGCAGCCCCCGCTCCACATCCACCAGCAGCACCTGATCGCGACCGCCGCGGCCGGCGATCAGGGCCAACCAGCGGCCCGAAAGGGCGGGGGCGCGGCTGTTGCCGGCCTGCTCCAGCTGTCGATCAAGGCCTGCCATCGGGGTCGGCATCCCCGCCATGCAGCCCCCCAGGCCCAGGGCGAGCAGGCTGAGGCAGCCCAGGCCTGACCAGCCCAGGTGCAGCAGGCTGAGGCATCGCCGCCGGATGCTTCCCACTCCGGTGACGTTGCGCGTTGCCAGGCTCACTCGCCTGCCTGGCGAGCGCCGCAGCATGGTCATGGCTTTCCCGTGGCTGGGACCCCGCCCCCCAGACCGCCGCCGGTGGTGGGGAGCCCCCCGGGTAGATCGGGCTCCAGCAGACCCGCCAGATCGAACATCTGCACTTGCGAACGCCCCCCCCGCACCACCTCGATCGCCAGGCGCCGCCCGTCGGGGGCCAGGCTCAGGCGCTGGGGTTCGCTATCGGCAGGCAGGGGCAGGCGCTGCAGTTGACCCGTAGCCCGGTCCTCGATCACGGCCAGGCGTCGTGAACCTTGCTGCACCAGCACAGCCAGATAGCGGCCGTTCCAGCTCAGGGAGGGGGAGCGGTGGGGTTGCTGGCGTTGCAGGGGGCCGAGCGGCAGCAACCGGCCTGAGGGTTGCTCCTGCAGGATCACGGTCTCCCGGCCTCCCCGTTCGACGATGCTGGCCAGCAGGCGGCCATTGCCACTGAGGGCTGGATCTTGGCGATTGCCATCGCCCAGGCCGATCGGTCCGGCGCTGCGGCGGCCCCAGCTCCAGCCGCCGCAACCGGTGGGTCCGAACAGCACTAGCGCCGTGATGAGCAGACAGGCCAGGCCTCTGAGGTTGCGGCTTGCAGGCAGCCGCGAAGGTTGCGCCGGATCAGTCGTCGAAGCGGGAGCTGTTGTCTAGGGCGGGGCCGCTGGGCCGGCCGCTCGGGCTGCCGCTGGCAGGGGGCTGGGGCCTGGATCGGGAGGGCTGGCCATCCAGAGGGGAGAAGTCGGCATCGCTGACACCGGGGCTGGGCCTACCGCTGCTGCTGATCGGGGAACCCTGGGGAACGCCCTTGGACATGGTGTCGCCGGCCCCGTAGCTGCGGCCCGTGGGGCGATCGCTGCTGGCGATGGGCCGGCTGCCGCGGCGGGTGTCGCTGGCCACGTCGCGATCGCGGCGGCGGGCGCCGAAATCGCCGGCGCCGCCGAGTACGCCGCCCGGCGGGCCTGGTCCCGGTCCGCAACCCACCTCCGCGCCGGGGCCTCAGCCTGCTCCTGCACCACCCGCCGGGCCTCCGC
>JAPLID010000074.1 GCA_026389285.1 Cyanobacteriota bacterium
ATGCCCCACAGCACCAGGGCCCAGCCACCGGCTCCGGTGACCGTGCCGATCCAGAAGAGCAGGCCCGCCAGGGGCAGTTGCAGCATCAGGAACCAGCGGTTCAGCCAGCGGTGATAGGGATCGGCCATCAGGTCGCCGGTGAGGCGAGGCACGGCCGCCATGGCGGGCACCGTTTCCAGCATCCAGCCCATATGACTCCACCAGAAGCCCTTGCTGCTGTCGTGGTGATCCGCTTCCGTATCGGAGAACTTGTGGTGATGCCGGTGCAGGCCCACCCAGTCGATCGGGCCGTGCTGGCAGCTGAGGGCGCCGCAGGTGGCGAAGAAGCGCTCCAGCCAGCGGGGAACCTGGAAGGAACGGTGGCACAGCAGGCGGTGATAGCCGATGGTGACGCCGAGGCAGGCGGTGACCCAGTAGAGGATCACCAGGGTGGCCACGCCGGCCCAGCTCCAGAACTGGGGCAACAGGGCGACGATGGCGAGTAGGTGGATGGCGGCCATGAACAGGATCACCGTCCAGTTCTTGCCGGCGGCGGTGGTGGCGAGGTGATCCCCGTCACGGTTGGTGTGCAGGGCCCGGGCGCGTCGCATGGCATCGGGACCGGCGCTGCTCGTGGCCGATCGGCGGGTGTGCTGGGCCTGGGGGCCTGAGCGGGAGGAACGCGTGGCGGTCATGTAGGACCGACTCCGTATCGAACGGTAAGATTGTAGCAATACGGATCCAGATCATTTGAGCTACGGAGGCGAAATCGAATCGGGTCGTGTGGCCTTCGCCCATCTGATCAGGGTCTGGCATGCCCGCAACGGCTGGTCCCATCGCGTGCTGCCGGCTCTGGCGGAGGCCCTCAGCCTCGGCCGTGTCCACAACTCCCAGCTGTCGATGCTGCGCAACGGCAAGCTGGCCTCGCCGGGCCCTGAAGTGTTTCTGGCCCTGGGTGGCATCAACCGCTGGCTGGCCGAGCAGGCCCCCGCCGGCAAGCTGCCCCGGGAGCAGGGCGCGCGGTTGCTGGCCGGTCAGCCGGAGCTGGTGGAGGCCCTGGCCACCTCGGCCCTGCCCGTGCGCGACGCTGATGAGCGCGAACTCGGGCCCGGTGATCTGCTGGAAGTGTTCGTCGGGCTACGCCCGCCACCGCCGGCCTTCGATCTGCGCATCGACGATGCCGAGGCGGCGGCCCTGTCTGCGGCCCTGGCCACCCTGTTCACCGCCGGCCGGCCCTGGCGCCAGTGCCGCGAGCAGCTGCTGGCGGCCTACCCGGTCGCCCGGCGCCAGCGGCGCGAGCGCTTCGCGGCGGTGATGGCCGGCCAGAGCGACTACTCGGCCGGGGATCTGGATTCCGAGCTGCCCGATCTGCGCCTCACCCTGGCGGCCCTCGGGGCCGCCGGCGATGAGGAGCTCGGCCCCGATCAGTTTCTGGATCTGCTGCGCAAGCGGGCTCGGCGCCTGGGCTTCAGCGGCGATCGTCCCCTGCCCGACCTGGCTGCCGCGATCCGGCGTGAGCTGGTGGAACCAGGCGGCTGATGCCGCCCTGGCTGGCGATGGGCCTCGCCGCAATCGGGTGGACCCGCTCAGCTTTCAGCTCGGCTCCGGGGGTCCAGGCGCTGTTCCAGGGCTTCGATCCGCTTCAGCAGGGCCTCGAGATCAGGAGTCGGGCTCGGGGTGGCTTGCGGTTGGCCCTCCGGTTCCGGGCTGGCAGCGGCTGGCTCCGGGCTCGCTGATGGTGCGCTCAGGCGGCGGCGAAAGATCATCATCAACAGCGGCCCCAGCGGGAAGACCCCGATCAGCGACCAGCCCTTCTGGCCCACGCCATTGAGGAAGGTCTGCAGCTGCAAAGCCGGATGCTGCTGGCTGGCCGGGTTCGGCGTGTAGAAACCCGGAAACTCCTTCTGCAGGTACTCCTGGGAAAACACCTGCGGCGGCTTGGCTGCGGCGGCTCCTGCCGCCGGGGCAGTGGCAGGAGCCTGGCCGCCGGCGGCAGCCGGCGTGGCGCCTCCCCCCACATTGAGATGGATGACCTGATACTCCCATTGGGGCATGGCTGCTTTGGATCCCATTGCCAGCGATTCTGGTCGCTGGTCGGTCAGGGCAGTTGCGCCACCCGCAGGCGCCGGACCAGGCCCAGGCCCCTCAGCAGGCGGATGTGCTGCCAGGTGATGTCGAACTCGAACCAGCGCAGACCGTGGCGGGCACTGGCGGGGTTGGCGTGGTGGTTGTTGTGCCAACCCTCCCCGAAGCTCAGGATCGCCACCCACCAGCAGTTGCGGGAGCGATCGGGGCAGTCGAAGTTGCGGTAGCCGAAGGCATGGGTGGCGGAGTTCACCAACCAGGTCACGTGATAGACGAGCACCAGGCGCAGCGGGATGGCCCAGAGCACCAGCCCCAGCCCGCCACCATGAACGCCGGCGTGCTGGCCGTAGAAATACAGGGCGACGCCCAGCGGTAGCTGCAGCAGCAGGAACCAGCGATCCAGCCAGCGGTAGAAGGGATCGCGTTCCAGATCGCCGGTGAAGCGGTGGATCTCCCGCAGGGCCGGGATGTCGTGCAGCATCCACTCGCTGTGGGCCCACCAAAGGCCGCGGGCGGCGTCGTGATGGTCGTTGGGCTGATCGGAGAACAGATGGTGGTGACGATGCAGGCCCACCCACTCGATCGGGCCGCTCTGGCAGGCCATGGCGCCCATCAGCACCAGCAGCCGCTCCAGCCAGCGCGGGGCATCGAAGCCCCGATGGGCCACCAGCCGGTGCAGCCCCAGGGTCACCCCCAGCACGGTGACCCAGTACAGAACCGCCAGGACGATCACCCCCTGCAGGCTCCAGAACCGCGGCAGCAGGGCAAACACCGCCCCGACATGCATCACGAGCATGAACGTGGTGGTGCCCGCCTTGAGCTTGCGCTGGCGAGCTGGCAGGGGATCGCGGGCGATGGTCAGCCCCAGGCGCAGGGCGGCCTCGCGGCGCACGGAGGGGGAGGACTCCAGGGGGTCTGGACCCGGCGGGATCATCAGGCTGTGGGGGCCGGTCATGGCGCGGGATCGACTTCCGGTCGGGCGGCAAACGCCGGCGACACACCGGTACGGACGACGGAATCTAGCGGTGGGATCGCGCGTGCCACGGCTGGTGCGGCCCGCTGCCGGCGGCGGCGGCAGCGGGCAGGGGGCCACGATGAGCCCCGGTCGCGTTGCCATTGCCATGACCACCACCAATCCTTCGGCCTGGGCCCGGGATCGGGTCGCTGCCGCCCTGGTGGCCCGGGCCCCGGAGATCGCCGCCCGCACGGCCACCGTGGCACCCCGGCTGGAGCGGGTCCTGGCGGCGTTCGCCGCCGAGCGGCTGGGGGTGCATCACTTCGCTTCCGTCAGTGGCTACGGCCACGGTGACCTGGGCCGCGAGACCCTCGACCGGGTCTTCGCCCGGGTGCTGCAGGCCGAAGCGGCGGCGGTGCGCCTGCAGTTCGTCTCCGGCACCCACGCGATCGCGGCGGCCCTGTTCGGGGTGCTGCGGCCGGGCGAGCGCATGCTCTCGATCACCGGCCGCCCCTACGACACGCTCGAGGAGGTGATCGGCCTGCGCGGCGAGGGGCAGGGGTCCCTGGCGGAGTTCGGCGTGCTCTACGACGAATTGCCGCTGACGGCGGCCGGCCGGGTCGATGAGGAGCGGCTGGCGGAAGCTCTGGCGGTGCCGACGCGGCTGGTGCTGATTCAGCGCAGCTGCGGTTACAGCTGGCGGCCCCCGCTGCCTGTGGCGGAGATCGGCCGGCTGGTGGAGCGGGTCAAGGCGGTGCAGCCGGAGGCGATCGTCTTTGTCGACAACTGCTACGGCGAGCTGGTGGAGGACCTGGAACCCACGGCCGTGGGGGCGGATCTGATCGCCGGTTCCCTGATCAAGAATCTCGGCGGCACGATCGCCCCCACCGGCGGCTACGTGGCCGGCCGGGCCGATCTGGTGGAGCGGGCCTGCTGCCGGTTGACGGCACCGGGCATCGGCAGTGAGGGTGGCACCAGCTTCGACTGCAACCGTCTGCTGTTTCAGGGCCTGTTCCTGGCTCCGCAGATGGTGGCTGAGGCCCTGATCGGCGCCGATCTGGTGGCGACGGTCTTCGCGGAGCTGGGCTACCCGGTCCATCCCGCCCCGGGCGCCCCTCGCAGCGATGTCATTCAGGCGGTGCGACTCGGCGCGCCCGAACCGTTGCTGGCGGTCTGCCGCGCCTTTCAGGCCTGCTCGCCGGTGGGGGCCTATCTCGATCCGGTGCCGGCGCCGATGCCCGGCTATGCCAGCGACCTGGTGATGGCCGGTGGCACCTTCATCGATGGCAGCACCAGTGAGTTCTCCGCCGATGGCCCGCTGCGACAGCCCTTCGTTCTGTATGTGCAGGGCGGCACGCACCACGGCCATGTGGGCCTGGCCCTGGAGCGGGCGCTGGTGGCTCTGCAGACCTTGCCCAGCCTGGAAGCGGCCGGTGCGGGGTCGGCCTGAGGCCGGCGGCGCGCCCGGGGGGAATCAAGCAGACTGCCCACAGACCCGATCTGCTCCTCCCCGGCGATGGCGCTCACTTTCCCCGACGACTGCCGCTATACCGACAGCCACGAATACGCCCGACTGGAGGGGGATCTTGCCCGCATCGGCATCAGTGCCTTCGCCGTCGATCAGCTGGGCGACATCGTGTTCGTCGAGCTGCCCGAGGTGGGGGCGTCGATCCGTGCCGGCCAGGGCTTCGGCAGCGTCGAATCGGTGAAGGCCGTCGAGGATCTGGTGGCGCCGATCAGCGGTGTGGTGGAAGCCCGCAACGAGGCCGTGCTCGCCAGCCCTGAAGAGCTGCAGAACGATCCCTACGGCGAGGGCTGGCTGCTGGTGGTGCGCGCCACGGACGCCGGCGAGATGCAGGTCCTGATGGATGCGGCCACTTACAGCAGCAAGGTTGAGGGGCATTGAGGACGGCGGGGCCGGAGCTGGTCGGCGTGCCCCTCCGGGATTGAAACGATCCTGGCTGCCGGGTGGTGGGTGGTGGCCAGAGGCCTTGCCACCCCTGAGCAGCGATGGGGAAGGGATTGGTAAAGGTATTCAGCCTGGTTGAGCTTTCGGCTCTGTTGCTGGGGTCCGAGTCGGCTGCGAGTGCTGCGTTGGCAGGATTGTTGGTGATCAGCTGGCTTTCCAAGGGCCTGCCGCGGATCGCCGCAGGCTTGAGGTCCGAGGGCTTGGTCGCGCCGGGGGGGGCGGTTGGGATCAACTTGCTAAGTCCTGGACGACGTGCAGGCTGCGAACTGGTGCCGCGATGGGACAGCCCCATGCAGGCAGGACAGTTTTGGGGGACTGGGCTGACCTTGCGGCAGCAGAAGCCACCAGAAGGCGGTTGGCGGCGTCGGTAGGGGCTTGGGTCATCCGTGCGTCTGGCGAATCCGTTTGCCTGGCGAATCCGTGCTCCTGGCGAAGTCCTTAGGATCCCGTTAACACCCGATCAGCTTCTGTGACCGCATCCTTTGAGATTCGCCATCTCGGACCGGATCACGACGATCGCCAGCGCATGCTGGCCGAACTGGGACTCGATTCCCTGGAAGATCTGGCTGCCGCGGTCGTTCCGGCCGACATCCTGCTCTCTCCCGAGGCGGCCAGCCAGGATTTGCCCGAACCCTGTTCCGAGGCCGAAGCGCTGGCGGAACTGGCCGGGATCGCCGCCCTCAACCAGCCCCGCCGCAGCCTGATCGGTCTGGGCTACTCCGGCACGGCCACCCCCGCCTTGATCCAGCGCCACGTGCTGGAGAACCCCTGCTGGTACACGGCCTACACCCCTTACCAGGCGGAGATCGCCCAGGGACGGCTCGAGGCCCTGCTCAATTTCCAGACCTTGGTCAGCGAGCTGACCGGTCTGCCGATCGCCAATGCCTCCCTGCTCGATGAGGCCACGGCGGCGGCCGAGGCGATGGCCCTGTCCCTGGCGGTGGGCAAGCGGGCTGGGGCGAGCCGCTTCCTGGTAGATCGAGCCGTGCTGCCCCAGACGCTGGCCGTGCTGCACACCCGGGCCGAGCCCCTGGCGATCACGCTGGAGCTGATCGATGCCGAGGCCCTGTCTGTCCGTCTGGTCAGCTCAGCCTTCGACACCGCTGCCCCGGATCTGGAGACAGCCCTGCCGGACGATGCTTTCGGTCTGCTGTTGCAGTTGCCTGGCACGGCCGGTCGCCTCTGGGATCCCAGCCCCCTGCTGGTGGCTGCCCAGGCCGCCGGGGTGATCGCCACGGTGGCGATCGATCCCCTGGCCCAGGTGCTGCTGGCGCCGGTCGGCGATCTGGGGGCGGATATCGCCGTGGGCAGCCTGCAGCGCTACGGCGTGCCGATGGGTTTCGGCGGTCCCCACGCTGCCTTCTTCGCCACCCGGGAGGCGTTCAAACGGCAGATCCCCGGCCGCCTGGTGGGTCAGTCCCGCGATGCCGAGGGCAATCCGGCCCTGCGTCTTGCACTGCAGACCCGCGAACAGCACATCCGCCGTGACAAGGCCACCAGCAACATCTGCACGGCTCAGGTGCTGCTGGCGGTGATGGCCAGCTTCTATGCGGTGCATCACGGCCCCGAAGGCCTGACGGCGATCGCCAGCCGCATCCTGCAGCTGCGCCAGGCCCTGGCTGCGGCCCTGGCGGCCCTGGATCTGGCGGTGGATCCCGGCCCGGGCTTCGACACCCTGGTACTGCGGGGCGAAGGGATGGCCGCCCTGTTCGATCGGGCCAGTCAAGCGGGTTTCAATCTGCGCCGGGGTGAGGCGGGTGAGGCCCGGACCACGCCGCCTGAGAGCCTGGCGATCAGCCTCGATGAGCTCAGTAGCCCCGGCGAACTGGAGCTGCTGCTGGTGGCCCTGGCCGCCGATCCGGACCGGGCCGCCACGGCGATCAGGGCCCTGCATGGCGCCCTGGGCCAGGCCGGTGATCCGCTGGCGGAACTACCCCGGCGCAGCGCACCGTGGCTGCGCCAGGAGGTGTTCCAGCGCTACCGCAGCGAAACCGAGCTGCTGCGCTACATCCAGCGGCTGGTCAGCAAGGATCTCTCTCTGGTGCACGGGATGATCCCCCTGGGCAGCTGCACCATGAAATTGAATGCGGCCGCTGAGCTGGCTCCCGTCAGCTGGCCCGCCTTCGCCCAGCTCCATCCCTTCGCCCCGGCCGATCAGTGCGCCGGCTACGCCCGGTTGATGGCGGATCTGGAGGCCTGGCTGGCGGCGATCACCGGCTTTGCTGGAGTATCGCTGCAGCCCAATGCCGGCTCCCAGGGGGAATACGCCGGCCTGATGGTGATCCGGGCCTGGCACAGGAGCCGTGGTGAGAGCCATCGACGCATCTGCCTGATCCCCACCAGCGCCCATGGCACCAACCCCGCCAGCGCCGTGATGGCCGGCATGCAGGTGGTGGCGGTGGCCTGCGACCGGCACGGCAACATCGATCAAGCCGATCTGGCCGCCAAGGTGGCAGCCCATGCCGGTGACCTGGCGGCGCTGATGGTCACCTATCCCTCCACCCACGGCGTCTTCGAGACCGGCATCGGCGCCATCTGCCAGTTGGTGCATGACCACGGCGGCCAGGTGTATCTCGACGGCGCCAATCTCAATGCCCAGGTGGGGCTGTGCAAACCAGGGCTCTACGGCGCCGATGTCTGCCATCTCAACCTGCATAAGACCTTCTGCATCCCCCACGGTGGTGGTGGCCCGGGGGTGGGGCCGATCGGGGTGGCAGCCCATCTGCTGCCCTTCCTGCCGGGCCATCCCCTGGCGCCGTCCCAGGCGGCCCATGCCATCGGGCCGGTGTCCGCCGCCCCCTGGGGCAGCGCCGGCATCCTGCCGATCAGCTGGATGTACATCCGCATGATGGGCGGCAGCGGCCTGCGCCTCGCCAGCCAGGTGGCCCTGCTCAGCGCCAACCTGATCGCTGAGCGCCTCGATCCCCATTTCCCGGTGCTCTATCGCGGTGTTGGCGGCCGGGTGGCCCATGAGTGCATTCTTGATCTGCGGCCGCTCAAGCGCAGCTGCGGCCTGGAGGTGGACGACCTGGCCAAACGGCTGATGGATTTCGGTTTCCATGCCCCGACCGTGAGCTGGCCGGTGGCCGGCACCGTGATGGTGGAGCCCACCGAGAGTGAATCCCTGGCCGAGATCGACCGGTTCTGTGCGGCGATGATCGCGATCCGGGCCGAGGCGGCGGCGATTGAATCCGGCCGGGCCGATCCCCTGGACAATCCCCTCAAGCGGGCTCCCCACACTCTGGCGGCGGTCACCAGCGACGACTGGGATCGGCCCTACAGCCGCAGCCAGGCGGCCTTTCCCGCTGGCCGGCGCCAGCGGGAAAATAAATTCTGGCCGGCGGTCGCCCGTATCGATAACGCTTACGGCGATCGGAATCTGGTCTGCACCTGTCCCTCCGTCGAGGATGTGGCGGTTGCTGAACTGGTCAGCTAGGGGCGCCCGGGGTGCCGATTCTGTCGCATTTGGCGCATCATTCGTGTGCGTACCGCTGTTAAATGCGCTTCGCCTTCATTACTCTGAGAATCATGAACGGCAGCGGTCAGCAGGGCGGCTCGGACGCCACGACAAGCGTTGAAGGCACCAATGTGGTGCGAGTTCCCTTCGGAGTCCGTCAGGCACGGCGCCGCCGGCCTGCTCGCCCCGATCACTGGGCCACGCTGGTGCTTTCCTTCCAGGCAGGTGGCTCCGGTCCCCAGCCCCCCTACGCAGCCTGAACGGCCAGTTGCCGCTGAAGCCAGCCATGTCCATGGTTGATGCTCTCAGGTGATCTGGCTGCTGGTCAGGCGCCAGTTCAGCAGGGCCTTGCGTTCGGGCCTGATCAGCCAGCCGAGATCGGCTTGGGGTATCAGTACGAACCCCCGGTACAGCCCGACGCTGGGCCCCCGCCATAGCTCTGGCATCCTGAGCTGAGCAGGGATGACGGGGCGATCGGCCGAAGCCATGGCAGCAGGGGGACAACGTGACCGCACGGTTCTAATCCGTGCGGTCTTGCCTGCCCCGAGCTGCTTGTCGGCTCAGGCCGCCGCCAGAAGCTCAGGCTCGTGATACGGAATGAAGCTGGACTTGCGCGCCAGGCAGATCGGGCAGATCCAGTCGTCGGCGATGGCTTCGAACGGGGTGCCCGCAGCGATGCCGGAGTCGGGATCACCGATGGCGGGGTCGTAGATCATCGAGCAGACCTTGCAGATCCACTTGCCGGCCACGGCGGCGGCGGCCTGCCCGGCCGTGCCCTGGCCCTGCAGGGCCTCCAGGGCCACGCCGTAGCGCTCGGCGTGGTGGTGTTCGATCGGGGTCAGGAAGCCGAAGTTGCTGGCGGCCTTGCGCAGGATGGCGGCATGGTCCTGGGACTCGCTGATCTGCCCGTTGAACTCCGCTTCGGCTTCGGCGTCGCGGTCGGTGCGGGCCTGGGCGGCGAAGTTCGGGTACATCGTGGTGTACTCGTAGGTTTCACCCTCGATTGCCAGGTCCAAGCAGCGCTTGAGCATCGCCTGTTTTTGTTCGTCGCTGAGGCTGGTCGCATCGGCGATCACCAGCTCCGGATGCAGCAGGCGGAAGTGGGCGAAGGCGTGCTCGGTTTCCTGGGCGGCGGTGTCGCGGAACAGCTTGGCCAGCTCGCCATTGCCGAGCTGCTTAGCCACGTCGGCGAAGAACAGATATTTGCGGTTGGCCATGCTCTCACCGCCGAAGGCGGCTTCGAGATTGGCCTGGGTGCCGGGGTTGGAGAGGTCCATGGTGGTCGCTGGGGCAACGATGGGCCGATCCTACGCAAAGTCGGAGTGAGTATGAGTTAGCCACGTCCAGGTGGATTGCTTTGCGGCTGGCCCGTTGCTGATGACCCGCCAGGATCACGACAGGGATTCGTCAAGCATGGGAGGGCGAAAGCCCCCTCAATAGTTTCCGCCGCTGCGCCGCTGATGCACGGCCGTGGTCGCCTTGGCATCGAGCAGGCCGCCGTGCTCGACCTGGGCGTAGATCACCCAGTGGTCGCCGCATTCCATGCGCTGTTTCACGCAGGCTTCCAGCCAGGCCAGGGCCTCCGGCAGCAGCGGCTGACCGCCCGGGCTGGTCTCGGTCGCGAGGTCGGCGAAGCGGTCGGCGCCGGGGGGGAAGGGCCGCAGGAAGCGTTTCATCGGTTCCCGCTCCCGGCCGGCCGCCAGCACGTTGAGGGCGAAGCGGTCGCCGACGTGCAGCAGGTTCTCCACCGAGCGATCCTTGGCCACCGCCACGGTGAATCCCGGGGGACTGAAGCTGGCCTGGCTCACCCAGCTGGCCACCATGCCGCCGCTGAGGCTGGTGTCCCCCTCCCCCTTGCGCGCCGTGACGACGCAGAGGGAGCCCACCACCCGGCCCAGAGCCTGCACCGCCGGATTGCTGAGGCTGTCGCTGAGGCCACCGGCGGTGGTGCGCCGCTGGCTGCGGCGCTGCTCGCTGATCAGGCGGCGGCCCAGGGCTGTGCCTGTTTCATCCAGGGTGCGCAGCGTGGCCAGATCGGGGCTGAACTTCACCCGAATCGGCTCGAAGGCGAAGCTGAAGCCACCGTCGCGCAGCTTGGTCTCCAGCAGATCGATCGCCTCGCCACTCCAGCCGAAACTGCCGAACACACCCACCGGCTTGTCCCGGTCTCCCTCCGCCAGCACCGAGCCCAGAGCGGAGACGATTGGGGTTGGGGCGTGGCCCCCGAGGGTGGGGGAGCCGATCAGCAGGGCGTCGCAGGCGCGGATTGTGGCGATCAGCTGCTCGGCCGGCGCGAATTCACAGTTAAGGCTCTCCACCCGCACCCCCGTGCGCGCCACCCCCTGGGCCAGGGCGTCGGCGATGGCGGCGGTGTTGCCGTAGGCGCTGGCATAGAGCAGGGCCACCGACAGATTGGCGCGCCCCTGGGCCGCGCCCCAGCGGCGGTAGTCGGCCAGCAGGCTGCGCCAGCTTTCGGCGATCGCTGGTCCATGGCCGGGGGCGATGGTGCGGATCGGCAGGTCATCGAGGCGATCCACCACGCTTTCCACCTGGCGGGCCATCGGCGCCATCAGGCAGTCGTAGAAGTAGCGGCGGTCCTCCTCGGTGCTGTCCCGGTTCGCCTCGGCGAAGGCCTCGCTGCAGAGGTGGGCGGCGAAGAACTTGCCGCTCATCAGCAAGCCGGTCTGCTCCTCGAAGGCGATCAGCGCTCCAGGCCAGCGCGGAGTCGGCACGGGGATCAGGCAGAGCCGATGGCCCCCGGCCAGGTTGCGGCAGGCCTCCTGCTTGACCACGTCGATCGCGGGCAGGGGCGGGCTGGCGGCCTCGCCGGCGCTGGGGCTGGGGCTGGCTCCATCGCCGGCGGTTGCTGCGGGGGCGGCTGCCGGCGCAGTCGCCGGCTTCTGCTGGCTCCACAGTTCTTCGATCAGCCGGGCGCCGGCATTGGAGGCCACCAGCATCAGGGCGGGCCAGCGGCTGGCCAGCTCCCGCAGCAGGGCCACCCGGTTGGGGTTGACGTGGCCCACCACCACCTTGAGGGCCGCGTCGGCGGGCACCAGGGCGGCGAGCTGCTCCAGGTAGGGGGCGGCGAAGGAGGCACCGGGCGGATGCACGAGCACCGGCGGTATGTTCTGGCCGGTGGTGTTGCTGCCGGCGTCGAACAGGAAGCTGTTGGCGCTGGTGCCCCGCTCCAGGCCGTACTCCACCTCGAAGCGCAGGCGCCTTGGGCTGAGGCAGCGCAGGCAGGTGAGGCCCGGGTCGACGGGCAGGCTGATGACGCGGCGGTCCTGTCCGGAGGGATCCATCAGCCTGCAACCTGCGGACGCTGACTTTAGGAAGCGCTGGCTCGGATCCTGGGCCGGTGGCGGCGGCCGGTTTCAGGCCCAGCCTGTGGCGAACTCCTTCAGTAGTGGTTGCCGACCTTGCGATGGTGCACGGCGGTGCTGGCCTGGGTGTCGGCCACGTTGCCCTCCTCGACCACGGCGTAAATGATCCAGTGATCGGAGCCCTCCAGCCGCTGGGCAACGCGGCAGCCCAGGTAGGCCAGGGCGTCCCCCAGCACGGGGCCGCCGGCGGCCAGGCCGCTGAGCACCTCCACCCCCGCGAAGCGATCGGCGCCGGGCGGGAAGCGGCGCAGGAAATGGCGCAGCAGCTGCTGGTGGTTGTCCTCGCGCAGGATGTTGAGCACGAAGCGATCGCCCACCTGCATCAGGGCTTCGATCGCCCGGTCCTTGGCCACGGCCACGGTGAGGCCCGGGGGATCGAAACTGGCCTGGCTCACCCAGCTGGCCACCATGGCGCTGCTGCGTTCGGTGCCGCCTTCGTCCTGGCGGGCGGTGACCACATAAAGGCCGCCGGCCAGCCGGCCCAGGGCCCGGTCGAGATCGCCGTCGAGGGCCTTCATGGCGGCGATCGTGCGCGCCTTGGTCAGCAGCTGGCCCAGGTCGGTGCCGGCTTATTCGCAGAGCTGGTAGTCCGAGGCCCGCGGCACCTGGCGGACGCGTAGCGGCTCAAAGGCGCTCTTCTGGCCCAGGCTGCGCAACTGGCTGGCCACGGTGTCGATCGGTTCGTCATTGCCGCCGAAGGCGTCGTAGCAGCCCACCCACTGCTTGGGGTGCAGCGCCGCCAACATGGTGCCGATCGATGCCTGCAGCTCCGCATTGGGCTTGGCCGGCCAGGTGGGAACCACCACCGCCGCGGCCTCGCCCACCAGGGCCGCCAGTTCCTGGGCATCGGTGGCCCGCAGATCCACCAGCTGCACCTGGGCGCCCGCCTTGCCGATGCCGCGGGCGATCGCCTGGCTGAGCCGGTCACAGAAGCCGTACTGGCTCACGTAGCAGACGGCTGCGTAGGCCTCGCCCTTGCTGCAATCGCTACTCCAGTCGCGGTAATCGTCCAGCCAGAGGCTGAGGTGATGGCGCAGCAGGGGGCCATGTCCCACGGCGATCATGCGGAGTTCCGGCAGCGCCTCCATGCGCTTGAGGGCCTGCAGCACGCTGCGGGCGTTGGGGCCCATCAGGCAGTCGTAGTAGAAGCGGAAGTCCGGGGCGATGGCGCCGGGGTCGACATCGAACAGGTCGTCGGAGCAGTAGTGGAGGCCGAAGGCATCGCAGGTGTAGAGGATGCCGGTGCCG
>JAPLID010000028.1 GCA_026389285.1 Cyanobacteriota bacterium
ACCGTCAACGGCCGGGTGGTCGACATCCCCTCCTTCCAGTGCAAGGCCGGTGATGTGGTGGCGATCCGCGAGCGCAAGGCCAGCAAGCTGCTCGCCGAAGCCAACATGGCCTTCCCGGGTCTGGCCAACGTGCCGCCACACCTCGAGTTCGACAAGGCCAAGATGACCGCCAAGGTCAACGGCAAGATCGAGCGCGAATGGGTCGCCCTCGAAATCAACGAACTGCTGGTGGTGGAGTTCTACAGCCGCAAGGTGTGAATCCCGGCGGGTGGAGCGGCTCCTGGCACGCTCCCTCCAACCACTACCGTGGCCCCCGCAGTTCCGGGGGCTTTTTTATGGCTGCAGTCGGCAGGGAACAAGCCGCCATCTGGCCCCACACTCACGTCCCGGCGGGGTGGCACCGCAGCGGCCCTGGCCAGCGCAGCATCGCCTGATCGGCCGTGATCAAGGTGGCCGCCCGCGCCATGGCGGTGGCGGCGATGAAGCGATCCGCAGGATCCGCGTGAAACGCAGCCAACTCTGCGGCCGTCACCGCCAGGGCCCCGTCCAAGGCGATCTCGACAAGGCCCGCCCGCAGCCAATCCCCTCGCCAGCTCTCGGCAGACTGGTGCAGCTCAATCCTGCCCCGGGCGGCGAGCATGGCCACCTCCCAGAACGAAATCGCGCACACCGCCAGCTCCCCTTTCCCCCAGGCCGTGCGGATGGTTTCACGGCTGCTGGGCCCGAGGGCTGGATCCTCACGATCCAGCCAAAGGAGCACATGGGTGTCGAGAACGATCACTCCAGGGCCGCCCAGGGGCTGTCGATCGGTGCGAGCAGATCGCCATGGATCTCCACGGCCGGATGGAGTCCAAAGGGGCTGGGGCGACGGGCCAGCCCGCACGGATGAAGCTCAGCTACGGGCTGACCGTTCTTGGTGATCACCAACACCTCGCCGCTGGAGGCCACCTGGTCCATTAACCCAAGGCAGCGTGCCTTGAACTGCGAAGCGCTGATCGTGACCGCCATGTCACCAGGGCAGATTCCAAAGCCATCCTAAGGCGTTGGCGACCACGGTCATGACCATAGTGCGGGAGCACTCCGCAGCCCCGCAGCCCCTCAGACCCCGATCAACGTCTCCAGCGCCGCCGTCACATCGGCCTGACGCATCAGCGCCTCGCCCACCAGCACCGCATCGGCACCCGCCCCCTGGACCCGGTCGAGATCGCCTCGGTTGAACAGGCCCGATTCGCTCACCAGCAGGCAGCCCTTGGCCCGGATCTCTGCGCCGTAGCGCTCCATCAGCCGCTCGGTGGTGGCCAGGTCGACCGCAAAGCTGCTCAGATCGCGGTTGTTGATGCCGATCAGGTTCACCCCAGCCAACGCCAGCACCCGCTCCAGCTCGGCTTCGTTGTGCACTTCCACCAGCACCGCCAGAGACAGGCTGCGGGCCACCTTGAGCAGGTAGGCCAGGTCCACATCGGTGAGAATCGCCGCGATCAGCAGGGCCGCATCGGCGCCGGCGGCCCGGGCCTGATACAGCTGGTAGGGCGAAAGAATGAAGTCCTTGCACAGCAGCGGCAGCTCCACCGCCTGGCGCACCTCCACCAGCACCTCGAAGCCGCCTTGGAAAAAGCTCCTCGCGGATCACCCCCTTGCTGGGGCTGGCCTTCTTGATTTCGGCGATCACCGCCGGCTTGCGGCAGCTGGCCTTGATCGCAGCAATGAAATCCAGCGGTGGCGGCAGCTCCGCCACCTGACTCTGCAGCTTCACCAGTGGCACCCGCTCGCGGGCACTGGTCACCTCGCGGTCCTTCTCCCAGACGATCTGCTCGAGAATGTGGCGCGGTTGCTCCTCCGGATGGGGGATGCCGAATTCGAGATGGGCCACCTTCACCGAAGGGTTGGGCGGCCGGCGACGGATCTCCATCTCAGGCCCTCACAGGCGCGATCGCCATGGCGGCCTGCTTGTAGGCCACTTCCACCACCTCGCTGAGGGTGGGATGGGTGTGCACCTCGTTGGCCAGCTGCTGGACGCTCTGACGTCTGGCCACGGCATTGGCCACCTCCTGGATCAGATCAGCGGCATGCAGCCCATAGATGTGGGCCCCCAGCACTTCGCCGGTGTCCTTGCGGAACAGCAGTTTCATCAGCCCGTCGCTCTCCAGCTCCGCCAGCGCTTTGGAGTTGGCCTTGAAGTAGCTGCGCACGCTGCCCAGCTCAAAACCCTCATCCGCCGCCAGTTGCTTGGCTTCGGCCTCACTCAGCCCCACCGAGCTGATCTCCGGATGGGTGAAGGTGGCCGCCGGAATCGAGCGGTAGTCGATGCGGCGTGGATGGCCGAGGATGTTATCCACGGCCACGGCCCCCTGGGCGGCGGCGGTGTGGGCCAGCATCATCTTGCCGGTCACATCGCCCACGGCCCAGAGATGGGGCACCGGCGCGGCGCCGGCCTCACTGCTGGCCAGCACGCGCATCGTGTCATCCACCGGGATAAAGCCCCGGTTGGTCTCGACCCCCACCGAAGCCAGGTTGAGATCCTTGCTCACCGGCACCCGGCCGGTGGCCACCAGCACCGCATCCACCTCCAGGGTCTCGAGCGGCTCGCGGGTCTTCATGTCCACCAGCTCGATCAACACCGGGCAGCCGGGGGTGATCGTCTTGGCCAGCACGCCGGCGCGGGCATCGATCTCACGCCCGTCGATCAGGTTGCGGGCCGCCAGCTTGGCGATGTCGGGATCAAAGGTGGGCATCACCCGGTCAAGCGCCTCGATCATCGTCACCTCACAGCCGAGGGCGGTGTACACATCGGCGAACTCCAGGCCGATATAGCCG
>JAPLID010000008.1 GCA_026389285.1 Cyanobacteriota bacterium
TCACCGCGGTGGTGTGATGCCCTCACTACTGCCAGATCCCTGAGCCGGTTGTTAACGATCGTGGTGTCTGTGGTCGCTCGTTGATTAACAATCAGGGGTGGAATGCTGCGCTGCTGCGTTACGGCCCCTGAACGGGTACCCTATTTAAGCAGACCAGCCAGGTCACCGTGTTCAGCCCCTGGTTGCCAGCAATGTCTGCGGGCAGCGAATCAAGCTTTGCTGGGTTGCCGGCGGCGGGTGCGGAACCACATCACCAGGCCGGTGATCGCCGTGAGCATGAGCGGTAGCGCTGCAATCGGCACGATCGCCCGGTGGGCACTACGGGATGATCGAAACATGCTGGCTGAGGTTTAGAAAAAGGTCGGTGTCGACTGCCTACATCAAGCTTGAATCACTGCAAGCGACCTGCGAGGTTTCCCTGCGACATCGAGAGGTGTTAGACCGACGACTTGCTTGCAGGCGTCAAGGCTATCGCTCCTCTCAATTGCGCCGTTCAGGCTGGACGCACAGCTCGCTCCCCTTTCTTGGGCCAGGGATCCAACCTTCAGAACTTAAAGGTGGTCTTGACCAGCGCCCCGAAATTATCGAAGGACTGGCCGGCAGGGGTGTTCTGCCCTTCGGGGCGGCTCAGATAGAAGATCGCCGGTGTGATGGCGATGTGGTCGGTGGCCTGAAATTTGTACCAGAGCTCGAAGGCATAGTTGCCATCATCCGGGGTCTGATCAGCGCTCAATCCAGTCGCGAACACCGGTTGCCCCAGCGCCAGGCCGAGGCTGTTGGCCTCGGCAAAGGCGTTCTGCCATTGCAGGCCCACGGACCAGGATTGACTGGTCTGCAGGCTGCCGCCTGGCACGGATTGGTCATAGTCGTAGGCGTTGTACCCCCAGCCGATGCTGATCGAGGGGACCCAGCCGCTGGTCTGGGGTTGCCAGTAGCCACTGAGCCCGAAGGCATTGACATGGCCGGGGCCCGTGCGGTTCCAGTCGCCGGCGGCGAAGGGGGTGCTGCCGGGGATCTCGGTGTTCTGCTGGACATGGCTGTACACACCGGCCAGGGCCCAGTTCGGGCGGGCATAGGCCACCTGCACCGTGCCGGCACCCTGGGAGTTGCCGTTGCCGATGCCCCCCAGGCCGGGATCGCCGATGTCCCCCACGGCCGCCACGTAGTTGGCGGAGACGCTCCAGGTGTTGGTCTTCCACCACAGGCCGCCGCCGGGACCGAGGTTGCGGTTGTAGGCCGCAGGCGCACCGTTGAAGGTGAACAGGTTGAGGATCGTGTCGTCCGGGTAGAGGCTGGGGGTGAGCGCCAGCATGTCCTCCTGGCCCACGCGTCCGCCCACTGTGACCGTCCATTGGGAGCCGATCGGGAACTGATAGAAGATCTTGTCGATCGCCACGACATCGCCGCAATCGGCGTTGGTGCCACAGTCCTGCTGGAAGGCCACCTCCAGCTCGTTCAGCCCGCCGTTGCCGAAGGCCGAACTGGCGAAGTTGCCGGCGCGCAACACCGTGTGCAGCAGGTCCTTGCCGCTGAAGCTGGTGTCGATGTTCAGTTCCAGGTCGTAGTTGAAGGTGGTGGCCCCCTCGCTCTTGCGGGCCTGGTTCAACAGATCTCGGGCTGAGCCGCCAAAGGCATTGGCGCCGACCACGAACACTGCCATCCCGCTCAGTTTGGTGGTGGTGGAGAACTGGGTGGCCTCCAGTTCCCCCACCCTGGCCTCGAGGCCAGCGACCCGACCGCGGATCATGGCCAGCTCCTTGCCGAACTCTTGCAGCAGGCGGTGCAGCTCATCGGTGATCTCGGAGACCCGATCCAGACAGCTATTAAGAAGGGCGGCTGCCTCGTAGCGACTGAGGGAGCGCTGGCCCTCGAAGCTGCCGCCCGGGTAGCCGGCGACACAGCCATAGCGTTCGACCAGGTTGCGCAGGGCCTGGTAGGCCCAGTCCGTGGGCCTGAGATCGCTGAACTGGGCGGTGCTGGTGAGCTGGTGCTGGCCGGAGCCGGCGTTGTTGCCATCGCTGTAGCGGGCCATGGCGGCGGTGTTCCACTCCGCAGCACCGGCAACAGCGAATCCCAGTTCAGGTGGGGCGAACGGTGCCGTGATCAGGGCCAGCCAGGGGATCAACGCTGAGAATCTGGGTTGGGCGCTGGCTCTGAGGGGACGCCGGCGGACATCGCTGTCCCGCTCCGGCTGCCCGGCTGAAGGGAGAGAACGATGGACATTCGGCATGGATCGACCGCTGCAGCGATTCAGAGGCGAGTATCGGCTGCATGAAAGTTCCAGGGGTTCCATAAAATAAGAATCATTATCAAGCCAAGCCCAAGGAGCGTACGTTGTCCGGCCATCCCCCCCCCTCTGCCAGGAAAGATGACGCCTCTCCATTTCGACCATTTCAACCACCAGGGGGCCTGATGGAACCAACCAATGCGTCCTTACAGCGAGGCCGTCAAGGCTGATGTCCGCAGGCGGATGGGGCCTCCCCACCGCCAGAGCTGCACCGAGATCGCCCAGGAGCTGGGCATTCACGTGATCACCCCGGCGGATCCTGGGGGAGGACGTGAACCAGATCGATTACTACACAGAACGCGTCAAGCGGATGGTGGGCAAGCTTCACCTTCAACGGCATCACCCGCTACGAGCGAGGCACCTACGACCTGGTGGGCGGCGCCCAAGCTCGCGGGTCAGGAGCGTTGCTGCCAGCGCCGTGGATCCTGGCGACTGTGCAAGGCGACCACCAGGATTTCAAGGCCCTCCTCTTTGAAATACACGGCATAGGGGAACTGCCTCAGCACGAGTCGGCGAATCTGCCCGTGAATCGGGGGGAAGGATCTGGGGTCGAGGCGGATGCGCTCCACCGATGCCGGCTCACGCCTGCCATACCAGCGCTGGGTTTCCAGCAGATCATCCACCGCCTCCGGCAGGAAGCGGATCAAGGGCATGGTCATCCGAGGCCGAGTTGGCTCCGTACCTCATCCCAGGCCAGGGCATCACCAGGGTTGCTGAGATGGGCCGTCCAGCGTCGATCAAGCTCAGCGCAGAGGGCCGGGTCCAGCGGCAGCGCACCATCGCGGGCATGGTCATCGAGGCTGTCCCACAGGGCGATCGCCAAGGCCAGCCGCTCGTTTTGGGGTAGTTGCAGCAAGTCAGTCATGGGTGTCATCACCATCACCAACGGCAGGCATATCAGCGTAGGCATGGAACAAGGCTTGCAAAGGGATGGCAAGGATGGATGCCATGGCACCAAGGGTTCTGCTCTACAAGTTCCACCGCCTGTCACCCCCTTCCCCCACCTGACTCCCCCGCCCCCGGCGCAGGACGTAGCCCGCCGGATCCGCCGCGCCTGGTGGGCGGCGAGGAGGTGGGCTGTTTGCTCACGCAGAAGCCTGCGGCTTCGGGCACAGGAGCCGCCACCGCACGCCGATCAGCGGCTCGATCAAATACCGGGTGCTCACCCGGGCCAAGGGCCGCTGCGAATGCTGCGGCGCAGGCTGTTGCTTGGCAAACCCCGCACCAGCGAGCCCTGGAGGTGGACCACATCGTGCCCAGGAACCAGGGTGGTTCGGACGACCTCAGCAACCTGCAGGCCTTCTGCTTCCGCTGCAATGCCGGCACACTCAAAGGCCCAGGCCGTCGATCAGCTCTTCGATCGAGCAGCCCAGTTGGCCGGCCACGTCCTTGAGAATCTGCCGCAAGGTGCCGACCCTTAGGGGCTTGTGGGCTGGAATGGTGAGGTGCTGCTGCTGGCCGTCAGAGCTTCGGCTCAGCCTCATGTGGCTTCCTGTTTGACGGGTCACCTCATAGCCATGGCGCCGCAGCCGCTCGGCCAGGAGTGGCCCGTTGACGTCCCGCGGAATCCTCACAGGGCCAGCAGTTCCTGCCTCACGTGATGGAGGCGGATCAGGGGCGGCGCCTGGCCCGGATCGAAGTGGCAGACGACGGCGTCGCGAATCTCCCGGTGGAGATCCTCCAGCGTGTCGGCCTCGGTGTGAATGGCGGCAGCGGCGGCACTGGCCCGAAAGGAGCCATCCTCCGCTTCCTCGACCAAGAAAAGGATTTCCTGCATGGCGCTCTCGAATGGTCCCAGTCTGACAGCGGTGGGCGGGATGCTTGCTGTCCCTATCTGGGCAAAGGGACTGGGGCGGCACTGCCAGACACTGAGCCGGGTTAACTGCAGCCGCCCCGCGCCCACGCCAGAAGGCGTCCCAGCAGGGGCGCTTGCCTGGCGGGCCGCCCAAAACAAAACCTGCCCCCCAGACCACACCTGGCCCCCCAGCCCCCGCGCAGGACGTTGCCCGGCGGATCCTGGGGGAGGACGTGACCCAGATCGAGGTCTACCCGAACGCGTCAAGCGGATAGTGGGCAAGGTGCTCACTGGTAACGGCATCACCCGCTACAACCAAGGTGCCTACGGATTGGTGGGCGGCGTAGCCGAAGGCTTCTGCGCAGCAGTAGTGCTGAGCGACGCCGTTACCTGGCCGAAGGCCAGCGTGGCGGAGCCAATACGCGACGAGCTGCGATGGCTACGCAACAGAACGATCCAACAGCGAACCGCTGACGTATTTGTGCAGAACACTACTGATCAACGTCTGATAAGGAATGCCTTCCTGCTGGGCTTTGACACGTAAAGCTTGCAGATCCGCACTGGAAAGACGGATGTTGATGCGTTGATCCTTTACACCCATCGCCGTGGCGGACTGCCGAAGTGCATCCAGAAGCTCTGGGGTCGCCACGCTGCGCAGCTCGCCTGCATTGAAGTCGGAGAGCAACTGTTGCTCTTCAGGGGTAAACGAAGGCGATGGCGAGTTAATCATGAGGAAGAAATGCTCATCTGCCTCGACAAAGGGAACAAGGTGGACATAGCCATTAAGGCGCACGAGCAGGATTCGCTGCTCAGGGTATCGCTGCGGATTTGGATGCTCTCGAACATCGAGCAGATTCCCTGTCTCAATGGCAACGATGACAGCTTCAAAGCACAGACCACGTGCAGCAAGGAGTTGTTCGTTTTTCTCATGGCTCCAAGCGAAGGGCTTCATTGGATGAACCTAGCCATGGCGTGTGCCTAATGTCATCAGGCCGGAGGCACGTGGTGCTCTGCTCCCCTACTGGGCCTTCAAGGACCCGCAGCATCAGGATGCCTGCATGCCTGCGCAAACTCCTCCACCGACCAGGGCACCTACGACCTGGTGGGCGGTAGGGAGCTGAGCGACGCCGGTACCTGGCCGAAGGCCAGCGTGGCGGAGCCACTACGCGAAGAGCTGCTGCAGCTGTGCCGCCAGCGACTCGATGCCTTCCGAGAGCAACGCGGCGAGGAGGTGGGCTGTCTGCTCATCCAGAAGCCTGCGGATTCGGCCACCGCAGCCGCCACCGCACGCCGA
>JAPLID010000034.1 GCA_026389285.1 Cyanobacteriota bacterium
GGTGGTGCGGGCGATCGGCCTGCACTTCTGGCTGGCCTACGACCACCCCTTCTGCGATGGCAACGGCCGCACGGCCCGGGCGCTTTTCTATTGGGCGATGCTGCATCAGGGCTACTGGCTGTTCGAGTTCATCTCGATCTCGTCGGTGATCAACAAGGCCCGCGGCCAGTACGAGCGGTCGTTCCTGTTCAGCGAGAGCGACGACAACGACCTCACCTATTTCCTGCTGGCCCAGGTGAAGGTAATCCAGCAGGCCATCGCCAACCTGCATGCCTACCTGGAGCGCAAGGCCGGCGAGGTGGGGGCCCTGCAGCAGCGGCTGGAAGGGATGGAAGGGCTGAACCATCGCCAGCTGGCGCTGCTGCGCCATGCTCTGCGGCATTCCGGCTTCCGCTATTCGGTGCTCTCCCACCAGAACAGCCATGGGGTGAGCCATCAGACCGCCCGCAGTGATCTGCAAAAGCTGGCGACCCGTGGACTGCTGACGGCGGGCAAGGATGGCCGTCGGGAGGTGTTCCGGGTGCCCGAGGATCTGGCGATGCGGCTGCCGGGCTGACTCTCTCGCTGAACAGCCCCACTCAGCGCTGCTGTTTGGCGCACCGCATCACGCCTTCCAGGGTCTTGGAGCCGCCATGGTGCGACGCAGCCGCTGATTCGGGCCAGGCGGAGCATCGAGCAGGCGGAGGTACTCCTCCAGCTGTTCGGCTGGCACGCTCTGCCAGGCCTGTTCCACCAGGGGCGCCTGGCAGGAGTACAGGCCGATGCGTTGCAGCTGGTAGCGCTGTCGCCATTCGCTCCGGTGGGCGCGCTGAAGCGGAAGCAGCTGCTCGCAGCTGAGCTGGTCATGGCACCAAAGCGATCGGCTCGGCGTTCTTCGGCCAGTCTCGCCCGGCTAAATAAAGGTGGCCATGGAGGCAATGCGGCCAGAGCACCGGCGAAAAGTCCTGCGCCGCTCGCCCAGATCGGCGACCAGAACCGCGCCTGTTAAAGCGTGACCGAGACTGAGATTTTCAGCAGATCTGATTTTTCATTTCTGCTGAAAAGATTTGCATGCTGAAAAATTTCGCTGGTCGGACTCTCTTTTTCAGTGCCGCGATTTTTTCGCAACGGCTGAAAATCTTGCCTGGATGAAAATCTCATGCTTTGCAGTCTGTCTGAGGGGTGCTACGGTTTTTTTCAGGATTGGACAGTCGCCTGAGGTCGTGAAAAAGTCAGTCAAGGCAAGGGCCGGGGCGTTGGGCCGCGACGAAAGGCTGTTGCTGGATGACGTGATCGCGGCCGTCCAGGCCTCCACCGGTCTGGGCTTGGAGCTGGTGGAGGATCCAGCAGCAGCAGGCCCCGGCTCGGCCTGCCGGTTGGCGTTGACCTTGGAGCAAGGGATGCCAGTCAAGATGTACAGACCGCTGTTGCGGCGGATCGATCGCGCGGAAGCGCTCGGTGCCATCAAGGCCGAGCTGCAGGAGAGCCCGGAGCCCGGCGTGCTGGTGACCCCGAAGCTGAGCGCTGCCCTGGCTCAGCAATGCCGGGCGATGGATGTGCCGTTTCTGGACGACCATGGCAATGCCTACCTGAGGGAGCCGGGGCTGCTGATCCTGGTGATGGGCCAGCGGCACAGCAAGCCCGGCCAGGGCGGTGCGGTGCGGCGGGCGACGGGGCGGGCAGCAACGGCCACGGGCTTGCAGCTGGTGTTTGCCCTGCTGAGCGATCCGGCCTTGATCAAGGCCACCAGCCAGGTGCTGCACCAGGCTGCGGGGGTGTCGCTGGGCAGTGTGCCTGCGGTGCTGGGGGATCTGGAGCAGCGGGGAATGCTGATCCGGATCGGCTGGGGAAAGGGATGGCAGGTGCGCGAGTGGCGGCCGCTGATTGATGAATGGGCGAAGCAATACCCCCTGACGCTGCGGCCGAAGCTGCGCAGCTTCCGCTTCCGCTCGCCCGGCCAGGGCCAGTGGTGGCAGTCGGTGAACCCGGCGGACTTTGGCGGCCAGTGGGGTGGGGAAGTGGCGGCGGCTCAGCTGGGAACGGTGCTCAAGCCACAGCAGTCGCTGCTGTATCTGCAGCCTGAGGCGATGCGGCTGGGACTGGCCCAGCTGGTGAAAACCCAGGGGCTGCGCAGTGATCCCGAGGGCGATGTGGAGGTGGTGGAGGCGTTCTGGAACAACGAGCGCCTGGGGCTCGGCGGCGCCACAGTGCCGATCCCGCTGGTGATCGCCGACTTGCTCGCCAGCCTGGATGGGCGCAACATCGAAGCGGCACGCGAACTGCGGGAGATCTGGCTGCGTGGTGTTGAAAGTTGAGCTGCCACTCGAGCCAGGCGTATTGCGCGTGATCGCCGCCGTGCAGGCTGGCGCCCAGGCCCAGGGGCTGGGTACCTTGCTGTTGGGGGCCGCGGCTCGAGACCTGCTCCTGGTGAATGTGTTCGGCCAGCGGGTGCGGCGGGCCACCAAGGATGTGGACTTCGCCGTGGTCCTGCCCGACTGGAGAGCGTTTGCGCAGCTGAAGGGACATCTGATCCGCGATCACGGGTTCGCTGATGAGGCCAGGCAGCAGCACAGGCTGGTCTTCAGGGCCGAGGGGCCGGGCGCCGGAACCCCGATTGATCTGGTGCCCTTCGGCGGGCTGCAGGTAGATCGCCACACCCTGGTATGGCCCCCGGAAATGGATGTGTATATGACAGTGGCGGGCTTCACGGAAGCGCTTGAATCCGCCCAGCTAGTGGAATTGGCTGAGGGATTGATAGTGAAGGTGGCCTCGTTGCCGGGGCTGGCGATCCTGAAGCTCTTCGCCTGGGGTGACCGGCGGCAACGCGATGCCAAAGATGCGGTCGATCTCTACACCTTGCTGCGCAGCTACAGCGAGGCCGGCACCTTTGATCGCATGACGGATCCCGATCAGGCCCTGGATCGCTGGCAAGCTCTGGGCTGTGACGATGAAAGAACCGGGGCCTGGCTTCTGGGTAAGGACTGCGGCCTACTGGCCAAGGCTGGAACCGCTGAAGCGCTGCAGCAAATCTGGGGTGATGAGCTGCGGCGTGAGCAACTGCTCGATGGCATGGTGTCCAATGAGTTGGGCATCAAGGGAGCCCGACAGCGGGCGGAGGAACTGCTGGAGTTATTTCTGGAGGGGTTTAGAGAGGCGAGGTGAGGGAGTCGCGGTCGGCCAGCGAAGGCCCACGGGGCAACGTCAAGTAATCCCCTAATTTGAAGCAGCCTTGAAGTTAAGGGACTCTTTCCCACTCGGCTGCCCCGCAGACACCAAACCATCTAGTTGCAACAGAAGCGCTGCGGCGGGCTGCAGGAAACACTGCCGCTGCTCTCGTTGCCGACGAGCGCAGCAGAGACGGATCGCTACAGCGGGCAAGGACGGCCGGTAGGAAATCTTTCGGGTGCCGAAAGATCTGGCAACGCAGCCGACGGGCAGTTGAGCCACAACTGAAGACCTTACAAAGTCTCAGTCATTTCATCAATTTGCTGGCGCATCCAATCCTTGATACTAGCTATATATCCAGGCCACTGATCGGAGATGGCGACTAGGTCGATAATTTTTGACAATCCCACTTCTCGGTCCCATCCAATGCGGCACAATAGGTCGTCAATATATTTGTAATCGTCATCAACGGAATTGATTTCCCTCGCGCAATCGATAATCTCAACATGCTCATCATTGGCTTCGTCATTAATTGAAACAATAATGCTGTGGAGATACCTTTCTGGACTCATGGCATCAGGCAGCTCAAATTGGGATATTTTTGACAGGGCAATGGATCTGTATTCAGTGGATCGCTGATCGGTTCCTGTAAGCAAGGCTTCGATGTACTTACGCTTTTCCCGATCTGATTTATAGAGATCTCCATCGAGAACAAATAATGAGTGCTCACAGTCTTCTCCACCAAGAAGCAAGCCAGCAACGGCTGTAAAACAGTTTATTGCAGCACCATACCGTTCTACTACGATGTATTTTACACCCTTCAACTGACTGGCTATCTTTTTAAAGATTGCTGCGGCAAGGTCATCCTCAACAAACACTTCGATTGGCCTTGGCTGGCTTCCAGTTAGTCGGTTAATTGCATCAGGCTTTGTTTCACTGAAGCAAAGAGACCTGCCAGACTTAATCACAATATGTCTTATATTAATAAGATTTTCTTGTGCAAGTATAGTTTCTCGATGGGTAGTTGCAATGATTTGTAGATTCTTAGCAGATGCCCTTTCACGGATGACTTCGATAAGTTTTTTCATGGCATTGTCGTGCAAAAGAAGATCGATCTCGTCTATTAAGATTAACGAGTTCTTGCCTGCTCTGAATATTTTCCCCAGAATATAAAAGACTCTTTGCTCTCCCGCGCTCATGCTAAGGGCGGAATATTTCAGCTCGTTGGACTCAACTCCAATAAATTTCTTGCCCGATGAAGTGTGAATATTGAATGCCGAGTAATGGCGGTTAAGTATGTGCGAAGCTTTATCCAGAATCGTCGAAATGAGCTGCTCTTCAATTGTCTCAGTTGAGTAATTGATTCGAGCCGCCCTGCTCTCGCTCTCAATTAGTGGAACGCATTTGTCAATTCCAATATAGAACACGTCCCTGCTGGGCCTTCTCGCGTATCTAGGGCACCATCTATCAGTCCTCTTTGTATATTCAACGATTTTTCTCTTGTGTTCATTTACTCCTTCTCTATACGAGTGAGTAATTTCAAGACGACTGCCTTGCCATAGCGCATCAGGATTAGGCGTAAAAAAAGAGCTAAACTTGTAATTCTCGCCATCCACTACGGGCTGAAATGCGCATGCCAAAGCATGAGTTACCGTCGATTTACCGTTTCCATTTGGACCCAATACTACCGTAACCGGAGAATCATCAAATGACATCTCAAGGTCAACTAGATTCTTTAGTTGGTGTACGTGAATAGAATGAAGTACTTGCTGCGAGGAGGTCATCTTCTCCCCTCGCCTGCACGCCAAGACGTCCGGATTCGATGACTCGACTCGTCTAGGGTAATTGCTGCGAATCGAATGAAGTTATCGAATATTGCCATGGTTATCGCCTGCTTATGCGATGCACTTCTTGTCGCGAATGCAGAGGTGGAGATGACGATCTTGGTGAGTTGTAGCTTTTCATAGTCCCAACCCCATCTGCTCGCTGAGTTGCCTCTCGGCTTCGCTCACCTGACTGGCCTTGGCCGGCCGCCCTCGGCGCTTGGCTCCCGGTGCTGCCGGGCCTGAAGCTTTCTTGCTGCTCTTGCTGTGCAGCCCCAGCGCCACCTCCTCCCCATAGCGCTCGGCGTTGAGGGCGAGCAAACGGGCGAGCACGTCTTCGCAGGCGGCATCAGGCCAGCGGTAGCGCCAGGGGAATTTCTTCTTACCCTTTACTGCTCCGTAGGCGCGCACCTGGGCCTCGAAGGCGCACGCTTCATCGGGCTCCCAGAAGAACAACTCGCCACTGTCGATGCGCTCCTGGAGGTCGTCGGGAAGTTGGGCGTCCTCCTCTAGATCGAGGTAATCGAGGCCGAAGCCGCAGGGGTTGTTTAAGGGGCCGGGTGGGGCCACATCGCTCCAGCCGTAGGCGTTCAGCGCCGCCTGATCCAGCTCGCCGTGGAGGATGCGCAGCTCCAGGAGGCCGCTGCTGGATTCGGCTGGATCGTGGAAGCGGTTGTAGGTGCTGGTGAGGCCAACGCCAGTGCCCACCATCAGCTCGGCGCGGAACTGGTGGTAGCGCTCGCCGATGTCTTCGAGGGCCTGGCGCTGGGATCCATACGCCGGATCGTTGGTGTTGGCGTCGAGCAGGGTGACGGGGAAGGGGAAGGTTTCGAAGCAGGCTGAAGGTGTGTACTGAAGATCGTCCTTTAGCGAGGAGCTAAAAAAGCGTGCAAACTGTTCATGAATGCGCGACTGCAATACCAAAAAGGAGCTTGTCTCTGACTAGGAGAACACAATGGTCTTTTCGTTGCAGACCATTGGCATCGTCAGGTATGCAAATGCCAGAGCGTTAGCAATTCGTGCAACTACCAGCACCCTCTCTGATCCTGCAATCGCTGCATTCAGTTCTGGTCGTGCGCGCCAATGTTGCCACCAAGGATAGGCGGCGACATCTTTCGCCTTAGCAAGTCGATCTGGTCTAACCTTTAGTTCAAGAGCCTGAAATAACTGTGGCCACTCCCTCCGACATTCCGCTTCGCAGCGCTCGCTGAAGTTAATCACATAGCGATGATGGGCATGGGTGGGACTGCTGTTTACCTCCTCTCCACCGATGTAGGGGGAGATCACCTCGGCGTTCTTTGGGTTCTCGGCGATCAGCCGCTCCATGGTGGCGATCGGCGAGGAGATGCCGGGTGTGTCGTCGTCGGCTGGGCCGGAATCATCAAACGTGAAGCCCATGCCCAGCACATAACTACCCACAAAGCTCTTGCCGGCATTGGCTGCTAGCGGCTTCGGATCCTCATGGCCGCCGTTGGCGAACAGGAAAGCGGTGATCTGCTCCGCTGGCCTGCGCTCCAGCAACTTGACGCCGGAATAGGGCCCCTTGCGAAGGTGCACCACGCTCACCACCACGGCCGCGACGCCTGGCCACTTGTATCGCTTGCGGGCGGCATAGATCGTGCCGCCGTTGAGGCAGATCCAGCGCAGGCCAGTGCTGCGGGTGTCGCCCTGGGCGATGGTGTTGGTGGCGATCAGGCCCAGCGATCCACCAGACCGCTGCAGATCGAAGCAGCGGCGGAAGAAGTGGGCCACGAGATCAGCATTGGCGTTCCCATCGGTCGAGATTTCCTGCAACCATTCCTTGTAGGAGTCGCCAGCCACGGTGCTGATGCGCTTGCCACCGGCGAAGGGCGGATTGCCCACGAACACATCGAATCCTGGCTCCGGCCGCCCGAATACATCCGGAAAAGCCAGCTGCCAGTGCAGCGGCCGAATCCCCCTTTCGCCCTCACGTAGCTGCTCCAGCGGTTCAGCCAGCTCCTCCTCCAGCGCATCGGCTGAGCTGTGCTGCAGCGTGGCTGCCAGATACAGCTGCTTCAGCTCTTCGCGGTCCTTCGGCTTCTTTCCGTTGAAAAACGCCGCCACCAGCAGATCGCCCACCGTGCGCAGGTACGCCGTGCTGGCGTTCAGCGCATCGAGGGCTTGGCGCTTCTGAGCGTCGTCGGCATCACTGCGGCTGTCGGCATGGAATAGCGCGAAGCTCCTGGCCTCCTGCTGGCGCACCTGCTCCAGGTATTCGATCTGCAGTTCGCGCTGCAGGCTGGCTCCCTTCAAGGCCGCTTCGATGTCGCTGCGTTCAATGCCCACCAGCGAATCGCCGCACTTGAGGGCGTGATCCACAAACGTGAACGGTGCGTCCTTGCTGAGGCTCACCAGCCAGAGGCTGAGGCGGGCCAGGTTCACCGCAAACGGGTTCTTGTCCACCCCATAGAGGCAGCTCTGGGCGATCAGGCGGCGGGCATAGAGCAGCGGCTCTTCGCCATGGGCCTGGCCGCCGGGCTTGAGGGCCTCCCGCAGGCCCTCCCGGTTCCAGGCCAGTTCCAGCAACTCGGCCAGGTAGCGGCAGCTCTCCACCAAGAACGCCCCCGAGCCCATGGCCGGATCGCAAATTTTGAGGGCCAGGATCTGCTCTGCCGTGGGCTTGGTGGTGGCATCGCGACCGCCAGGGGCGCAACGCCTCCGCCACGATCGGCCGCGTCAGGGCGCGGGGCGTGTAATGGCTACCGCTGCGGCGCCGTTCCTCGGTGGGTTGGAACACCAGGCCGCCGGCCGCCTGGGGGCCATCGAACAGCTCGCGGTTGATGCGCGGAACTAGGGCTTCCAACAGCTCGGTTTCGCTGCTGGCGTCCTTCAATGCCGTTGCAGATTTCGGCGGCAGGGTGGTGCTGGCCTCTTCCTCCAGCCAGGCCTTGCGTTTGCCGCCGGGCATAGCCAGAAGGGCATCTAGATCCACCGCCATGGTGAGCTGCTTCTTGGCCCCCTGGGGTTTGCTTTTGAGGCCGATGCAGCGGCCGGGGATTCGCCGCACCGCGTAGCCCATGATCCCCTCGTACACCGAGCCGATCTGCTCGACATCGAGGGCCCGGTAGCTGATCCGCTCCCCCTTCACCACCAGCAGATTGCTGAGCACGGCGAGCACCGCTCCATCGCTGATCCAGGGGGTTTCCAGCCACCGATAGGCCCCGGGCTCAAACAGCTGACCCTTGCGCGCCGGCAGGTAGCCCGTGGTGGCGCCGCCGCCCGCGTATACCAGCCGGCAGAGGCTCATCAGCCCCGCCCAGGCGCCAAAGCGCTGCTCGATGGTGTCGGGGTAGTCGGCGGCGTCCTGCTGCAGCCGCTCGAAGAGGCCACTCACCTTGTAGTTCTGCTTATACACCGCATCGGCGGGCATCAAGGCCTCGTCTTCGGCGTAGAGCAGGAACACCAATCAGGCCGCCATAGAGCTGCTGTGGGTCCCGCTCCGGCAGGTCGGCAAGCAACACGATGTCTTGCCGTTGGCTCAACTCATCGGCCCGTTGGAAGCCGCGCAGCAGCTCCCACAGGGCGGCGAGCACCTGGTCGGCCAGGGCATTGCCCACCACCGCCTGGAAGCTACGGCTCTGCTTCAGCACATCAGCTAGCCGGTAGCCATCGGGATCGAGGAACACCGGGCTCTGGCCCAGCAGCAGATCCAGCCCCGCAAACATCAAGCGGCCACCCACCTCAGCGAGCTCCTTGAGGACGAAGGTGAGCTGGCCGGAGCTTTCGCCCTTGGGGCCCACCACCAGGCGCAGCTGGCTGCCGTTAAACAGCAGCCCTGCCTCCACGCCGGTTTCGCGCAGCAGCCGCTCGAAGCGTTCCTGGGGCGTGGCCCTCCACAGATGCTCGCCAGCAACGAACTTCTGATCCAGGGCCGTTCCGGCCGCCAGTTCCAGTACCAGGAGCTGGACGCCCTCCCCCGAGGCCGCTGGCACCACGGCGCTGGGGGCGAGGGTTTCGCCGAGTTCAGGCAGCTCCCTGGTGTAAAGCTCAATCTGGCTCGGTTCGCGCCGAACCTGATCGGCACTCCAGCCCAGGTTCTCCACCAGCAGGGTCTCGATGCGGCTGAAACCCAGCCTGCGCTCGTCTGGATCGGCCTCCGGATCGCAGCCAAGGGCTTCCAGCGATTCCCGGTAGCGCTCCTGCCGCTCGATCAGCTCACTGCCACTGCGGGTTACCACCCAGCCGGCGTCCTGCATCGCCGCCGGGGCCACCACCAGGCCCACCGGCTGCAGATAGCCCAGCCACTCCTGGTGGGCCAGGAGTTCGGGGTCAGTGGTGGAGGGGTGGCGGGGTGGCGGGGCATGGAGGCAAGAAATGGGTGCTAACGCTGAATGGCGAGTTGGCTTATTTACTAGCCCTGAAGCATGCCTGGACTGGATTGGCTTAGCGAGGGGTGCGTGTTTTGCTTTGATTCACTTGTCTTATTCCTGTTGGTGCGGTTGGCCTACGACCCACCCCAGCCAGGGCTCACAGAGCCGCCAGCTGCGTATGCGTTGACCTGGCTTCGCTGGCTCCAGTAGACCCTCTGCCTGCCAGTCGCGCAGCCATTCCTGAGTTGTCGTTGGCGAAACCGCGAACCACTCCTCCAGGTCGCCGGGCTTGA
>JAPLID010000035.1 GCA_026389285.1 Cyanobacteriota bacterium
CCCGGCTTCCTCTGGACAAGGCTTCCCCTGGGCACCGACGGCGACGCGCTGATCGAGAACGCCGTCTTCCCGGCCTTCGTCGCCTACCTCGACCTTTACCTGCAGCTGGTGGCCGAGGCCCAACCCGTGAGTGACGAGCGCCGCCAGGAGCTACTGGCCGGGCAGCGCAGCTATGTGGCCTATCGCGCCGAGAAGGATCCGGCCCGGGGCATGCTGGGCCGATTCCATGGCAAGGAGTGGACCGAGTCTTACATCCACGGGGTCCTTTTCGACCTCTGAGCGTGGGCCGCGATCGCCTCGGCAGCTTCCACTCGCTTGCCAACGATGGCACCTTCCTCGGCTGACGGTGCCCCGTGAACGACCGGAAGGGCCATTGGGGACAGCCGCTCCAAGTCCCGTTCACACAAAACGTTCGATGGCACTGGCGGCGGCCACCACGTCAACTTGATCTCGGGCCATCGCTACCGCGGCGCCAATCCGATCCTGCTCACCCTCGGCATGCACATTCGGGGTTCAGCCCTGCCGTTCTGGTGCGGCTTTGCCGAGGCCAAGAAGCTCGGCATCTTCCCCCGCAGAGGCAGCAAGGCGGTTCACATCCTGCGGCCCCAGCTGCACAGCCGCGAGGAGCCAGGCGAAGCCGGGGAAGTCACCCTGCGCAGTTGGGCCAGCTACCGGCCGGTGGCCGTCTTCAATGCCGCCGATCTGGAGGGGCCAGGGCTGGCTGAGCTGATCGGGGCCCGGCAAGAAGCAGCCGGCCTGCAGGCCCGGCCTGAGCCGGAGCGCTTAGCGGCAGCAGAGGTCGTGCTCTCCGCCTGGCCGGTGGCGGTCAGCTATGGCGGTGATCGGGCCTTCTATCTGCCCCAGCTTGATCGCATCCAGCTGCCGGATAGCGCCAGCTTTGATTCCCCGGCAGCCTTCTATGCCACCTGGGCCCATGAGCAGGTCCATTCCACAGGCCATGCCTCCCGCCTCGAGCGCGATCTCGGTGGCGCCTTTGGCAAGCCCCGTTATGCCCGAGAGGAGCTGGTCGCTGAGCTGGGAGCCGTGCTTCTGGGCGAGCGGCTGGAGATCGGCAGTGAGCTGCAGAGCCACGCCGCCTATCTGGAGCACTGGATCAGCCTGCTGCAGGACGAGCCCCAGGTGCTGTTCCAGGTGCTGGGGGAGGCCAGGCAGGCGTTGGAGTTGATTGCGCCGGAGGGGGTGGCTACGAAGCCTGAGGGATTTATCGCCTCCTGAGTGCGTTGCAGCTTCTGTATTGGCTACCGGACACGCTTTACAAAGCCGTTGGCAAGGATAGCGAGGTTGGCTCCTCAGAAGGTAGACAGCTTCAACAACTGACCGCTGATTTCCTGATGTGTAGCAGCTAAATCGACTGTCGCAAATCGCATCCGATGCCCCTGGATCCTTACGGATTCATCCACATGGTCATCAATAGCAGGATGGAGCAGTAGACCATCCGCCTGATCTGCCCAAGGATTACCTCTTCCCTCCTGAGAGCGAAGGTATGCATAGAGCTGGTAGATATATCCAGTCTTCAGAGACTGGTCGCGATATCTGCCCTTCCTGAACACGTTGGTGTACTTGGTGTCGATCACCAGGCGCTGGTGGGCATCACGTCGATCGAGAATGATGTCCGTGCGCATGGAAGGGAACACCTTGTCGATACCAGCGGTGGCTTCCTCTTTCTGCCAGCTCATGGATTTCCCCGTGCTCACCAGCCACTGGTTGGGATCAAGGGTCAAGCGGTAGAAGCCACCGATCGCCTTTTCGAACAGTGCCCGCAGCCAGTCTACGGCTGGGGGCCACTCCCACCACCCCCTGATTGCGCAAACCATGGGCCAGGCCCCGGCAACGGTGGGCTAGTGACGGCTTACTGACAAGCCGGGAGACGCAATCGAGGGCTGCCCGTACGTAGCGATTGCGGGGACTGTCGATCGATAGTTCCTCAAAGCGGCAGGCCACCTGCCCTTTGGCCAGTAACTGCCGACGACTTGTAGTCAGGTGGTCAATACGACCCCGCACACGGCTCAGCACGGCCTCCTTTTGGCGGAAGGCAGTAGAAAGCTGCCGCCGCTGGCGTTGCTCGACGGCTCGAGCCAGGATTTCTGCAACCAGGTCAGCAATCTCTTCTGGCAAGTCTTCTGCCGCAAGCTTGGCCGGATCGCTGCATTTACCGAGATCTGAGGCGTAAAGCATCAGCCACCAGATATTGCGGACGGGGATACTCACCACCCCTCCAGTAAGCGATCCGCCTCCCGGTCGGCCACATCGGGCGCGTCGAACCAGTACTCGTGCAGCAGCGGCCTGAGTTCCGTGGCCGCGACCTCGGCGAACCAGTCGCGACTGGAGCGGTCTTCCAGGCTCTGACTGGGAGTGACATAGCTGTGGCCGATACGGAAGGCCTTTCCGAGACGGCTGTCGGCGGTGATGGTGCTGTTGAGTTGCTCCAGGCGCTGCTGGATCGTGTCGGCTGCACTCGCCTCCAGCTGCATGCTGCCCACCACCCACTCCCGCCAGGCAGTGCCCAGGAATGGCTCCAGATCGACGAAGGCGAAACGGCGGCGGAAGGCCATGTCCACCAGGGCCAAGGAGCGATCGGCGATGTTCATGGTGCCGATCACGTAGAGGTTTTCGGGAACGTGCACCGGTCGGTGTACGCCATCAGGATCCGGGTAGCAGAGCTGCATCGCATCACGAGGGGTGCGCTTGCCGGCTTCCAGCAAGGTGAGCAGCTCCCCGAAGATCTGGGCGGGGTTGCCGCGGTTGATCTCTTCGATCACCAGCACATAGATCTGGCTGGGGTTGTCGAGGGCGCCCTTCACCATCTGCATAAACACCCCCTCATGCAAGGCAAGCCCGCCGTTGGCGTTGGGCCGCCAGCCACGCACGAAATCCTCGTAGGAGAGGTTGGGGTGGAATTGCACGGAACGCAGCTGCTGCTCCTGCACCAGATGCCCCACTAAGGCCATGCCAAGGCGTTTGGCCAGCCAAGTTTTGCCGGTGCCAGGCGGACCCTGCAGGATCAGATTTTTCTTGTCACGCAGACGGAGCAGGATGCGTTCCAGTTCGCTGCGGGGCAGGAAGCAGCCATCGGCAAGGATGTCATTGATGCCGTAGGGCGTCAGGGAGATGTCTGGCTCCACGATTGGGATGTTGTCGAAGTCAATGACGGTTGACTCGTCATCCTCTGGTTCGGCGTCGAAAGGGTCGGACGCGCTGCCTGTATTAGTCCAGGCCGCTAAGGAGAGCTCGGGAAATGAGTGGGCGCTGAAGTCAGGCTCCTCGAAGCGCTGTTTGAGGGCATCGATCAACTGCAGGTAGTCGGCAGCACTGCAGCGGTGCTTGGGACCGTTGCGGCCGATGGTGAGGCGCAGCTTTTCGCTGATGTAGCTGCGGGAGCGCTCATCGAGGCTGAGGAAGCTCCAGGGCCGGCACCAGTAGAGCCCGAAGGTGAGGTTCCAGGCCACGCCGTAGTACACCATAGCTGCATCGAAGTCGCGGCTAAACACCTCGACAGCCTGCTCAGTGTCGGCCTCGGCCAGGACCAGGCCACTTTGGAAAACCTGCCAGAGGGCATCGATCTGGGCGGGGTCGCGGTTTTTGTCGTAGGGGAAGAACCACGACTTTTGATTGTTGAGCACTGGGATGCCCTCGAAGCTCTCCGGCACGGCCTCCTCCACGCCGAGGAACTGGGCAAGGGCCGAAGCGATGGCCTGTCGGTTGCTGTCCTTGATGCCGCGGTTGAACAGGCCAAACAGGGTGAAGGGATCAATGTCCTGAATGAAGCCCTTGTTGCCATCAGCGAACTGATCACCACTGAGCAGGCCGAGCCCCTCGACACTGGGCTGCAGCTGCTTCAGGAAGGCAACCAGCCGGCCGCGATCGGCGGCGTGACTGAGAAGTCCATCGGCGATGGCCTGGTAGAAACGAGCCCAACGGAATCTCTTGTGTTCCTTGGGATCGGTGCCGAAGCGTTGCCGCCAGTAAGGGTCGTTGAGGAAGCGATCGATGTCCTGCGGTTTGTTCTGGAAGGCGAAATCGATCAGGGCATCGGTTTTCCAATCGCCGGGGGTGACCTTCCAGATCGTGGGCTGGTAGGTATAAAAGTACCACTCGCGGAGAGGGCTAACGCGTTGCCAATGCACGCGTAGGCGGCGGCCATCCCCCATATTCTCGGCGATCACACCGGTGGCCTTGATCGCCATCACCGACACGGTGTTGCCCCCGGTTTCAAAATCCAGGCCGTGTTTCTTGACATAGGCCGCCTTGATGGCGATGCGCTCGCCGGTCTGCATCGAATGCACCTGGGCCAGCACCCTGCTGTTGTCGTCGAAGTTGTGCTCCCAGATGCCTTCATCGATGAAGCGATTGGTTTGATCGGCGCCACCGGTCATGGCACCCACGAACCAGCAGGGGGCGGACAACTGCCCAGTCAAGAATGAGTTCTGGCTCAGCAGGGAACGGCTCCCACAGGGCCGCAGGCTGGGGCCAGCATCCACGCCAAACCCCGGCTTTTACTCGTCATAAAGGGCGAGAAATGTCTTGGGAGCTGAGTTTTTCGACGGATCTGGCGGATCATGACTGCGGCTCGGGGTGCTGGAGCTGCAGCAGATCGAGGCGGTGGCTGGCCTGAATCTCGCCATAGCGATCCTCTGGCACCCCGGCTTCAGCCGCGTAGCGCGGCCAATCGCGAACGGCGGCGATGACCTCCACGGCGATGGCTTCGGCTCGGCCACGCTTCAGCTGAGCGGACCGGCCCGCGGCCAGGAGGTCGGCCCGGTTGAACTGATCGCGCTTGCCATTGACGGACATCTGATGGGTGGCTGTCCAGCCGCCAGCGGGATTAAAGCTCCAGGTGATGTCGAAGGCCGGCGAAAGCGACCATTGGCCAGTGCGATCCATCAGAAAAGCGATGTTCTTGACGTGATCATCCTGATTGCGGGCTACGAGATTAAACACCATGCGCCGGTACTGCTCTTCGAGATCCCGTATCGGTAACTGGAGATTGCGCATCACAAGAAAAGCCTGGTCGTAGCTGTAGCTGCCTGGTTCGTTGTAATCGAAGTGGGCCAGGGCTCCGAGCGACTGCATATGCAGCTTATTGCCGGCGTCATCGCGATCGAAGCGTCGTGTCATGAAATGGCTGCGGCCATTCTCCTCCAGCAAATGGCAGTCGCTCATGGTGATCTTCGCAGCCCGGGCCATTCGGCTGTAGGCGAGTTCAATCAAGCCATAGCCTTGGGGATCTTCAAGTTCTTTGTCCTTGTTGCCGCTCACGCCATCGAACTTCAGCAACCAGTGGCTGAATCCCGGCGGAGCCTCCAGCTGGCCGGAGCGCACCTCACCAGTGCTGGGATTCCAAGCAATCAACGCCTTGGCCCTGGCCCCCCCCGCCGATGTGCCAACCCGGAGGATTGTCTGCAACGCTCGCTCCCGCTCGGGTTCCTGGAAGGAGGTGGCCAAACCCTCCTTTTGCGACAGGATCTCGGAAGCCAGGGTCACGAGGTCGGCGATCTGGATGGACCCGCTGGCTTCGGCGCCGGGCCCCTGGGCCGGCATGAATTCCAGGGCACCCATGCCCCGCTGGCCGGTGTAGCAGAGCCGCTCCACGGCATCGAAGCTCTCCGGCGTGCGGCCCTGCCGAGCCAACCAGGCGTTGATCAGATTGTTGCCGAAGCGATCGGGCAGGGAATCGGCGAGGAGCCCCGGCAGGCCACGAAAGGTGCGGTGTGGCAATTCAGGGAAGCTGTAGACGCGCTCTTCCAGCGGCATCATGAGGGGCGCCAACTGGATGCCACTGGCCAGGAACGCGGGCTCATATTCGAAGGCGGCGACACCGGTGGAATCGGTGAGAGCCACAGCGCCGATGCGTGTACCCCAGAGTTCAACGGCCGCAACGGTCATGGCTGCCCCCAGCTCCAGGAGGTGGCGTGTTTGGTGAGGCGTCGGCGACTGGCACGCTTGCGCGTTGCTTGCTGCTGCTGCAGCAGGGCCAAGGGTGAGGGCTGGGGCTCGGGAAGCAGCTGCTCCAGCCGCTCAAGGAGATCCAGCTGTCGCAGCACGCGCAGGAACAGCGAGAGCTGGGTGGCGGCAGCTCCGGATTCAAGGCGTTCGAGGGTGCGCTTGGAGATACCGGCCTGCTCGGCCAGCTGGGCCTGGGTGAGGTTGCGCTCCAGGCGCAGGCGGGCGATGCGCTGCCCCAGCTCCCGAAGGAGAGCCTCGTCACTCATCAGACGCTGGATGGGCATGGCAATGGGACCAAGTCGCCACCTTTGGCGAACTGATCAAGAGTAGCAGGCTCTTCTCGCCTTATCAGTCGAATCGATAAGGCCGGCCTTCCTCCTGGTGGCCGCTTTGATGGCGATGCGCTCGCCGGTCTGCATTGAGCGCACCTGGGCCAGCACCCTGCTGTTGCCATCGAAGTCGTGCTCCCAGATGGGCCGCCCCCGGTTTTGTGGACAGGTCAACCAGGGCCAAGCCATGACCACCAGACTGTCCATCAATGACCA